>CAZRIE010000014.1:15505-56582 GCA_964600075.1 uncultured Flavobacteriaceae bacterium
GTATCAAGAACATTTGAGAAGTCGTCACGTATATAATTGAGTTTGGCATCTACCGATAATTTGTCGGTGATTTGCGAATTTATTCTAGTGGAAAGACTATGTCGTTTCAAATTGTTCCCAGGTACAATACCTCCAGCATCAGTGAAGGTATACCCCAAAAACACATTAGATTTTTCAGATTTCATGTTAACTCCCAAATTGGTCGCCAACTCATGACCAAGTCGAAAAAAGTCTTTGATATTGTTGGGTTGTGCCTCATAGGCATAAGTACCTCCAAAATCAGGATAGGTTGGGTCATTGGACCAATGGGCTCTTTGAGTGCCATCAAAACGTGGTCCCCAAGAAGTTGTAGCAGCTTCTGCATATGTTCCTCCAGCACCTTGACCATATTCATCCTGAAAGTCAAGCAAATGAATAGGGCTTGATATGGTTGATGTGAAGCCAAGTGATGCCGTAACACCTTCGGCTGCACCTTTACCAGATTTCGTGGTAACAATAATAGCACCGTTCGCGGCCCTACTACCATAAAGCGCTGCTGCGTTCGCACCTCTTAATACCGAAATTTCTTGAATATCGTCTGGGCTAATGTTATTGATATCACCATCGAGCAAGATACCATCTACCACATATAAGGGTTGGCTACTTCCATCAATAGATCTATTACCCCTCATATTTACCTTGACAGCACCACCAACACCCGAAGCGGATCTAGTTACCGAAACACCGGCAACCTTACCAGTTAAGCCTTCCAGAACGTTTATCGAACGTGCTTTCGTTAACTCGTCAGTATCGACCTGTTGGTTGGCATAAGTCAATGATTTTTCTGACCTCTCCAAACCAAGTGCAGTTACCACCACTTCATCGAGTTGGCTCGCATCTTCTTCCATGGCCACGTCCATAGTGCTAGACGCGCCTACAGCAATCCTCTGGCTTTTTGTGCCAATATATGAAAACATTAAAAGGTCACCTTCTGAAGCTTCAATGGTATAATTCCCATCAAAATCGGTCTGGGTTCCGGTTGTGGTACCTTGTACCAAGACGTTAACACCCGGTAGGGGACCCCCGTCTGAAGTACTCGTAACCGTACCGGTCACTGTTTTGTTTTGCGCTAACAAAGGCAAGGCCCCCACTAATAGCACAAAAAATAAAAGCAATTTTTTAGTCATAATGTTAGTTTTAAGATAATAGAGTTAGTTAAACACTTTGTTAATAATATGTGAATTTAGACTATCTTTTCTTATTACACAAATGGTTGAACGTTAAATGTGTTCGAGCACATACTATGATATTGCGAACCAAAGTAATTTTATTATTAAATACTAGAAGCTTTTCCCACAGCTAGACTATTCCAAATAATAGTCGACATTTTCAGAGGTAATAATGTCAATTGGCAAAAGTTTTTGTTGAGGCACTTTTTTTCCGAAAAGGAAGTATTCGGCAAAATACGCTGTACCAAGATAGGCCTGGCTTTTGGGTTTTTGATGTATTAAGAAGTCGATTTTACCTTTTTTCAAAAAGTCAATGTTCTCTTTCAACAAATCATAACCCACAACAAAACCCTTATAATTGTACTGTTTTAGAGCTTTCACCATTAGGTGGGCTTTAGAGTTTGTTATGAATATGGCACTAATTTTTGGATGCCGATCTAAAAATGAGGAGACATCTTTGTTAAATTGCGAAATATCACCAGTTTTGAAATTTTGCACCTCTAAAAACTTTTGATTCCCATTTTTTTTATCAAAATAAGCCCTAAACCCATTTTCCTTCAACTGCATATGCGCCTCCATATTGATATGAATGATTGCTATCTGTGCATTGACACCTACCATTTTATCGATTAGCCCACCAGCAACCTTACCACTTTGGTGAAGGTCTTGGCCTACAAAGATTTCAGGGTTAACCGTATCTATGTAATTGTTGAATAACGCCACTCTGATGTTTTCCTCATGGCACTTCTTTAAAACACGTAACGATTCTTTTTGAAAAAGAGGGGCCATTAATAAAACATCGGGTTCAGACAACATCGCTTCGTGAGATCTTTCAATAAATGCCGATTTTTCATGAGGATGATAAAGATATTTATCCACAATGACCCCAAATGGTCTGAATTCTTTACTTGCATCTTTAATACCTTGATGTGCAGGAATCCAATAAGGGTCTATAAGTGAATCGGGAATTAAAACACATATCCTATAAATTTTATTCTTCTTTAAGTTTCTGGCTATCGGGTTTGGGAGGTATTCAATTTCCTTAAGAACATTTTCTACTTTGGCAAGAGCCTCTTTTGAGACCCTTCCACGTTTGTGTAATACACGATCTACAGTGCCCTTAGAAACACCAGCCAAGCGTGCAACATCTTTTATGGTGTGTTTTTTCTTATTCATTAAGTATTTATACTAATTCCGGGTTTGGTTTAATCAATCTGAAAGGTAAATAGGAAATTATAGCCTCAAATATAGAGATATAAAATAAAAAGCAACTAAAACTAAGTTTTTGTAGGAAAGAAATATTGATACTTTAAAAAAGAAGGGCTAAAAAATTGTGTTTCAATTTTTTAAATGGTACCAGGAGTTTTAAAGAATAAATTTTGTGCCGGTATTATCCTTTATTTTTACGAAATAATTCCTTCAACTGAACAACCGCGGATGCCGCTAGCTTCTCACCGGAGCCTTTATCATAAGATGTGGTTCCTGGGGTGGTCTCGTACCCCTTGATCATCGGCTTAAATCCTTCCGGGCCTTGGCTAAAAGAAATTTCAGTCGGAAAATAATCATAATCGCCATTGGCCAAACCGACCACTAAGGTATTTTTGTACGGAGAATTTTCTTTGATATAGATACCGAATTCATTGAAAATTTCTCCAGGAAGGCCAACTATGGCCACGTCACCTATCTGAATGACCATAACTTCGAGATTATCTACCTCATTTTGTATGGGGTACATATCCATCCATTTTTTTGCATAGAGTTCATCAGGAATACCATCGGGTTGTAATTCTGGCATTCCTTCTTTCTCGACTTTTTTCATCACTTTTTTTGCCCACTCGTGCTGTTCTTCGGTGATGGTCATTTTTTTTATTGGAACCTCTTCTCTTGAAATTTTTATACTTCCATTTCCAGTAGCCGGTTCAGGATTCTTCATGGCCTCCAAAACCGCGACGCCCAATAGATAACCTATACGCTGACATTCTTGGAAGGTATCTAAAAAGCCTACTTTATGGTCTACCTGCGTGATATTTCCTGATGGGGCGTTTAAAAAGAGCACTCCGAAATCTTTCCCTTTCGCTTTCTGCACCGATTCTGTTAAATAACCCGGATAATCGGCTGAATACAACCAATTGTTTCCGGTAAGCGTGGTCGGGTGGCAACCGAAATTGACCAAAGTACCAGTGGTTTCCCCGTTTTGTTCAATGCTTACGGTAATCAGTTCGGCATCTTTGCCACCCAATGGTTTTTCGATAAAGCCTGGCTCAAACTTCTCCCATACCATATGGGTCGTACCATCTATAGCTTTCAATCTTCTGTTATGCGAAACTCTATCTTCGGTAGTACGCCCGACCATAAGTTCTGCAGGTGTAAGATTTTTGTTCGCTTCAAGAATTGCATTGGCGGCTTTTTGCAAATAATTCTTTGCTTCCGGCGCCTCTAAATTCGACTTAGGGCCGCTATGGGTATGGGTTGCGTGTATCAAAATGTCTTCGGCTATGATATCGGAGGCGGATTGTACGTATTCACGCATCATATCTATCGATTCTACCGGAATATTGCAAATATCCACGGAAAGGATTGCTGTTTTTTTTCCATTGCTACCTTCCGCCACCATTGCTTTACCATATAGTGAATCATGAATACCACGGGCTGCGTAATCATCCCCACGATAATTGCCCACTAAATCAAGGCCTATCCTAGGTGTGTAATTCACTTCGGCATAACCAATTTTGAGTTCTGATTTTGGTTGATCAGCTATTGAACTGTTTTTTTGGTATGACTGAAGTATAAGGGCTAATACTAAAAAAACAAGTACTGCGCCACAGAATTTTGCGAGTTTTTTTGAAATTTCCTTTTTCATGTTAATATGCGGTTTAAAGTTCGTATCCAATTTCCACAAAAAAGGTTATCCCTGTCCTTTTGCGTGTATCCCCGGTTATCTAGAATAGTATCGAATTTTTGTAAGTCGGTGATCGTATTCATATCGTGGGGCGTTTGTTCCAAACCGAAAAGACCATCTAGGTCACTACCGAAACCAACATGTTTGCTATTACCTGCCATTTGACAGATATGGTCGAAATGATCCACCAGATGTTCCATTCGGATGTCGCATTCTTTGGGGTTGTCTTTTCCCAATTTAAAATCGGGGTACAACATCCAAGTATCCAAGGCACCACCTAGCATACCGTCCCTTTCTAAAATACACCTTATTTGATCATCGGAAAATTGGCGTTCCCCCGGTACGATACTTCTACAATTTTGATGGCTTGCGATAACAGAACCTTGAAAAATATCCAAGGCTTCGAAAAAGCCCTTATCCGTGAGATGGGTCAAATCTAATTGAATTGATAGTTGATTCATCTCTTTTAGCAAATCTTTTCCAATTGCCGTTAGCCCGCTACCGTCCGAATGCGTCCCTGCTGCATATCTACCAGGACCGAAATGTGAAATTCCGATGGAACGGAGTCCCTGTTCATGGTAAGTGTGCAGATAATCAAGATTGACTATTGAATCGGCTCCTTCGAGCGCTAGAATATAACCTACCGGCTTTTTATGTAAACTATCTGTATTTTCAGACCACCTATTGAAATGTGCTGCTAATCCATCTTTTGTAGTAATTTGGACCATCTCGCCCACAGCTTCCATTTCATGGTACCACGCCAATTGACATTGGGCATGAGCAAACGCCTGTTGGGTCGAATGCCAACCTTGGAGGGCCATCGTGTGCAAAGGACTACCGTTTTCGGAGTACCGAGAAATCATGGTAGCTAGCACTAGTCCAATATTTCCTTCGCGCAGTTCGGGTAGTGCCACAGTTCCCTGACCACGGTCTTGAAAATCTTTCCAACCCAAATCACGTTCCTTTTCCCTGATTTCTTCCACCGTTTGGGTCAAATCACGGTTCATGGTCATGGCATTAGTGGCCAAATCTAAGTGGCCATCGATAATAAAAGGTACGGTTGGTGATTTTTTCATTTTAGTGTTTTTGCTGAAGATATATTAGCGACTTTCTCGGTGTATTTGGAGGATAAGCGATGGAGATCGAATGAGAATTCTTCAAATGTCTCTTCCCATTTTTTTGCTTCTTCAGGGGTGTAGTCGTAAAAGCCTTTTCCATTAGAAATACCGTTGCCACCTGCTTTCGCAATATCGTCGATAAGCTTTGGCACCGTAGTCTGATTACTCAATTCGGGAAACAAGTCTTTCATCACTGCATGATAGGCCTTAAGGCCTGTTAAATCCATATAGCGAAAAAGGCCGCAGAAGGCCATCCATCTGCCACCATCGTTCTTACAGGCATTATCGACATCGACAATCGTGGCATAACCATTTTCAACCAAGTTAAAAGCTTCCCGATACATGGCGTACATAATTCTATTGGTGATAAAGCCCCTTATATCCTTACGTACCAATGTGGGTTCTTTGCCCCATTGTTTGGCAATGACACATAATTGTTCTCCAATTTCAACCGGACTTTTTTCTCCGCATATGATTTCTAAAAAATTGGAAGTATAAGAGGGTTCGGCCCAATGCATCCCGAAAAAACGTTCTGGCACCTTGCAATGGTTCTGTAATATGCTTATGGGCATTGCCGAGGTGTTCGATGTAATGATTACTTCATCGGATACGCATGCTTCTATTTTTTTATAGACCTCTTGCTTTATCGCAAGGTTTTCAAAAACACATTCCATGACCAACCAACATTTCTTGAGTTCGTTGTAATCCAAAGTGTAGGTAATATTTACCGATAGTTCATCAGGTGTTTTCGTGGTTAGCCCTTCTCGTAGACATTCTTCTAAATAATGCCTGATGCGATTGGGCGCGGCCTTGTCTATATCGGAAACTATAGGTGCAACGGCCACAACTTTTTGACCGCTTGTCAACAAAGCTGCTGCAATACTGCCACCCATTAGACCAAGACCGACTATTCCGACGGTCGAGTTATTTTTTAGTTCCATAGGTACTTGGTTTTGTTGCGTTGTGTTCGTTGCATTTTACGGGTTTTCTATTTCAACTCCAATAGCGTTTCTCTTGCCATTGCTAAGGCATGATCAATATGTTCTTCTTCATGAACAGCGCTTATGTACCATATACCTCTTCCGATAATTCGAACACCCCGTTGTTGCATGCCTTGAATAAACATTTTCGATTTGGGCTGCTCATAAGCACTTAATTCCCTATACTCCTTTACCTTGTCTACCGTTGCAAAGCCGGTATGAAACATAGGGCCTAACCCTTGTACTAAAAGGTTTTGCCCGGCTTCTTCGGCCACTTTTCGTAATCCTTCCATCAATCGATGGCCAAGGGCGTAAATACGCTCATGAGTGCCTTCTTGTTCTAAAACTTCAATGGTTCCTAATGCTGCTGCTATTAGTGGGCAGGCGGAGTTCATTGTACCTGCGTGAATTACCTTTCCTTCCGCTACCACATGCATCCATTCTTTTTTCCCCACAATGGCCGAAATAGGATATCCACTTGCCAGCGCTTTTGCGAATACGGAAAGATCAGGGGTGACATTAAAGTGTTTTTGGGCACCACCCAACCCGGTTCGAAAGCCTGTGATGACTTCATCGAAAATTAAGGCAGAACTATATTGCGTACAGATTTCCCGTAAACCTTGAAGAAAACCTTCCTCTGGTAAAATACAACCGCTGTTGCACATGATGGGTTCTGTAATAATGGCTGCAATCTCGTTGTAGTTTTCAGCCATGGTCTTTTTGACGAGTTCCAGATCGTTCCACGGGAGTATGAGAAATTCTTGTTTTGCACCATCGGCGATTCCGGAAGTCCAGGGTAAGGGGGTCGGATTTTCCCTCGTGCCCATTTTTTCTTCGTCCAAAGTCAATCCCCATGAAACATTGTCCAACCAACCGTGATAATGGCCTTCGAAGCGTATAAATTTATTGCGTCCGGTCTTTGCCCGAGCCACACGCAGCGCTGTCTGTACAGCAGTCGACCCATCTAAGCAAAACCGCATCAATTCCGCTGAAGGAATATATTTATTCAATTTCTCTGCTAATTCTACTTCTAAAATATGCTGACCTGCAAAGAGTTGGCCTTTTTCGGAATATTCGCGTATGCGCTTTAGCACATGCGGATGGGAATGACCTACAATCATAGGGCCTTGGCTCAAGGTAAAATCGAGATATTTATTACCATCTACATCATAGGTGTAAACACCTTCTGCGCGCTCATAGAATAACGCATGAGGGTGATTGAACTTCCGAAACTCAGAAGAGACACCACCTGCCAAAACCTTTTTAGAGCGTTCGAGCAATGCGGCGGATTTTCTGTGATCGAGCTGTATTTTTATTTCCTGCATCTTCAAATAGTTATTTTCCGCTTTCTTGCCAGTACTTGCCATACACCGGAAATTTCCCCGTTTTCAATAATGGTAAGTTCTTCGTATAAATTGACCGTGGGGCATATATGATAAGGAATGGCCAAAAAAGGTTCTCCTATGTGGTATTCGGACGTATCAGGGACTGATACCACCAAATGCTCTTCAAATTGGTCGATGATAACACCATTTTCTAACCCCAAAATATCGACCCGAGGCTGAGGTGGGTCAGATGCAGTTGCTTTTGTGCCCAAATCGAAACACATAGTTTTGTTGTCTATAATAGAAATGATTCGCGTCAGAATTGTTGCAGCAGGGGTAAAGGGCAATTCACAAAAAGAAGAGCCATAGCCGGCATCCCAGAAAAAAAATGTACCCGGACTACATTCGACCCCCTCTTGTTTCGCGTAGAATGGAAAAGAAGGAGAGCCACCTATGACCAGAACCAGCTTTTTATCTAAAAGGGCTTCGACTTGTTTCCTTAATGAACTCACTTCATAAAAAATAGCATCCGTTTCGTGCTTTCTGGTTTTTACTTCAGATGCGTGAACATGACCATCATAGGCATGTAAACCCTTTATATCCAGTGCTTTTAATTCATTGAGTTCGGTAACAAATTCAAAAGCTTTATTGGTCTTTATCCCTGTGCGGTCCATACCTACATTAATATCGATAAAAACAGCTATGGGATGTTTTTGAAAAAAACTGGAGAGCATAATCGCCGATTGCCTGTTGTCTACCAGCGTAGAAAAGAGAGTTTTTGGGTATTTTTGCCGTAACTCTGCAAAACGCTTTGCCTTCGTTTCCGAAAGTTGGTAACATAACAATACATCTTTTGCACCGGCCATTCCTAAAAGTTCCGCTTCGGCGATAGTACTGCATTTGAAACGGTCTATACCTTTCGCCATAGCCAACCATACCACTTCTAAACATTTTACCGTTTTGATGTGAGGCCGAAGTAATGTGGTAGGCGAATCGAGAACCATGTTTAGGGCATTGTCAATATTCTCTCCTACTATCTCGGGAAATACCAAAAGAGCAGGCGAATCTATTGCGGAAGCGTCATGAATACGATATGTTGCTTTACTTGCGAGCATCAGCCTTTGGGTAGTTTAAAAACTATATCTATCTCTACTTTTATGTTTTCACCCAGTACTGACTGAACTGTCGTACGTGCTGGTTTTATCCCACTAAAATAGGTAGCATATACTGCGTTGAACTTATCAAAATCGGCTATATCCTTTAGATGGACAGTGCTTTTTAGAGCATCATCCATGGTGCCGCCAGCGGCTTCTACGATAGCCTTTATATTATCTAAGGTTCTGCTGGTCTCTTCTTCCACACTGCCGAGAACAAATTTGCTAGAAGCGAAATCTACAGATGCCTGTCCGCTTAAAAAAAGCATTCCGTTGTAGGCTACACCATCTGAGTAAGCCCCTGTAACAAAATTCGGGTCGCGTTGCGGGTGGGTGATTTTTATTTTTTCCATGAGGTTCTAAATCTTTGTGAATAAAACAATGAAGTTCTGTTTTCTTGATAATGCCATAAAATAAAGACTTTTTTCTCAAATTTATTTTAATTCTAGTAATTTTAATAATATCAAAAACTGATTTTCTAATACTAATAATTATATTTAGGTTCTAGTAAAAGGTAAATCGATCACAAAACACGAAGAAGAGTATCAATATTGCTATATTACCCCAATGGAAACTACTGAAATCCGATTGTTCAAAGAGTCCAATCAATCTTTTATCTATCATGTTGAGGAAAAAGATTTTGGTATTTATCATCACCATCCGGAGTTTGAGTTGGTGTACATCAAAAAGGGCAGCGGGGTTCGCATAGTGGGAGATAATATTAGCGAATTTAAAAAAAACGACCTTGTGTTTTTGGGTTCTTATTTACCTCATGTATGGCGCTGTGATAGCTCACATAGTAATTCAGATGGTATATTTACCGGTAAGGGATACGTAATTCAATTTTTAGGAGAATTTTTAGGAAAACCTTTTTTACAGTTACCTGAAAACCGAGGCCTTTCAACTTTTTTTTCGAAAACTTTTAGAGGATGTAAATTTTTTGGAGAAACAAAAAATAAGCTCATAGCTATCATTAGTGCTATGCAGTTAATGAACCCTACTGAACGACTCTATGCGCTATTTTCAATTTTAGAAGTTTTAGCGAGTACCGAAGAGTATCAGTTTATTTGTAGTCCTGCTTTTCATGTCACCAATGAGACGTCAAATAGTGGCCCCTTGCACGATGTAGTTGAATTTATCTTAAAGAATTTTAAAGAGGATATCAAATTAAAGGATGTTCTCGAAATTGCAAATATGTCGAATACCCAATTCTTTTTAGCGTTTAAAAAGACCTATCGGATGCCTTTTAAGAGTTATTTGCTGAAATTGCGTATCGGTTATGCCTGTCGTTTGTTGGCGGACCCTATGCGCAACGTATCCCAAGTTGCCTACGAATCTGGATTTGAAAACCTCTCCAATTTCAATAGACACTTTAAATCGATAAATGAATGCACGCCCACGGCCTATAGAAAGAAACTGGAGCGTAAGCTAACAGCTTAAAACAGTATCTCGAAAAATTTGAGCGTGAAAAATTCATCTAAAAAACATTTAAAAAATGAACGCATGAAAAGATTTGAAGACCAAGTAGCACTAATTATCGGAGGGGCCCGAGGTATCGGTCGAGCCATTGTTGAGCGTTTAGTTCGTGAAGGGGCGCGAGTATGTGTTTTAGATGTCTTAAAAAGCGAATTGGAGGAGTTAATCGAGCAAAACGTGGTTCAACATATTTTTGCTGTAGATATTACTGACGAGAAGCATTTGAAAGAAACTGTTCAAAAAATTATCAAATTACATGGTAGATTAGATATACTGGTCAATAGTGCTGGAATTGTGGGGCCGACTGCTACAAAGATCGAAAATTATAGTTTGAAGGATTTTCAAAAAACAGTGGATATTAATCTGAACGGGGCCTTCAACGTAACCAAGGCCGTGTTGCCGCAAATGATCCAGCAAAATTATGGAAGAATATTGCATATCGCGTCCATTGGCGGCAAGGAAGGAAACCCCGGTATGGTTGGCTATACGGCAAGTAAGGCGGGGCTTATGGGCTTAGTAAAGGGTGTGGGCAAAGAATATGCCGATACTGGAATTACGGTAAATGGCCTGGCACCTGCCGTAATTGCAACACCGATGAATAAAGATACCGACCCTGAAATGTTAAAATATATGACCGCTAAAATTCCCATGGGGCGATTAGGTACCGTTGAGGAGGTCGCTGCCTTGGTCTGTTGGATAGTGTCCAACGAAGCGACATTTAACACTGGTTTTATCTTTGATATATCAGGGGGTCGCGCTACATACTGAGTTTTTTAATTATAAATTTTTACATTTCAATAACGTTAAAGGGCAATGCTACAAATAGATTTAAGCGATAAAAGATACTTGGTTACCGGTGGAGCAGGAACAGGCGTGGGCGTGGGTGTTTGTCAAGCTATCGCGGCATGCGGGGGGCATATCTTGCTCAACGACATAAACTTTGAGAGAGCAAAAACGGCCGCTAAAAAATATCCAAATGCCTTCCCCATACCGGGTGATATAAGCGACCCGAAAGATGTGGAACGAATTTTTACTCTAATCGAAAAAGAACATGGTACCGTACATGGCTTGATCAACAATGCTGGGGTCGGTCTTCGTAGAGAAGCACATCTTGCGGAGCAATCGGAATTCGAACATCTTTACAATATCGATGTCAAAGGCGTTTGGATGATGGCGAAGGCCTTCGTCAATCAACTGGTCAGTAATGATTTAAAGGGCCATATCGTTAATATATCCTCCGTGCATGCTCATGAAACCCTTTCAAAATACGCTATTTATGCCAGTGCCAAGGCGGCAGTCGAAGGGCTTACCCGCGGCATGTCAATTGAACTAGGTGAACTTGGAATACGTTGTAATGCAATCGCCCCAGGTTATGTCGATTCAAAACAAAATTGGGATGCTGCCGCTTCATGGACAGATAATCCCGAAAACTTTTTCGAAGAACAAAAAAATGACTACCAAAGCCTACGGCACGCAATAAATGCACGCGATTGTGGGAATACCACCGTGTTCCTATTGTCCGATTTGGCTAGGTCCATTACCGGTCAAACAATCATTGTTGATGCCGGGTTGACCAATTTATTACATGCTAATAGCTTTATTCAAGATAAAAATTAATGATACCATGAAAAAGAATCCATTTCTCCTTAGCGATACCGATAGACATTATCTTTGGGAAATGCTTGTAAATAGAGATACCAAAGCCTTTGTTTCGCAAGACTGGGATATGGTCGCGAATGATTTTGTCTCAGAAGGATTCATGGGTATTGATGCGGGAAAACACCACAATGTAGATATGTGGCAACTTAAATACCCGAACCTGGAAGCTTATAAAAAGGAATGGTTGTCACAGGCCCATGATTTTTCAAAAATGGAACTGACCGAGGATAAAGAAGATGCTTTTCACAGGGTAACTGAAATGCAAGATATTGAGATACGCGAGGATGTTGCCTTGCTGCATAAAAAATTTAGTGGCCCCTTCAAAAAGAAGGACGGCGGAGAAATACCTACCGATTGGCAGACCTTGTATCGCTGCCAAAAGGTCAATGGTATTTGGAAAATCACAGGTTTTACCGGTTATATGCCTTTGTATCCCTCGTAATCGGACTCTCCGGTCGAAAATTGAATTCAAAAACTCTTACTACAAAATTCATTTGTTAATTGCCAGTGCCGTCTTTGGTAGAGACACCAAATTCAAGAATATCTCCGACATGAACCTTTCCGGCACCTGAATACACGAGATTGCGTCCAAAATAGATTTTTCTGTCCTTTAACCTGTATTTTGAAAGTGTCGCCAAAGGTTCGCTACTTGCATCGAAAATACCCGTTTGTGGATCTACAGTAGTCACTGTGCATCGCGCACAATTTTCAAGACCTTGAAACGCTATCCCTTTTATAGAAAACCATTCGATTTCGTCTTCTTGATTGGGATACCCTCCTGAAAAAACAATATTTGGGCGAAAGCGGTGAACCGTGAATTTTTGAACTGCTTTATGCCGCTCGTTCAAATCAGTAAGGGAAGCTTCACCCAACATCATAAAGGGATAGGCATCTGCAAAGGAAACAAATTTTCCTGTAGGTTTATAGCCTGAAGTCGTATCCACCGGACGCATACTCATTTGCGGCATGTAAACTAATTTTACCGATGCACCCAAAACGTCGCTAAACCAGGAATCAATATTGTGCGATATGTTTTGTGCCTCTACTTCTGCATTCCAGATAACCACTTTCTCCGGTTTCTCATTTAGAGCATGGTATGGGATAAATAGATTTTCCATTTCAGTATCCAAAGAAATTACGGTAAGCCCATCTTCTTCCAGTTTTGGCTTCAAACGGGTCATTTTAGGAAACTCGCGTATCGTCAAGAAGCGATTATTTTCATCTACGAGCATAAACCTTCTGTCATTCTTAAAACCTTTGGCGGTTACTTCGGCATAATCAAGGGAGATGCCTGCCAAAGATTTTATAGGATAGATAAATAACCGACTTACTCTTAGCATTAGACTATATATTTTTAATGAGTTTTAGGAGGGTACATTTAATTTTATTTTCAGCCGTCCTTTCTAAGAAACTACTTCTTGCACGCCAGGTTTCATAACCTCCATTATCCAGTTCATGGGCGGGAGGTACATACCCATCATAGGTGTTGGCCAAACAAATTGTAAAATAGTTATGCCCTTGAAGGTTTTTTTTTAGCCATAGGCCGGTTTCGGTAAATATTTCCCCACCTAATGCCCCTATGATTTGATTACCGATTTTCACAGCTTGTACTGCCGAGATATGTGTTTCTGGGTATTCGTTCAAGAGCAGTTGTTCCCTGGCGTAGACCATGGCGACTCCATGTTCGTCTATCTCTAGATTTTCAAATTTGTTGGCGGATAATTTCTCTTCTGCCAGCTGTAATTGTTCGGTATCCGGTTTTCTTATGTTGAGTTCCAGCTCATCATAAGCAATCTGTAACACGGCATTTCTATTCCAAGCGAGGTTCTCTATTTCATCATAAATGACAGCAGCAAGATCTCGTCCCATCATTTCGGTCTTCGCGAATTCTTCTTTGGGAAATTTGTTGGGATTCTGGAAGTCCCAAGTATTTATATCCGCACCGGTACCGTAGCTCATAATCCCAATAAAATCTTCGTTGGCTCCAAGTTTTTGAGTCAGGTGTTTGGTAAAAGTTCCATAAAAATCAGCTGTAATGGTATCTACGTCCCAATCTCCGGCATAATGTGAACTATAGTTGCCTAGAACGGATATCCAACTGTCGTCGAGTCCCTTTACCGCAAGAAAGCACACCTCGGAATCCACTGGTGCGGCAGGAGTAACGATTTGATTCTCTGCCCCGAAGGGATTGGTCTTGATAACATCCAATTTTTGCGTAACCGGATTCATGGCTTTAAATCCATCTTTCATTAGATATCTTCTGCACACTTGGTATCCGGTTAAATCGGCACTGCCCGAAGCAATTTTTGCAGGCTTTATTTTTTTTAGAGCATCTACGACCGATGCTACGATTAAATTTGGGAGTAAGTTTCGATAGGCAATATCTACTGCGCCACCAAGAAGTCCTGCGACGTTGCCCGCACCATGTGTATGTGTACAGGTTAAGGTTATATTTTCCGTATTTATACCCGTAGCATCTTTAATTTTGTATTTTACTAGACTTAGAAAATCCGATGGCATAATACAGATATCTACCATTACGAGGGCAAATAGGGTTTGCCCTTGTTTAAAAACCAAAGTTTTTGAAAATAAAGGGTCGTGAATAAATCGCGCATAGTGGGAAAAAAAATCTACTCCGATTATTGTTCCTTTCGTAGGTGTAATATCTGTCTGTGCGGCTCCGGCATACAAAACCGTTGGATTTGAAACTGTATTTTTCATGGTATAAGTTTTACCTTTAAAAACGGTGCAAACATGTATTAGCTAATATTTGCGGTTGGTTTATTACTTTTTTTCCAATAATCAGTGCGATAGCCCTTTAACGAATAATAGAGAATAAATAGATAACAAGGTATCAGTATCAGTACGGAAACCTGTGGAGATTTGGCGTTGGTATCCAATAAGTCCCCAAAGATTACCGTAACGATACCACCACCTATCAATGACATAATCATAAAAGCCGATGCCTTCTTAGTATGTCCGCCCAGACCACGTAGCGCTAGCCCCCATATCGTTCCCCACAGCATAGAGGCGCTAAAACCTAGAAAAAGCATACAATACACACTAAAGATACCTGAGGTGAAATACGTTCCAACGGTCAATAGAAGCCCCCAGATGGAGGCAAATAGCAACGCTTGGTGCTGTGAAACGTACTTAGGCACCAATATGGAAACGATCAAGTATCCAAATAGCATTATAAAAAGGGTATACGTACTAAAATGTCGCGCTGTATCCATGGGAATATCCAATGCTTGGCTGTAGATAATGATGCCATCAATAGGAACGGTCTCACAAGCACCCGCGACGAATAGTGCGACAACTCCCAATACAAGATAGGGGTATTCGAAAACACTTTTTCGGTCTTTTAAAATTTTCCCGTCCTTATCCGTAGCAGCAGCCATTTCGTCGACTTCGGGCAGTTTCGAAAAGTAGACTAGAGCAGCTACGGCAAAGAGCACTATTGAAATGATGATATATGGATTTACGATTTTTAACGCATAGGTATCAAGGGCAGTTGATTTTTGTACTTCGTTCAAGCCCTCTAGACTTGAAGAAAGGCTATCAGCATCGGCTAGAAAGACACTGCCCAATATAAACAGGCATACGATGCCAGCAACTTTGTTCGCAATGCCCATATACCCGATGCGCTGTGCCGTACCCTCAATAGGCCCCATAATCGCGATATATGGATTTGCAGCAGTCTGTACCAATGCTAAGCCCGTGGCGGTTACAAAAAGTCCTCCCAAGAAAAGCGGATACATTCTTGAATAGGCTGCAGGAATAAATAACAAGGTGCCAATCGCCATAACGCACATTCCCCATACCATTCCTTTTTTATAGCCTGTATGGTTAAGTACATAGGCCGAAGGAAGTGCCATAACGAAATAAGCGAAATAGGCACAAAATGCGACCAAAGTAGCTTGAAAATTGCTAAGTTCCATGCAGATTTTAAAATATGGAATCAAGATGCCGTTAATCCACGTCAGAAAGCCGAAAACGAAAAAAAGAAGGCCTATTATGGCCAAAGGGTATAGATATGATTTTTTATTTTCGGCCACTATTTTCTAATTTTTAGGCTATTTGACTATCTACAATACTCAAATATATTTTAATTCTGGGTTGCTTAGTAATACCTAAAATGATTTTCCCAATACTTATCCTTTGTCTTCTCGAGGAATTAGAGTTTACAGGACACAACAGCATCCACGTTTTGTATTGAATTGCATAATTTATTTTCCGCCAATTGACCATAGTATTTTATATAATGTCCTTGGAAATTGGTTTTTTTATAAAATGATGCGTGCCATAACTTGAAATCGAGATAGCCTTTTTTTGAATTATTTAGTCTAAAAATTCTCGAAATATTTATTCTGGTATGCTGATGACTCTTCGAGGTAGTTCTTTAAGAAAACAACTGCTGATATTAAGGATGGGCTAAGATGGAATTTATATTCGTTTCGTTTGAATAGGTGGATTTTTCAAAAACCGATCAAAGGCCTCAAAGGCAAAAGCAATGACCATTATTAAGGCAGCCCCAATAAAATTAAGCCAGAGATAGCCCAATTTTTCCTCTCCTGAGGGGTAGATAAATATCAGCGTATAAAAGAGACCGAAAATGATAAATTGGGTCAGAATTGCGGCAAAGAAGACTGCATTTCCCTTGACATATTTAAAAAAGAAGGCCAATAAGAATATTCCCAGAACATTTCCGTAGAAAATAGATCCAATAATATTGACCAACTGTATCAGGTTATCGAAAAGGTTTGCGATACTTGCGATGCAAATAGCAACAATGCCCCATAATAAGGTAAAGCCTTTGGTGACCCTAACATAGTGTTTTTCAGTAAAATCACCTTTTTTGTTTCTTTTGTAAAGATCTAAAGCCGATATCGTACCAAGCGCGTTAAGTTCTGATGCCGTAGATGACATCGCTGCAGAAAGTATTACGGCCAGTAATAACCCAATCAAGCCTTTCGGCAGATTGTTAAGTATAAAATGAATAAAGACATAATCTTTATCATTGGTCTCTACTACATCGTTAGCTTTTTTAATAAGGGCTTTTGCTACGGCACGATTGGTGCTGTCCCTTACATTTAGGTTAATAATTTGTTGTTTAGCCTCTTCGACCGCAGTATATTCCTTAAGTTCTAAAGCTGCCGAGAATTTGTTCTGAGCTATTTTCTTTGCTTCCTCAAGTTCATTCTGCCCTTTTTGAAGAATTTCATAATCTTTAGCATAAGCCGATTCCATAACGGCCGTAGTTGCTGCTGGATTGAAATTCAAGGGAGACGGATTAAACTGATAAAACACAAACACCATTACCCCAACCAAAAGAATGAAAAACTGCATTGGAATTTTAAAAATACCATTGAAAACAAGTCCCAACTGGCTTTCGCGCAACGATTTTCCCGAAAGATAGCGTTGTACCTGACTTTGATCGGTACCAAAATAGGCCAACGCTAAAAAGAGTCCACCCGTAATTCCGCTCCAAAAGGTATATCGGCTCTTGGTATCAAAACTAAAATCGAGTATGTTCAGTTTATTACTGGCTCCAGCAATTTTTAAGGCCTTGCTGAAGTTGATATCGGCAGGCAAATACCCTAAAATGTAAAAAAAGGTAATGAACATACCTGTCATTATAATGAACATCTGTTGCTTTTGGGTAACACTTACCGCTTTGGTGCCACCTGAAACGGTATAGATTATCACAAGAACACCAATAATGACATTCAACGTACGCAAATCCCATCCCAGTACGGCCGATAGTACAATCGAGGGTGCGAAAATAGTAATCCCTGCTGCTAATCCTCTTTGCACCAAAAAAAGAACCGCCGCAAGCGAACGGGTCTTCAGATCAAAACGGTTTTCAAGAAACTCATAGGCCGTATATACCTTTAGCCGATGATAAATTGGTAAGAAGACCAAACAGATGATGATCATGGCCAATGGCAGACCAAAATAAAATTGAACAAAGCCCATACCATCATTAAAGGCCTGACCTGGTGTGGATAAAAAAGTTATTGCACTTGCTTGCGTGGCCATTACCGAAAGGCCTATCGTCCACCAGTTGGCATCTTTTCCGCCACCAACATAATCGACCACATTTTTGCTGCCTCTAGTTTTCCATACACCATAGGCCACTATAAATAGTAAGGAGCCTGATAGTATGATCCAATCGAGTCTGCCCATTTATCTTATGTATAGGATGTCATTATGTAGCCGAAAACAAGCACATATACGATATTCAGTACCAATACGAAGGTGTATTCTTTTTTCCAATCGAATTTGTCCAGCATTTTATCCCTTTATTTGCGGTTTATTATCTGTACTGTTTTTACGCATTGAAAGCATATTGGCAAACAGTTTATAAGCTCCGGGAACTCCGGCAGGTAATTCCCTGAAAAAACTGAGGCCCGTATAAATGTAGTTTCCTTTTCCATAGGGGGCAACCAATAAGCTACCTTTCTTGGCACTTTCCCTAGTATCGTTCATCGACAATATTGGAGTGAATTCTTTAGACCATTTGTTGGGAAAGTAAAGTCCCCGCTCTTGAACCCAACCTTCAAAATCAGAATTGGAAATAGCATTTGGGAAGTTTGTCAGGGGGTGGTCCTTTGCTAGAATAGTTACTTCTGAGCTTTCGTCCGTTACCCGGTCGCGAGAGAGTTCAAGCGGGTAGGGAGCAATATTTTCGAATTGCTTGCCTGATCTTCCTGTGGTATTGTACTGTAAGATAAGGTTGCCTCCGTTCTTGACGTAATCCAATAGAAAACGCTGTTTAAATTTGAGTTCGTCAACTACATTATAGGCGCGAATACCGACGACAACCGCGTCATACTTCTCTAAAGTGGCCTTAGAAATCGAGTTTGGCGAAATTGTATGAACGCTATACCCTATCTGCCTCAAACTCTCTGGTACTTCGTCTCCGGCACCGGCAATGTAGCCGATGTGTTCCCCTACCTTTTTTATGTTCAGCCGTACCACTTTGGCTTCGGAATTCAGTAGCACAGATTGGGTGGGAATATGGTCATAAGCAATGTTCACAAGTTCTTTGCTAACTGTATTTCCGTTAATCCGTAAAATTGGCGAAATATAACTTTCGTCTTCATTTTCAGGTGGGGCCAAGGTGAACATGATGGTTTGTTCGTCTCCTTTTTTGGCAATCTCGAACGGTTGAGTATCCATTTCGACCTTCCAACCTTCTGAATAGCAAAGTTGAACAGTACCTTTCAAATTATCGGCGTGGGCTTTGATCGTAACTGGAATCTGTTTTGATTTTTTATCGGCAAAAATCAATACCTTATCTTTAAATTTCGCTGTAGCTTCGGGCAGTACTTCGAAAGGCTGGTAGAGTTCTCCTTTATCAGGTTTTGCATAACGATGAATAACCGCTCTTTCGAATGTTATGCTAGTTCCGTCAAAATCTATTTCGAATTGCGCATGGAAGGCACGGGGCGTTTCAGGTTTGCCTATAAGTTGTTGGTCGGCAACTTTATACATCCCCAGACTTCCTTTTTCGCTTAACCAATATGGACTTGTATACTCTACGTTTACGGGCACTTTTAAAGTCAGTTCTAAAGTCTGCTTCTCGTTAGTCTTTAACGGGATGGAAGAATCAAGTACAGTGTCGGATGAGGGAATCAGTATCGATTGCAAGACCATGTTCGCTTCGCTTCGATTTAGGGCTTCAATACTGACTTTCACCGTATCACCTGGATTGGTTTCAGCCGTTTCAGCCGATGCTTCCAGATAAAGTCCTGTGATATTTGCTATTAAATTCTTAAGTTCTTCGGATTTCAATGTTTTCCAATGGGTATCAGAAATATTTTGAAGTAAAGAGTAGGCTTCCAACAATTGTGGAAGGTGTTTTGAAGGGTTTTTAAAGTCAAATTTGTTTTCTACATCATAGAGTATGGCACCAATTGCTTCTCCGCCAGCAATACGAGACCAAGATGTATTGATTCCATCAAAGACATTGTTTTTATCATTCGGCAGTTCACCTTTCAACAGTTCAATATATTCATTTTCAGTACCTCGTTGTGACAACCTTCCGAAACCTTGGCACAAATGTTGACTACTGGCCAGAGCCGCGATTTCGTTGTTGGAGACCCCTAAAATAGGGTAGTAGGTTCCTATATCTAGATTTAGCATATTCGACTTGTCGGCCTTTTCGAATTTTTCTTGGCTACCGTAAAACCACCACGATGTATTGAAAAACAATCGTTGTGGCTGCCATGTGCCAGAGAGTTTCAATTGCTCCGGATAGGAGTTCGTATTATTGGCCAAATCGAAAGCCTCAACGCTTAACATGGCCGATGAGGTATGGTGGCCGTGAGTACTTCCGGGGCTGCGATGGTCGAAACGATTAATAATGACGTCAGGCTTGAACTTACGAATGGCCCATACAACATCACCTAAAACATCCTCCTTGTTCCATATTTTTAGGGTTTCGTCAGGATGTTTGGAATATCCGAAATCGTTTGCCCTTGAAAAAAGCTGTTCACCGCCATCAGTACGTCGTGCGCCCAACAGTTCTTGAGTACGTAGAACCCCTAACAGTTCTCTAAGCTCAGGGCCTATAAGGTTTTGTCCGCCATCACCCCTAGTAAGTGACAAATAGCCCGTTCTGGCCTTCACTGCATTTGAAAGATAGGAAATCAACCTAGTGTTTTCATCATCTGGGTGCGCTGCTATATAGAGAGCCGTTCCCAAGAAATTCAATTTCTGTAGCGAATGGTAAATTTCGGAAGAAGAAGGTTGTACGGGTTTTTGTGCGAAGATACTAGTTGAGCAAAAAAGTATTCCAATGCAGAATACCAAAAGATGGCGCATAGTGTTGGTTTTAGTGGGTAGAACCTGCTTGAAATTTTAAACGGGTATTTCTCAAAGATATAAAGTTTAAAAGGCTGGCACGTTTTTTTAGAACTTCTTTAACAAAAAAGGAAAGGTGAACTTATGCCGATATGAAAATAGAGCCATACATTAGACTTCCTCTGCACCGTCTGGAGATTCTTCTAGGTCGTAGATTAGGGTAACGGCTTTTTGCATGAATAAGTTTGTTCGGGTAGACCAAAAGTTCGCCACTATCTTTTCTCAAATTCACGTGAAAGAGACAAATATCTCGCTTTTATAGATTTTAAGAAATTCTTCCATAAAATTACAACCCTAAACTGTCGCGTAAAAATAAATCCTTATTTCCGTTTTGCTTCCAATACGGGGTTTTTAAGGTTTTCATCCTTGTTGCGGTAGAAGTCATTTGTTTTGCCTTTTCCCCGAATCCGCTTCTGAAGGTTTCCGACCAGCTTTCGATGCTGAAGGGAAAAGTAGCGGTAAAGTTTATTTTCAGTGTGCGTTGCAATTCGGGATAGTTAATTTCATAGGATGTTAAGTTGGAATTATCACTTATCGTTAAAATTGCTTTGTAAGACTTTAACTCTTTATGTGATAATCTAATATACTCTAAAGAAGGAATCACTTCAAATTCCCCAACAGGAAGTTCTTTTGGGTCGATTCGTATCTTGTTCCATAGTTCGTTTTCTAATATGGTTTTTTCCAATTTGAGATTTTGGTCAGCTTCACTTTCAAAATAGGAATGCGACATCACATCGAACTTTTCTCGATTGTTCAGTTGCGCGTATACCTGCCCGCACCATTCTTGCGAAGAAAAAGAAAGTTTAACGGCATGCTGGTTATTAGTTACGGGGTAAAAAGAGCTGCTCATTATGGAGTATGGATAAATTCCCGTCAAATAGTTTTTGGTAGAATTCAGTTTCAGCACCGGAACGTTATCGGGATTGTTCCCGTCCGCCTTTACCTGTTTTCCGTTTAAAAAAGGTTCAGTTACATATATAAGTACCGCTTCCCCATCACGTGTCTCTCCATAACGGGCCTGTTGTAATTTATACGAGGTGATTTCCGCTTCCCCTGCATACCAATATTTTTTAAATGCCTCCGATAAGGCCTTCTTGGGCATTTTTACGGCATTTTTCTCGTTGAACGCTAAATCCTTTTTATTTTCTACTGTTACTTCCTTACACGATTCAAAGATCGATAGCAATACGGCTATCAAAAGAACGCTAAGTTCAAGTTTAATCCATTTTTTCATGACATTGCTTTTTATAAAACTACTGAAAATCGTTCAGCTCACCATATTTGTCAACGTTTGGTATACCAAGTGTGTTGGTAACCCTACTACGTTGGGGTATGAGCCCCTTATTTCTTCGATGCCGATTAATCCTATCCATTCTTGAATACCGTAGGCCCCAGCCTTATCATACGGCTTGAAGGTGTCGATATAAAAACTGATTTCATCATCGTCAAGTTTTTTGAATTTTACTTCTGTAATGTGATGTACCGTTTTTTGTGAGTCGACTGTAGTAAAACAGACTGAGGTGATAACTTCGTGCCAGTCACCTGACATTGTTTTTAGCATCTCATGAGCTTCGTCCGCATTCGAAGCTTTGGCGAGTGATTTATCTTGATGCCAAACAACGGTATCGGAGGTAATCAAAATCTCGTTTGGTGACAAACTTCCCTCAAAAGCAGAAGCCTTCAATAGGGCTAAGTAATCACAAATCTGGCTTCCCCTTAAGTTTTGGGGATAAACTTCTTCAACGGGTTTTAAACGGACCTCAAATTCAAGCCCCATCTCTTTTAAGAACTGCTGTCTTCTAGGAGAGCTCGAAGCTAGAATCAGGTTGAAGTTTCTTAGTTTGTCCAGTAACATGAATCAGTCGTTTGCTGCGCTAAAATTACCAAACCAATCGCCACGTACTTTCAATACTTGTTCAATTACATCGCGAACACAGCCTTCCCCACCATTTTTATGCGACACATATTTCGAAATGGCTTTTACCTCGGGAACGGCGTTTTGCGGGCAGGTTGGCAATGCAACGGTCTGCATCGGTGGAATGTCCGGAATATCGTCGCCCATATAGAGCATTGATGAAGGAGCTATGTCATAAATGTCTATATATTCTTCCAAAGCATGTATTTTATGTTCGGCCCCGAGATAAATATCGGTGACGCCCAGTGCTTTCAATCGGTTACGGACACCCTCATTTGTTCCGCCGGAAATGATACAGACCCTATATCCCTTTTGTAGTGCCGTTTTCAAGGCATACGCATCTTTAACACTCATTTTACGAAGCATCTCTCCATTGGTAGTAATAATCAAGGTGCTGTCGGTAAAAACACCATCGACATCAAAGACGAAGGTGTCGATGTCCTTCAAGTATTCTTTATAGCTTTTTTCCATAAGTATTTTGAATTGACCGGCTCAATACGGCATAGATTTCTTTTTCTTCGAAATCTTTCAATTGTTCTAAATGTGTGTTGATGGTTTTTACATCATTACGACGTGCGGGCCCCGTTTGAGCTTCATACGGTGATAGTTTTTCAATTTTAATGGAGGTTTCTTTTATCAACGGATTTAGAATTCCGAATGGTAAATTGTTTTCTTCACAAATCGTATTTCCGATGTGATAAAGATGATTGGTGAAATTATTAACGAAAATCGCTGCAAGGTGAAGGGCTTTACGCTGTTCGGAAGATATGTTATAAATAGTATCCGAAATTTTCTTGGCCAAGCTTTGAAGCAATTTTAAATCTGGGTTCTCTTGGGCTTCCAAACAGATAGGAATGTTCTTAAAATCGATTACTTGGTTCGGACTAAAAGTTTGTAACGGATAAAAAACACCCCTTCGTTTATGATTGGAAAGAGCTTCTAACGCAGTACTTCCCGAAGTGTGAACAACTAATCCTTTTACCTCTGTAAGTTGATTTGATACAGATTTTATAGCGTCATCACTTACAGCGAGAATATAAATATCTGCTTCTTTGATTTTAGAAAAGTTGGTAGTTGAATTTATCCTGGCTCCGAAATTTTTTAGGGCATTCTTATTCCTACTTACCATCTGCACCATTTTGATAGCTTCATTCGCCGAAAATACATTGAACAAATGCTTGGCTACATTGCCGGACCCAATAATAACCACTCTGACCATGATGCGAAAATAAGCATATATTTTTGTTCGCGAACGGCAAAGTACAACGACGAGGAACTTAAAAATTCTGATATTGAAGGCTTATAAATACGACCTAGTAATCTTTTCATTATTTTAGAAGACAACATTTACCGACAGCATATAAATTCAGTAGTATGGAAAATCCTAAAAATACCGAGCAAGATTCAAGAAGGTCATTTATTAAAAAAACTGCTTTTGCCTGTACGGCTGTTCCATTTGTGACCCGCGGGATGACGGCTTCATTTACTAACGATTCATTTTTTAATACAAAAACTATGAAGGGAAATTTACCTAACAAAAGTATAATAGGCCATTATGGGCAATGGGCGGCCGGTCTGGTGGAAGATCCTACGGAATTGTCATTCAGAAACGACAAATGGAAAAATTTGGACGATTGGAAGCCAACAGCCCTAGAAAAAGCCAAAGAACTTGTAGGGCAACCTTCAATTCAAAGGTCTTCGGAGGTTACTACCCATAAGTCATATACGTATGACGGCTTAGATATTGAAGAAATTTCTTGGCAGCTTTCAAATGGTGGAGGTGCTACAGAGGCAATTGTTCTAAAACCGAAAGGGGCCAAAGAGCCCTTGCCTGCCATTCTCGCTCTTCATGATCATGGAGGAAATAAATATTTCGGCAAACGAAAAATAACCCGTACGGCCGAACAGCAACATCCATTGATTGAAGAGCACCAAGATGAATATTATGAAGGTTTGGCGTGGGCCAACGAGATAGCGAAACGAGGCTATGTTGTTATGGTTCATGATACTTTTGTTTTCGGCAGCAGACGCATTTTGTACAAAGATGTAGAAGGCATCCTTTGGGGTCATTCCGATATCAACGAAAGAACGGATGAAAACCCCGAAGACCCAAAAAATATTGATAATTACAACCATTGGGCATCAGATCATGAACATGTGCTATCGAAGTCATTGTTCTGCGCTGGTACTACTTGGCCAGGAGTAGTGCTTGCCGAGGACAGAATTGCGCTCGATATACTTTCCGAAAGAAAAGATGTCGATTCCGCAAATATAGGTTGCGCAGGACTGTCGGGCGGTGGTCTGCGAACTGTTTATCTGGGCGGATTGGACGAACGCATCAAATGTGCGGTAAGCGTCGGTTTCATGAGCACATGGAAAGATTTCATCATGCACAAGTCGTTCACGCACACTTGGATGTTATATACGCCATTACTTCCCCGTTTTCTTGAATTCCCAGAAATTATGGGCCTGAGAACGCCTTTGCCTACCATGGTACAGAGTAACCAAGAGGATCAATTGTTTACGCTTACCGAGATGAGAAAGGCTGATGGCATATTAAAAGAACTCTATAAAAAGGCAAATGCATCCGATAGGTATGTCGGTAAATTTTATGGAGGTCCTCATAAATTCGATGCCGAAATGCAATCCGATGCATTTGATTGGTTCGATAGTTGGCTAAAAAAGTAATCTTGTGATAAGGAACATTTTCAACTTCTATCCAAAGATGCTTTTGCTAAGCACAAGATACAGTTACCGTATGTCTGTGAGAACTGTCTGTAGACGATTCGATATTGACTGCTGTTTTATCTTTTAGTTTGTCGAAATTGCTTACCGATACGATAATTTCATGACTGTGGCCTGAAGTTCCTTTTATGGCATAACTTTTTTCAACCCCCGCTTGAATATCGGCTTTGGCCACAATTAATGTATGGCCATGGTTACTACTTATAGAGGTGGCATTGGCACCATTTGCAAGACAATCTGCTTGGTCTGGATCTAAATCAGGGTCGCCGTTCGCTGAATCGTCGCCCGAGCAGCTTAAAAGAGCGTAAGCGGGCAATGCTACAACCAGGGCACCTGCTGTTTTTTTAAGAAATGTTTTTCTGTCCATCTTTCATAGAATTTTTAAGTTACAACCTATTTTTTTCTATAAGGTACTGAAAATTAATGTCCTAAATATCACGGGCTCATTTTTTTGTTCGGTTCTTCAGAATCAGTTTTACGATTAATTAACAATTCTGTTTAATGTTTTAAGTAGGGCAATCTTCCTGTAAATGAGAAAAAGAGCTTATTTTTGCATGCTGAAAACCAATTCAGCAGCTCATGACGGACATGCTTAAAAAAATCTTCTTTTCGACCCGTTTAATGGCAATACTTTTTATTGTTTTTGCAACGGCAATGGCATTTGGAACGTTTATAGAGAGTAAGTACAGCACCGAAACAGCAAGAATTTGGATTTACAATGCCACGTGGTTCGAAGCTATCATGGTCTTTTTTGTAATTAACTTCAGCGGTAACATGCTTCGCTACCGTCTTTTTCGATGGGAGAAATGGCCTGTACTGACCCTTCACCTTTCGTGGGTCTTAATTATTTTAGGCGCCTTTATCACGAGATATATTAGTTTCGAGGGCATGATGCCCATTCGGGAAGGTAAGTCTGAAAAAGTGTTCTATTCAGACAAGACATATCTTACGGTCTATGTTGATGGAGAAATTAACGGTGAGCCGAAAAGGAAAACGTTACAGGAAGATATGATTGTAACGGCCGAAGCCATGAAGTCTAACTTACCTTGGGATTCAGATTATAATGGACAACCGTTCACAATTTCTTACGTAGAATTTATCGATGGGGCAAAAGAAGGTATGATTCCCGATGAAAACGGAAGGGATTATTTGAAAATTGTAGAAGCTGGCGATGGGCAACGTCACGAACACTTTTTGGAAAGTGGTAAGGTTTCGAGCATTCATAACGTTCTTTTTTCGCTGAATAAAGAAACTGATGGCGCCATCAATATTTTTTCTACTGATAGTACGTACCAAGTAAAGACTCCTTTTGAGGGCAATTTTATGCGTATGGCAGACCAATTTCAAGGTCAGGTCACCAAAGATAGTTTACAGCAACTACAGTTAAGGTCGTTGTATAGCATGGCCGGTATGCAATTCGTAATTCCTGAGCCTTTGGTTAAGGGTTCGTATGGAGTCGTAAAAGTACCTAATGAAGAGATGTCTGAGGCTACTCTTGATGCCCTGATTGTTGAGGTATCCGTCAATGGCGAATCGGTTCAAAAGAAACTGTTGGGCGGAAAAGGAACATCGAATTTCTCCGAACAATTTAAGGTTGGTGAACTCGATTTTATGTTGAGCTACGGTTCAAAGGTTTATGAGCTGCCCTTTAGTATTAAACTCAACGATTTTATTGCTGAAAAATATCCCGGTACCGAAAAGGGGTATGCATCTTTTATGAGTAAGGTTACCGTTCAAAACGAGCGGCCGTATGACTACGACATCTTTATGAATAATATTCTCGATCAAAGCGGGTATCGGTTTTTCCAGTCCAGTTTTCATCCAGATGAAAAAGGTACCGTTCTTTCTGTAAACCATGATCAATGGGGTACCCGGATTACCTATTTGGGATATTTCCTTTTGTACCTTGGTCTCATGGGCATTATGTTCTTCGGAAAGACCCGCTTTAAAGATCTGGCCAAGTCGCTGGATAAATTGAAATCTAAAAAAGCGAAATTAACCACCATAATTTTTCTGGGAGCGATAATAAATGTAGGAGCACAGCAGCATACCGCAGACGATGGCCATGACCACAGTTCTAATGTGCCGTCACAAGCACAAATAGATTCGTTGATAAAAACGACGGTAGTATCTGAAGCGCATGCCGAGAAATTCGGAAAACTAGTTATACAGGATGATGGCGGACGAATGAAACCGATCCATACCTTTTCCTCTGAGTTGTTGAGAAAGTTAAGCCTTACGGATAAGTACGAAGACATGAATGCCAATCAGGTATTTCTATCGATGATGTTGAGTCCGCCAGCTTGGTACAATGCCGAATTTTTGGCGATTGACAAAAAAGGAAAAAATGATAGTATCCGAAAGGTTCTTGGGGTTTCCGAGAATCAGAAATATATAAAGGCGACCGATTTTTTCGATGAGAAGGGAGTCTATAAATTAGAACCCTTTTTAAGAGATGCTACCGCCACTAACATCCCCAATAAATTCCAGCAAGATTTCAAGGATGCCCACGCACGTGTTGGCCTTTTAGACCAAGCACTAAGTGGCCGTATTATAAAGATATTTCCTCTGTTGAACGATGAGAACAACAAATGGATTTCGGCAATCGAGTACCGTGGTGGGCAATATCAGGTACCCGACTCTTTGTATGCGAATTTTATGAAAAATTCGATTCCTTATTACTTGATGACTCTGCGAAAGGCCAATGAAACAGGCGATTATGCCGATGCGGACAAGCTGTTGGAAGCTTTCAAACAAAATCAAAAGAATCATGGGAGTGAAGTGCTTCCATCCGAAGAGAAAATAAATACCGAGGTAATCTACAATAAACTTAATATTTTCAATCATCTATGGAAATGGTATCCCGTAATGGGCCTGTTTTTGTTTTTTGTATTGATATTCCAAATCTTTAAGGATCGGTCCATTTGGCGCGTAGCCGTATACTTTTTAAAAGGAACGATAATGATTTTTTTCCTTTGGCATACAGCCGGGCTGGTGTTGCGTTGGTATATTTCAGGCCATGCTCCTTGGACTGATGCCTATGAAAGTATTCTATATGTATCTTGGGCAACCATGGGTATGGGGCTTTTATTTGCAAGAAAAAGTAATATGACTATGGGCGCGGCGGCCTTTGTTACCGGGATTTTATTGTGGATCGCACATCAAAACTGGGTTGATCCGTCTATTTCCAATTTAGTACCGGTACTTGATAGTTACTGGTTGATGATCCACGTCGCGGTTATCGTAGCGAGTTACGGGCCTTTGATAATTGGCGCGATTCTAGGTCTTGTCTGTCTGCTATTGATTATACTTACCACCAAAAAGAACAGGGCCAGAATGGAAATCAATTTAAAAGAATTGACCATCATTAACGAACTGGTCTTAACAATTGGTTTGATTATGTTGACGATAGGAAATTTTCTAGGTGGCCAATGGGCCAATGAAAGCTGGGGCCGTTATTGGGGTTGGGATCCCAAGGAGACATGGGCCCTGATTTCTATAATGGTATACGCCTTTGTAATACATACCCGTTTGGTACCAAGCCTGCGTGGCACATGGAGTTTTAATTTTTTGAGTCTTATTGCGGTTTTCAGTATCGGCATGACTTATTTCGGTGTCAATTACTATTTGGTAGGCCTACATAGTTATGGGCAAAGTGGTTCTGCGGCCATTACCCCCGATTATGTCTGGTATATCGTTCTTGGTGCCTTCGTGCTTGGTGGAATCAGTTTTTGGCGATATCGGGTGAACTATGTTAAATAGTTTGTTGTATTTTGCTTGGTCCTGCTGGAACAAAACGCGAGGAATGGGTTTTTGTGCTTTTTCGCTTAGTGATGTAAGACCCTAATTCAAAACCACCTCGGACTAAATTTTTCCTTACCTTGTATGCAGTTTGCTTCAATTCTGTTCTCTATTGGTAATTTCTCGCCTTTTTTGCTGTGAAATGGTACTGGTCCAAATTCTTGAAGTGTGTTCCTTCATATAGAAAGTGGCAAGACGAATTCAATAGTGCAATAATCGATTAGTACTTGAGACCATGAGAAACCATAAAAAGTATTCAATTTTATTATTAGTTGTAACAATCCTGCTTATGGGTTGTGGAGAGTACAAGAAGTCTAGTCAGGTAAAGGAAGAAAGACCGAACATTTTAATATTAATGTCAGACAATCAATCATGGAACCATCTAGGCTGCTATGGGGACAAAACAGTCAGTACGCCTAATATTGATCGGTTGGCTAAAGAAGGAATTCTTTTTACAAACGCCTATTGTGCGGCCCCTTCTTGTTCACCTGCCAGGGCAGCTATGTTAACGGGACAAGATATTTGGAGGTTGAAAGAAGCCGCCAACTTGTGGAGCAGTTTTCCAAAGGTAAAGGTCTATTCAAAATTGATGGAAGAGGCCGGCTATAGCGTAGGTACGGAAGGAAAGGGATGGGGCCCCGGAAATTTCGATGTAAGTAGTTGGGAACATAACCCCGGTGGAAAAAAGTACGACTCCTTTAAAGAATTCCATGACTTAACTGAAAAGGATAGTCCTTGGATGTATTGGTTCAGTAGCCGAAACCCTCACCGTCCCTATAATGCGGATAGTTCAAAAATATCCAAAATAGATATAACCAAAATTAAGGTTCCTCCATATCTGCCTGATAACGAAGATGTGAGGAAAGATATGGCGGACTATTACCAAGAGATTGAATCGTTCGATAAAGAGGTTGCCTCATTTATTGAACTTGTAACTAAAACGGGACAACTCGAAAATACGATTATTATAATTTGTAGTGATAATGGATGGCAAATGCCGAGAGGCTTGGCCAACTTATATGATTTTGGAACGAAGGTTCCGCTGATTATTTCATGGCCCGATCATTTCAAAAGCAATCGAACCGTAACTGATTTTGTTAGTTTAAACGACCTTGCTCCGACTTTGTTAGAACTTGCAGGACTAGATGCCCCTAAGGAAATGACCGCTAAAAGTATGGTTGACCTATTGTTTTCTGATAAATCGGGAAGATTGGATTCCAATAGGAACGTTGTGTACACTGCACGGGAGCGCCACGCGTTCGTAAGGCAGGGTGGTTTAGGGTACCCTGCAAGGGCTATTCGAACTGATAGTTATCTATACATTAGAAATTATGTTCCCGATCGATGGCCTACGGGAGACCCCCCGTTATACGGCGATTTAGATGCCCATATGCTCCACTACCCATCGCCTACTAAAATGTTCGTGTTGGAGCACAAAGAAGAGAGCGATATAAAGCCATTGTTCGATATGGCATTTGGTAAACGGCCAAGGGAAGAGCTTTTCGATTTGGAAAGGGATCCATACCAGCTTAATAATATTGCAAATGTCGATGACTATGAAGAGATAAGGGCAAAACTATCAGAACAGCTTACGGCATATCAAATAGCTACGGGGGATCCTAGGGAAACGGGCACGACATTCGATTGGGATGCTACAAAATATTACATGGATCGAGATAAGCGACCCAAGCCCAGTAAAGAAGCGATTAAAGCATTAGGGCTTAAAGAAGAATATAACTATATAGATGATTAGGAGACTATTTTCTAGGTTTATACTTATGAAATACATCATCTAAAGTAGTCTCTTAGGCCACCTTAATCATTTTTTAAATTTTAAATCAGGCGCTAATACTATACTAGTATTCATACCGAATCAAATAATGAAAAAATCAATTTTTGTATTCTTTTATGTTTTCTGTATGTTAACCACGGTTTTTTGTCAAGAAGCTGACCCGAAATTGCTGTTGGTTTGTGGGGACAGCAAAGTGCTTATTGTAGATTATGAAAAGTCCCGTGGTAGCACCCCAGAAATAGTTTGGACTTGGGATGCCCATTTGGACGAAGATCTACCTGAAGAGTTTCGAACTAAGAAGTTCAACACTATTGATGATTGCAAAGCGATTAATGAAGGCAGTCAAATTATGGTTTCCTCTTCTAGTGGTGGTGTGGCTATCTTGAACCGGAAGAATCAAAAGTTACTTTTTTATGCCAATGTACCAAATGCCCATTCGATGGAGATGTTGCCCAATAATAGGCTTGTTGTTGCCGCATCGACAGCCGAAGGCGGAAATAAGATTGTGCTATTTGATATCGACCAATCAGATAGGGTGGTGTATTCCGATAGTCTTTACTCTGCCCATGGCGTTGTTTGGAATTCCAAAAATGAAAACTTATTCGCTTTGGGCTTCGATGTGCTGCGCGAATATAAACTAGCAAGCAAGGATAGTCTTTGCCTTGTCAACGAATGGAAGATTCCCGGGGAAAGTGGACATGATCTCTATCCTGCTCCCGATGGTAAAGGTCTTTTTTTGACCGAACATACGGGTGCTTGGGTTTTTGATTTTGAGAGTGAAAGCTTCAATGAAATTGAAAGATTTCCAGAGGCTGAGAATATAAAGAGCATAGGTCAGAATGAATCAGGACAATATATCTTCACGGTACCTGAAGAGAGTTGGTGGGCTTTTAATGTGAGTTTTTTTAAGCCAAGTCGCAAATTAGCTTTCCCCGGAATGAGAGTTTATAAGGCAAGATGGTTTAATCAATAAAATTCCACGAGGCTATGCCACGGGTGTAGCATCAAGATAATCAAGTTCTGCCAAGAACCAAGAGTCAAGATTTAAAAATGTCTAGCCTACCGGCAGGTAGGTTTCCTGGCTCTTGTAGCCCCGACGCTTAGGGGGTCTTCCCCGAGAATTCGCTGCTGATGCCTCGATGGCTCTGCCTCCTTTAGTTCATCCACTAATCAATCAAATAATAATGAAATTGGATTATTCGCCATTTCAGTTTTTACTCAACACTAAGTAGGTATTGTCTTGTTTTTCAAAAAAAATTATTGATATTTGCGTCATTATGAAGTTATAAGAATTATGTTTTCTATAAATGTCATCGGGTTTATACCCAAAAAGTAATCGACTTACTTCTGTCGCTATTTTGACATTTTTTTCCTTTTTCACAGCACATAATCTTATTTCAAAATGACACAAGAGCATACAAAACTCACGTTTAAAAAACTTCTTCAATATTTTATTATTGCCATAACAGGCAAGGAAACCGAATTTACCACGGGTAGCATTCGTAAGGCTATATTTATGCTATCCATCCCCATGATCTTGGAGATGATGATGGAATCTATTTTTGCCATTGTCGATATTGCCTATGTAAGCCAAGTCAGTGTAAATGCTGTTGCTACCATAGGCCTAACGGAGTCCGTAATCACTTTGGTATATGCCGTGGCCATTGGGCTAAGTATGGCGGCGACCGCTGTCGTTGCCCGTAGAATAGGCGAGAAAGATGTTCAGGGGGCTCGGGAGTCTGCGGTGCAGGCTATCGCCTTAGGTGTTGTAGTTTCCGTTTTGGTCGGTATTATCGGTTTTCTATATGCCAAAGAAATTCTGGCTTTGATGGGGGCCGAACCAGATCTAATCGCCGAAGGCTATGGTTACACCCAATTATTGATTGGTGGAAACATCACTATTTTACTGTTGTTTTTGATCAATGCCATTTTCCGTGGTGCAGGAGATGCGGCTATCGCCATGTGGGCCTTGGTGCTTTCGAACGGACTCAATATCATCCTTGACCCAATTTTTATCTTCGGATGGGGTCCGATTCCCGAATACGGGGTCATGGGCGCGGCCATAGCCACCAATATCGGTAGGGGAACAGCGGTACTTTTTCAATTGTTGGTTCTTTTCTTTGGATGGAGTCGCATACAAATCGGATTTCAGGATATGGTCATTCGATTAAAAGTAATGTCAAACCTTGTCAAAGTCTCTTTGGGAGGTATTGCGCAGTTTTTAATCGGTACCTCAAGTTGGGTATTCTTAATGCGGATGATGTCGGAATTCGGTAGCGAAGTACTTGCAGGTTATACTATTGCTATTCGTGTAATGCTGTTTACCTTGATGCCTTCGTGGGGCATGAGCAATGCCGCGGCGACCTTGGTCGGCCAGAACTTGGGAGCTAAACAACCTGAGCGGGCCGAAATATCCGTTTGGAAAACCGGAAAGTACAACGCCTATTTTATGGGGCTGGTTTCCTTGATTTATCTGTTTTTCGCGTACGACATTGTCGGATGGTTCAGCGATAATACTGTTGTTATTGAGAACGGTGGACTGTGTCTACAGATAATCGCTGCGGGCTACATTTTTTATGCCTACGGCATGGTGGTTACCCAAGCGTTTAATGGAGCGGGTGATACCGGTACCCCGACAAAAATTAATCTGGTCGCTTTTTGGGTGTTTCAATTACCGTTTGCCTATTTGGCGGCGATAACCTTTAAGTTGGGGGCGATGGGTGTTTTCATTGCAATTACTGCAGCTGAAGTTTTGTTGGCGATAATTTCGATTGTTTGGTTTAGAAAAGGGAATTGGAAAAAGGTTCAGGTGTGATTATTACTAAACTTTTGTAACTTTCTTTTTTAAATTTAATAGCAATGTCTTTTCGCCATTGTTATGTACTTTTCTTTCTTTTTGCCTTCGCTTGGTGTGGGGCTCAGAAAAAATTCGCACATGGTAATTCGGTTCCAGCAAACGCGATAGATGCTGAAAAGATATACCTGCAACTTACAGGAAAGGCATTCAATACCTCAGAAGTCATTTGGTTCAGGGCTGTTGTAACCAATGCTTTTGATAATTTTCCGTCTACTAGAAGCGGGGTTTTGCATGTAGAATTAATCGAGCCTATAGACAACCAGATACTAGACAGTAAAGTATTAAAATTGGAAAACGGTACGGCCGATAGCTTTTTTCATCTTCATGGTAATTATCCTGAGGGTAAATATTTGATAAGGGCCTATACGGAATGGAACAAGAATTTCGGTGCAGATTTCATGTATTCGACGTATGTAGATTTTTTTCATTTCACAAGGCCCGAAGATATGGTAGACCCCATACGGGATATTACAATAACCAAAAAATCGAACGAGGAGATGCTTGCTGTCTCCACAAAGATATTTCCACATGAGTTGGATAGTCTGCACAATGGTAAGGCAATGTTGTATTTAAATTGGAAAGGTGGAAAAGATTCCGTAGAAATCAAACAAAAAAAAGGCAACCCAGTTTACGTGGTTCGTGACATAAATAGTGACGTGAAAACTATCGGTTACCGCCTAAAGACACAGAACAAGAGCTATTCGAAGTCTATTGTTTTAGATGAGCATTCTGGTTCGTTGGCTTTTTTTCCTGAAGGAGGCGAACAAGTAAATGGACTAAAAAGCGCACTGGGTTTTAAGTATTTGAACTATAAGGGCAAGGGAGCTGGAATAGAAGGGGTAATCGTCGATCAAGCAGACAATGAACTCTCCACCTTTAAAAGTAACCATTTGGGCATGGGCAGAATCGACTTAGTGCCCGAAATGGGGAAGCGCTATTTTGGGGTAGTTACGGCTAAAAGCGGAAATACCTATAAATATCCCTTACCAGCCGCTAGAGCAAAAGGTACCGTGATGCAGGTTATGGATAGAAAAACGGTAAAACTCATTGCTCTTGATATGAAGCCGAAAACCACGGATAGTATTTTTATCAAACTATATCACCGCGGAAAAGATTTCTATATGCTGAGGGCATTGATGAAAAACGGGAAGTTTAGATACGCACTTAAAAGTAAGCTGTTACCTAACGGATTGATTGGGGCTACGTTGTACAACTCAAAATATGAGCCCATAGCCGAACGTCATTTTTACAATCATAAGCCCAACGCCAACCTGAAAATCAATATAGAAATTGATAAAGATGAATACGATGTGCGTGATAGTATAGTCGTTCGCATTCGATCGGTAAAAGAAAAAAAACCGGTATCATCTTCCATATCATTAATGGCCGTGAACCAAGAATACTTTGAACAGACCAACCTTACTAAAAGTTATATAGTGTCTTATTTTATGTTGGAATCCGATATCAGGGGCGAAATCGAGAATCCGGCCTATTACTTTGAAGATGAGAAACATCTTCGAGACTTAGATTATTTGATGCTTACCCAGGGCTGGACGAATTACAAATACGACAAACCTCAAAAACCTAAAATAAATAAGCCAGAAAAGGGGTTGGCACTTTCGGGCTATGTTGGAGGCGTGCAGAATTTAAAAAAGAAAAAGCGTTTTCAAGACGAAAAGTTCGACTTGGTCTTGATGACCTTCGGAGAAAACGCTAATGTATACCAACAAGAAATCGATAGATCCGGGTACTTTAATTTTAGTTTGGGAGATAGCTATGGAGATGGAAAAAAATTCGTGATACAGCCTGCATCTTCGGATCGTAAAAATGCTACTTTCAAAGTGAGTATCAGCGAAAGAAAAATTCCTGAAATCGAATATTATATTGAAGTGGTTATCGCTCCCGTCGATACCGTAATAGAAAAAACGGTTACCGAAAGAATTGTCAGAGATATTGCGCGAGACCCTTATTTGTTGCCTAATACTATTGAACTGACCGAGGTAGTGGTCAGTGACTATTTTTTGACTCCCGAAAGGGAAGAAATGAAAAAATTACACGGCATGCCAGATGTGGTCGTCAATGCCAAAGAGCTGTTGGCCAAAGAAAAGAATTGGACGGGTCAGCTTTATTCGTGGCTATTGCACAATTTCCCGCGAGAACTTAACATTAGGAGGATAGACGGTTTGCCCGGGTATCAATATGCCAATGTTTTTGGTGCGGCCTTTACCTATGCTGTAATCGACGGTATACCTGTTTGGGAATTCAACAACCACTATAGGATAATTCCCGATATACCTATTGACGCCGTTAAAAGTGTAGAGCTGATAAGAAATACTGCCAGTGCCAACCGTTATTTTTGTGATGTCTTTCCTCAGGCCTGCGGTCGCGTTCCGCCCCCTTGGCCCGCAGCGATATTGGCGATCTATACCTATTCGGGTAAAGGTCTTTTTGGGGCTTTTCCGAAGGAAACCAATGTTTTGCAAGCCTCGGCACCTCAGTTTTCCCCAAAAAGGGAGTTTTATAGCCCCGAATATGATAGTACAGATGACAACGGAAGTATACCGGATTTGAGGACACTAATCCATTGGCAACCCAATATCAGAACCGACGCCCAAGGAAATGCTACCGTCAAGTTTTTTAATGGCGACATTACAGGGAAAGTCTTGATTATTTGTGAAGGTATCGGTAGCGGTGAAGGCGGAATAGGCCGGGGCGAAATATCTTACGATATTATTGAATAGAATTTTGCAATTGCATTTATGGTCCCGTTTTATATTTGACAACTTTGAATTATGATATGGCCAAAGTTATTTCGTAAATTCATCCCTTTAAAAGAGGCTATATTTGGCTTCATCATCTAACGGCAATGGAAAATAAAAAAAAAGGTCTGAATACCATTTGTACCCACGTGGGCGAAGTGGAAGACGCGCAGTTCAAAGGAGCCATTTCACCCTTGTACATGAGCACGTCGTATGCTTTTGAGGATGTTGACGTCAAGCGTTATCCGCGTTATTTTAATACGCCCAACCAAGAAGCGCTTTGCAAAAAGATTGCCGCCCTAGAGCATACTGAAGCCGCCTTGATTTTTGGTAGTGGTATGGCAGCAGTTAGTACAGCCTTGATGGCATTTTTGAAAGCGGGCGACCATATTGTACTTCAGCAGACTCTTTATGGTGGCACTTACAATTTAGTTACCGAGGAGTTCAATAAATTCGGTATCGAATATTCGTTTACCGAGGGATGGGCGAAAAAAGATTTTGAGAATAAAATTCAAAGAAATACCAAAGTCATCTATATTGAGACCCCTTCCAACCCCTTATTGACGATTACGGATCTGGAAGCTATTGGAAAATTAGCGAAGAAATACGGTTTGGTTTCCATGATTGACAATACGTTTGCGAGTCCGGTTAATCAAAACCCTGTTGATTTCGGAATCGAAGTGGTCATTCATAGTGCTACAAAATATATGGGCGGACACTCTGATATTTGTGCAGGTGCCGTAGCATCAACAGAAGAAAATATACAGCGTATTTTTTCTTTGGCCAAGAATTTCGGAGGTAGCCTCAGCGATTATACAGTGTGGCTTTTGGAGCGGAGTTTGAAGACCATGGGCATTCGGGTAAAGGCACAGAACGAGAATGCACAGTGTATGGCTGAATATCTCGATAATAATGAAGATATCTCAGCTGTCTATTATCCGGGTCTCCCCGAACATCCCGACTATGAACTGGCAAAATCACAGATGAAAGGTTTTGGCGGTATGTTATCTTTTGAACTAAAAAATACTTTTGATTCTTTGGAGTTTCAAAACGCCCTATGTTTGATAAAATCTTCTATGAGTTTAGCGGGGGTAGAAAGCACCGTTCTTTCTCCATCAAAAACCTCACATGCCCTTTTAGGTGTGGAGGAAAGGGAAAAGCAAAAGATTAGAGATGGCCTGATACGCTTTTCAGTGGGTATTGAAGAGACCGAAGACTTGATTGCCGATATTGAACAGGCCCTTGAAAAAGTAAGGGCTATACCTATTGTTGCGACACATAGTTGACCCGTAATCAGTTGCCGACAAAGGAGGTCTTCTTTTAGGTAGAGGCTCATTTATACTCTAAAATTATCACACTTTCAAAGACAAAAAACCTTTTAGCATAAACCAAACGACAACGAATGAAACTAGATATATTAGCTTTTGGTGCCCATCCCGATGATGCAGAGCTGGGTGCGGGAGCGACCATTGCGAAGGAAATTGCAAACGGGAAAAAAGTAGGCATCATTGATTTGACTCGGGGAGAGCTTGGCACGAGGGGTTCAGCTGAAATACGTGACAAGGAGGCGGCCAAAGCTGCTGAAATTTTAGGGATTACTGTTCGTGAAAACCTTGAATTTGCAGATGGTTTTCTTATCAATAACAAAGAACATCAGCTTGTCATTATACAAATGATACGTAAATATAGGCCGGAAATCGTGCTGTGTAATGCGATAGAAGATCGACATATCGATCATGCTAAAGGAAGTAATTTGGTAAGTGATGCCTGTTTTTTAAGCGGCCTGATAAAAATCGACACAAAATTGGATGGTAATGATGTTTGGCAAGAGCCGTGGCGACCAAAATATGTATATCATTATATTCAATGGAAAAATCTGGAACCAGATTTTGTGGTTGACGTTTCCGATTTCATTGCAAAAAAAACCGAGGCTATTCTCGCTTACAGCTCACAATTTTATGATCCAAAAAGCGATGAGCCAGAAACCCCTATTAGCAGTAAAAATTTTATCGATAGTGTCAACTATAGAGCCAGGGATTTGGGAAGATATATAGGAGTTGAATACGCCGAAGGTTTTACGGTCGAGCGGTACGTTGCTGTTAGAAATCTAAGTGACCTGATTTAACTAACCTGCCTTTTGATATTTTTTCTTTGACTTTGGTACTGTAAAATGAAAAGTACTGCCTTTTCGTAGTAAGCTTTCCACCCATATGGTACCCTCGTTTTTCTCGACCATTTCCTTGCATAACGAAAGACCAAGGCCAGTACCTTTTTCATTATTGGTGCCATAAGTTGTCATATTGGCATTTTCGATGAAAAGCTTTTCAATAGTTTCTTTGTTCATACCCACACCCGTATCTCGTATCGAAATTTGCCAACATCGTTCTTTTTCAAGGGAGGTAATGGTTACCATTCCGTTTTCTGGTGTGAATTTTAGGGCATTGCTGATAAGGTTTCTTATGACAATATCGATTTGATTGCCGTCTGACCAGGCCGATGTGTTCGAAGCTAGTTGACTTACCAGTTTAATTGATTTGTTTTTGGCTATTTCTGATAATAGGTTAATATTTTCCTCGACAATAGATTCTAAGGAGACGACCGAAGGTTTTGTGACGGCACCGTTCATTTGCGTTTGCCCCCAAGTGAGAAGATTATTCAAGGTAAACGATATGTGGTCGATATCTTGCCCAAGTTTCGGTATAAAGTCTATAAACTCATTTTGCTCGATTTCACCGTCTTTGAATAGTTTGAGCAGGCCTTGAAAAGCGCCTATCGGACCTCGAAGGTCATGACCTATAATGGAGAATAGCCTATCTTTCGTTTGGTTTATCTCTCGCAGTTCATGCTCATTTTTTTCCAGATCGCCGGTTTTCTCCTTGAGCTCAATATTTAAGTTTTTCTGTATTTTTTCACTACGACGTACTAAAACTGTAACGACAACAAAAATCAAAAGAATGGCCAAAGCCGCGTTGACGTAGCTTCTTTGTGTAGCCAGTTGTTTTTTGTTCTCCTCTATAAGATCCTTTTTTTGTTTTTCGTGCTCCATTTTGGTTTTGAGCATAGTAAGGCTTGTTTTATTCTCATTTCTCGAAAGGGTATCGGCTAACTTTTGATAGATTTCGTGATATTTAAGAGCAGCGGCATAGTCTTTTTTGTTTTTACTGACTTTATATAGCGTTTTCGCACATTTTTGTTTCCCTTCTACAAACTTAATTTTGTTGGAGGTTTCAAAAGCTTCCAAAGCATAATTTTCAGAAATACTATCATTTTCAAGACCTAGATAAGCTTCGGCAATACCATTTAACAAGTCTATTTTACCTCTATCATCTTCTAGGCTTTTATGTAGCATCTTGCTTTGGTTGTACCAGTATAGGGCCCATTTATATTTATTTTCCTTGAGGTAAGTTTTACCCTTTATTTCATATGCATATGCAAGCCAATCCATAATTTGGTGTTTCTCAAATACCTTTATGCTGCTATTTACATTATACATTGCATGCTCTAATTTGCCCATTTCAGCATAGATAGATCCTATATTGCTCATGGTTTCAGCAGAGATTACTTCATCGCCTATTTCTTGATTTATTTTTTTTACCTTCTTGTAGAATTCAAGAGCCTGTACAAAGTCTTTTTGAGCGCCATAGAGATTGGCAACATTTTCGTTCATAATAGAGAGCATTATTTTATTGCCAAATTCATTGGCCATATCAATGCCTTCTAGGTAATGCGATAATGATTCAGCGTAGTCGCCCTTATAGCTATATTCTCCGGCAAGATTACTCTTTGATCTTAAAATCAATTCATGGTTTTGAGCCACTTTACTTAGCGATAGTGCACTTTGATAATGAGAAATACTCTTTTTGTAGGCACCTTTATCAGAATAATAGTCACCAAGATTCAAAAGAGAAATGCTTTCTCCAGTTATGTATTCCGCCGACTTACTGTGTTCCAGAGCTGACTGTGATAGGAGCAAAAGGCTATCTGACTTGTAAAACCTTTGTTCTCGGGCGAGCCCATTCAATAAGTCTATGTAAACCGTATCTTTAGCAGTAAAATTAGAGCTAAACCTAATTTCAATTATCCGTTTTTCTAAACTGTCCTTTGTGCTTTGCTGTGCATAGGTCGCTAAGCTGAATAGCAAGGCCGTACCCAAAAACAAGTAGCGTTTTTTGAATAGGGAAATAGAAGAAAGAAAACGCGTTTTATCGCGATACATATTTGAGGTTAATTACAATACTAAATTAGTTGATGGACTTAGGGATCTCTAATTTATGTTGTGAAACGGCAAAAAATGTGTGTTTTGTCCGTAAGAAGACGTTGTTTGTCGATATTTATGATCTTTACAATTTATTCTACGATACAGAGGCTCATTGTAATAGTAACTAATTGGGCTTTTGTTTCAGAAAATAACGACCCTTTTATTTTGACAGATCGTCTAAAAAAAATTACCTTTGGCATCGCTTACAAATGGTGGTTGTAGCTCAGTTGGTTAGAGCGCTGGTTTGTGGTACCAGAGGT
>CAZRIE010000015.1:0-41357 GCA_964600075.1 uncultured Flavobacteriaceae bacterium
AAGCAACATCAAGAAAACCAACGTAAGTGTTTTTTTCATGTACGTGTTCTTTAATTGGTTACTGTTTAAATATCTATACTAAAATGCTAATCTTCGATTTTTTAAGATGTAATCGATAAACAGATCCTTAATCGATACGTTTATAATTTTCGGAATTTATCCGGTTTCCATCTTCATCGGTAAAAATCTGGCTGAAGCGATTATTTTCCAACTTAAGCTCCATGTTCCATTCCATATTTTCATTTGCAGCATTTCGCATTGAAGCTGACATATACTCCAGCCTTTCGGTGAGTGTACTATCTGTAGTTTCATATGAACCATAGCCGAACCACTCTACCGAATCGTTAGGCACATATCTTGTCCACATTACCTTACCATTGTAATACATCTTAATTTGGCGATAATTGTCGACTGCTAGCAGTGTATCTGATGGATTGACCCCGTCGCTATAGTTGTAGTGACTAACAAGTTCCCAAGTTCCTTCGATAGATGGGTGGTAACTCGGTTCGGAAGAGACAAATTTGGTGGCGGAAACCATAAAAAGCATTAAAAAAACTATTGCGAGTACTTTTTTCATGATATAGTGTTTTATGGTTCTGTAATACTTCATTAAAATACAAATTATTTTGAAGTAATCTTAATTTTTAGATTGATTTTTTATCATAATCTTAATTTTGTGGATATATTCTATAGATTGGAGAAAATGATTTGATGAAAAATCGATGTACTATTTTAAGAATTTCCTAAAAATGCATTCGGCAAAAAAAACGTATCAATCGGGTATCGTGGCATCGATAAAAAGAATAAGTCAAGACGAGATCAAAGTGTTTTAAATTTCAGGAGTATTCAGGCAATGTAATAAGTGTTTAATGTCCTCTTGTTTATGGCCTGCGCTCAACACGATTCGGCTCATGAGATGGGCATGGTCGTCTGGATAAGGAAAACTGGTAACGATAATTTTATGTGCTACTAGGTATTCGGTCAATTGCACGTTTGAAAAAGTGAAGGCTGGGTGGGCGTCCATATAATGGAAGGTGTTCGAATATTTCAAGTTGTTTGTAAAATAATCGATGTGGCCTTTGAGCAATACCCGTTTTTCCGTGTAGATATCCTTAGCCTCCAATAGCGTAGCCATAGCAGCTGGTACGGCCGGACTTGCACCACCAAAGAAAGTAGTTTTCATGAATTCTGTAATTCTATTTTTTGTGCCAAAAATTGCGCCGGCCTGAACGCCGAATCCCTTTCCCAAGGAACAACAGACCAGTAATTCTTTTGGCTTCAACTGAGAAAGTATTTTATAAACTCCTCCGCCATCTTTACCGACAACCCCTATTCCATGCGAATCATCGACCACAAGTATGATGTCTTTAAGGGGCAGTATTTGTAAAGCTTCAAAATAAGGGTAATTACACCCTGAAAAATCTATGGCATCTAAAAACACTACGGGTATAGTTTTGTTTTTTTCGCAGGCCAAATGCTCACGAACGGTTATGTTTAGGGCGGTAAAAGTAGCGAATGGCCTTATTTTGGTCTTGTATAGTGCAGAATGTGTGTTAGGCGCATAGAAGAAACGATGCGCTTTGGTATATAGCGATTGTGCAACGAACTGCCCAGCTAGGTAACCAGAAGACAAAGTGATACAAGCTTCACTACCGACTAAATCTGCCAAATAGCCTTCTGCTTCTTCATATATTGAAATCTGTACATTCGACTTTCTTGACGCGCCATAATTGGTGCCATAGCGCCTTATGTTCCGTACGAACAAATCTTGAAATTCGGCATCCGTTTGTAACCCTAAATATGAAGTGCCGCCAAAATAGCGATGTTGTTTTCCATTAACGGTAATTTCTCTTCCAGGAAATGAATCTACTTTATAGGCCATTAGCGCAAAGTTATACCTGACCCTGATAGTTTAGGAAAAATTAGTTGGCCATCTTTCAATATTTTTATGCCATCGGCAATATCTTCTTTTAACAACAAGGGCCCATCCATATCGACATAATCAAGTTGGGGCAATAGTTGGGCAATGGCCGAGATGCCTACAGTAGATTCGGTCATACAGCCGACCATAACTTTTAGTCCCATTTCTTTCACTTTTGTTATCATGCGAAGGGCAGGGGTGAGGCCACCACATTTGGTCAGTTTCATATTGATTCCGTTGAAATGGAGTCCGCATTTTTCGACATCACCTTCAACGATACAGCTTTCATCGGCGATTACGGGCAGTACACTTTTATGCATGACTTTTTCCATGCCTTCCCAGTCATCCGCTTTTAGGGGTTGCTCAAGAAATTCCACGCCCAGCTCTTTGAGTTGCTGGGCATTCATAATTGTTTCTTTTGCCGACCAGGCACAATTGGCATCGATGCGGAATACGGCATCTGTATGATTACGAAGTTCTTTGACAATGGCGACATCGTCTTCGGTGCCCAACTTAATCTTATAGATGGGCCATGGGGTTTCCTTCATTTTAGAAACCATCTCTTCAATAGATGCTAAGCCGATGGTATAGTTCGTTATCGGATAGTTTTCTTTGGAAGTACTCCAAATATCATATAACGCCCTGCCTTTTAGTTTACCATATAAATCCCAAGCGGCAAGATCTAAAGCGCAAATGGCAAAGTTGGATAATTGCTTTTCGACCAAGAATCGGTGAAACTGTTCAGGGCTACACAATTCAAAAGCTTCTATTTCGGGTCGGATGCCTTCGATTTCCGCCTTCATACTTTCTACGGTAATCTTGTAATAGGGGTTTGATGTGCTTTCACCATATCCCGTTTGTCCATCCAAAGAAAGGCTTGTTATGAGTGTGTCTTGATAATCGTGTGATTCACGGGAAATGCTAAAGGTATGTTTTAGGGCGAGCACATACTTTTTAAGGCTTAACTGCATGCTGGAAAATAATTTTTACTAAGATTATGCTTAAGAATCTATCAATTGTTTTTTTAGGCCTCTTTTTGCGCAGAATTTCGTTAAAATTTAAAACCGTAGCTCTGTGTCCTGCTATTCTTTAAAATTTCGCCTCGTTCTACATCAAAAATAGCTTATAAAAAATACAATCATAAATTCTTAGACAGGTTCTAAGATAAAAAGACTTACGAGACCTACTTGTGAACTACATTTTTTTTTGAAACGAGCAAGACATGACAAAATCCATTAGGCACAAAAAAACGCGTCGAAATTTCAGCGGGCTGTACCCATGGATTACGTTGTTTGAGATCAATATTGGTGAACACTACCGGAAACGGAATTTTTCTTTTGTACGCTCGGGTCACCTGAATATGAAATATTACCGCCACTGCTAGCATCGGCGGAGAGTGATTTTTCAACTTGAATTTTCATATTTCCACCACTACTGGCATCAGCATTGCAGGTTTTCGTTTGCAGTTCTTTAGCATTGATATTGCCCCCGCTACTTACATCGACATCGGCGTGATCCGCCACACCAGAAATACTCAGATTGGCACCGCTACCGGCATCGATCTCAAGATCATTAGTCGTTAATTCAATGTTCAAAACGGCACCGCTGCTTCCATTAATTTCAAGCCGATCACTTTTAATTGTGTTTTTTGTATTTAGATGGGATCCGCTCGACCCGCTTAAAGCGGTAATATCGGGTAGGGAGACGAAAACTTTTTTCGTAGCCTTACCAATATTCTCTTCGGCATGAATACGTAGTTTTCCATTTTTAATTTCCGTAAGGATAAGGGCTATAATATTTTCATCGGCTTCTACCTCTATCCTGAAATCATCGGCCTGGGTTACATAGACCATAATGCCCTCAGATGCTGATACTTTTGTGAATTCTTCGGTTATAGTGCGGGTGTCGTTTACTACGTTACCGTTCCCCTTTTCTCCGGGACCAAAATCACCGATGTTGATGTCAAATCCGCAGGAGGATAAAAATAATGCTACTAAAAATGCTACTGCAATACGTACTAAGGTTGTCATGACTATTGTTTTATGCTGAACTCGTTTCAGTATCTGTTGAACTTTGTTCAGGAGTGATTAATAATTGTGTTAATTGATTATTGATTGATGTAAAGTTGTGATTTAACAATGGTATAGTTCAATAATTTGAACCGAACTGTACTATTTTGGTGTCGAATTGTTATTGGTTTAATCTTTGGTGATTGTTTTTGTCATTGTGGTATCTCCATCTTCCGCCTTTATTTTTATGGAATTGCCCTCGCTATCAATATCGATGTCAACACGTTCTTCGTCGCCATTGGCTTTGATGCGCACTCCATCTTCATCGATTTTCATTTCAAACGATTCGCCATTTTCATCATTGATGTTAATGTCTACTCCATCTTCATTGATTCGAATATGATTGTTGTCATCGTCATTGTAAGTGTCTTCGTCAGGACATTCTTGGCACTTAAGCTCACCGTCGGGGCCCATTTTCCAAAGATAGTTTTCAAAATTATCTGGAGATGTATCGGTATCTACCCGAATCGTCCAAAGGCGTTCGCTCGATGGATCATACTTTATTATTGTGCCTTCGGGTAAATAAAGGTTGACCCGCACCTCCTGCTCGTTAAAAGTGCTCTTCTCCGAAGTTGTTAAAAAATTATTGAAAATCAACTTATTTCCGTTCAGCATATATTCGTAATCGATTTTTTCTGCTGTACTTTTTGCCTCTTTGAATGAAGGTCCGTTTGCCTCTTTGCGTATAGAAATACTGGCCACGGTATCATTCGATTTTTTTATGTTGAACCGTACATCTTCGGATTGTAAGATGGGGTTTCCGGCATTATCATATACCATAAGCATATCTTTCATGCGCATATGATCGCCCCCATCATAAAACTTTGAGGAGACCAATTGAATGTTCAAAGTGTCAGATTTGCTGTCGACGTACACTGGGTTTTCAGTAGTAACACTTCCTGTAAATGCATGGGCCGCGGCCTCACGAACACCCATAACAATTAGTGAAATCAAGCAAATTAGCCATAAACCCAGTAAAGAAAACTTAGCGATATTACCGATGGACTTCAAATTGTTTACCAATATTTTTAACCCCAAATAGAATAAAAAGAAGAATGGAATTCCGATAACAAAGAATAACAAGAGCGAGAGCAGCCATACTGGCGCACCTGTGATATTATCGATTACGCCCTCGACCCCGGGTAGGTGAAGCCAATCTAAAGTACCTAGGGTTAACATGCCGATAAACATACCTATAATAGCGGCGACCCCAACAATTACTAGAATGATTCCTATGAATTTTCCAAAGACCTTGAAAAGAAACATGATAATGTCGCCAACACTATCGAAAAAGGATTTACCACCGTTTTTTACTTTGTTACCGACTCCTTCGTAATCGACGCTCTTAATTTTTTGGGCAACATCATCAAAGCCTTCCTTGACCTTGCGTTCTATATTGCTGATGTTGATGTCCTCCCCCCGCATATCCAACTTTTGGGAAGTTGTTGCGGCCTCAGGGATCAATAGCCATAATAGGCCATAAATAAGTATAAAAGCCCCGGTAGATGCTATCGTTAAAATAATCCATAATAAACGGATCCACAGTGGGTCTACATTGAAGTAGTGTCCTAGACCCGAAGAAACCCCTGCAACATATTTTTGTTCGGTGTCACGATAGAATTTTTTCGCTCTTTTATGTTCCGTACGCTGCCGGTCCGAAATGGGCTCATCCTCGAAAATATCTTCATCGACCATGTAGTCTTCTGGCTGCCCCATTATGGCAATGACCTCGTCGACCTCTTTTTGGGTAATGACCTGTCGTTCGTTCTCTAGTTTCTCATGAAAGAGCTCGGCAACACGGGCTTCGATATCGGCCAATATTTCATCGCTACCAGGTGTATTCGCAAAAGAGCGCTTTACCGATTCGAGGTAACGCTGCATCTTGTTATAGGCTTCTTCATCGATGTGAAAAAGCATATTGGCTAGATTTATATTTACTGTCTTATTCATTTTTTTTATTATTTAGTCTTGTGCCGTCAGTCTAGGGGCAATCGAAGGACAAGATGTGTTCTTAGGTTTATTTGTTGTTGGTTACAAGATTTGTTGCTGTTCTCAATTCGTCCCAAGTGGTGTCAAGTTCTTTTAGAAAAAGTTTACCTGTCTCTGTTAGGGCATAATACTTTCTTGGCGGGCCCGAGGTCGATTCTTCCCAGCGATAGCTGAGGAGTCCCGCATTCTTCAAGCGGGTCAGTAAAGGGTAAATAGTACCTTCTACTACGAGCATCTTCGCGTCTTTAAGCGTCCCTAGAATCTCGGAGGCATACTTGTCTTTTCCGTTTAGAATAGACAGGATGCAATATTCCAAGACCCCTTTACGCATTTGGGCTTTTGTATTTTCTACGTTCATAACTTCTTTTTTCTTTTTATGCAGTTCCTTTAAATTGGGAGAACGTGTCTGCTCTGAAATGGTTGTCTGCATGATGTGAATGTTCGTTTTTTGATTGATGAATAAACATCTTGATTGATTTTTGATTGCTGAATAAACTCCTATTTGATCAGGTGTGATTAAGACCTGTTTTATTATTTTTATTTCCCCCAGAAACTTCGGGGCTGATCACTGATTTCTATTTTTTTCTCATACCTATTATTTAATAAAGTTTATGGTAACCGGATAGTTAAATTCCTGTCCTTCGTTCGTACGTATGGTCGCCAAAATAGTATAGACGATGTTAACGATAAAGAGGGCGCCCTGTGCTAGTCCCGCTATGCCCAAGGGTAACATCCAAGTCCCGAAATTGAAATCATTGAGGTCAAAATGGATATCAAGGTTATTGTAATTGTTCAGTTGGTCAAATCCGAAAAAACCAAAATCGAGAATCTCGGGAAAAAACCCTACAAGAAAAGGAACGCTGATAATACCCAAAATGATAGAATAGAGTAGCATACTGATTTGAAAGTTCAATGCTTGCTTTCCGTTGTAGTCTACGAATTCATATTCTTTCTTATTCGCAGTCCATAATACCAAAGGAATAATGAAATTTCCGTAGGGAATAAAGAATTTTGAAAAGGTCGAGGCATGTATCAATGCCGATAAATTTCGCTCGTGTTTGGTTAACGTACTTTCCATGGCTTAGTAATTTCTTATGCAAATATATGGCTAAAAAAAGGTACTATGCAAAACAAAGTACTAAGGTTTAGGATAAATTTAACATTTATGACTTCATATATTTTATCTACTTTTGAGAAAAACTCAAACAATAATGGGCGTTTCCGCAGGAAAATTCAATAAATTCACTTTTTTTAAATTACCGGCCGCTTGGTGGACAGGTGTGCGTGTAAAAGCTATCGACCATCAGAAATGTGTGGTCACGGTTAAACACGGCTGGCGCAATCAGAATCCGTTTAAATCGATGTTTTGGGCAGTGCAGGGTATGGCAGCGGAGCTAAGTACAGGTGCTATGGTCATCTCCCAGATTCGGGACAGCGGAAAAAAAATTTCTATGTTGGTTGCAAATAACAACGCCAATTTTTCAAAAAAAGCTACAGGAAGAATTACGTTTGCTTGTGAAGATGGGCATCTGATAAAAGAAGCTATCGACAATACCGTGGCGACGGGGGAGGGGCAAGCATTTTGGATGAAGTCCGTTGGTGTAAATGCAGATGGTGTGGTAGTTTCGACCTTTAATTTTGAATGGACGGTGAGGGTCAAGAATTAGTTAAAGGCTATTTTAGTTATACAAGTGTTACCTTGAGGGGACCATTGAGGTGTTGGTTCGGTCAGCCGAGAGATTAATTAAATTATGCTATCCTATTTGCAGAAGGTTTGCGAGATTTAGGTGTGGTATAATTTGTAACAAAATCAAATTAATACTACTAATAGCAAAGAAGAGATTGCTCTAAACAATAGATATAAGCAAAGACATATAGATTTCCTACTTTACTGAAACGAGTTCAGTACTGGCATGGAAATGACAATAAAATCAAAATAGTATGAACGCACACGAAATAGACTACGATATTTACGGAGAAGAGATGCAATACGTCGAGATCGGGCTTGACCGGCAAGAAGCTGTGGTTGCCGAGGCCGGCAGTTTCATGATGATGGATTCCGATATTGAGATGGATACTATTTTTGGAGACGGCTCCAACAAAGAAACAAGCATATTGGGAAAGATTTTTTCCGCCGGGAAACGAATATTGACAGGAGAAGGCCTATTTATGACCGCATTTGTAAACATGGGTCAGGGCAAAAAGAAGGTCAGCTTTGCCTCGCCCTATCCTGGAAAAATATTGGCTATAGACCTCTCGGAAAAGAACGGGAAATTTATCTGTCAAAAAGATGCCTTTTTATGCGCCGCCAAGGGCGTTTCTGTAGGTATCGAGTTTTCAAAGAAATTAGGCAGAGGACTTTTCGGTGGCGAAGGTTTTATTATGCAAAAACTGGAAGGTGACGGAATGGTTTTCGTACATGCGGGTGGTACCTTGGCCAAAAAAGTATTGGCACCCGGCGAAGTTTTGAAGGTTGATACAGGGTGTATTGTTGGTTTTAGCCAAACGATAGATTACGATATCGAATTTGTCGGCGGCATAAAAAACACAGTTTTTGGTGGTGAGGGCCTATTTTTTGCTACTCTTCGCGGCCCAGGAACGGTCTACATACAATCGTTACCTTTTAGTCGATTGGCAGGTCGTGTACTTGCTTCGATTCCTAGAGGTGGGAAGGATAAAGGTGAAGGAAGCATTCTTGGTGCCTTAGGTGACATTGTTGATGGGGATAATAGGTTTTAATGGACCCCCAATCATAAATCTCCTCCCCGAAGGAAGAGGGGACTTTTTCTATTTTCTAACGACTAAAGTCTATCGTCTTACGAATGAACTTCAAAAACCAGATCGATTTCCTAAAAGAGCTTCAAGAGAACAACTCCAAAGAATGGATGGATGCCCATCGAAAATGGTATAAAGAAGTTCGTGACGATTATATTGCTTGGCTCGATAAAATGAACGTTGCTTTGGCTGCAATCGATGATGAATATTTTGATACCCCTGGTAAGAAGGGCATCAACCGAATCAATAATAATCTGATGTTCCATCCGAACAAACCCATTTATAAAGATCATTTCGGAGCAGGATTGGATAAACGCCCAAATACAGGCGACTTCTATATTGAAATCGGAATAGAACGATCGATAATGGCCGGTGGGTTCTGGCGACCTGACCCTAAAACTTTACGAAGCATTCGAGATGCCATTGATTATGATGGGGAGGAATTCAAAAAAGTCATCAATAAAAAATCGTTCAAAAAAATATTTGGAGAACTTTATGAGGATATAAAGTTGACAAATTCTCCAAAAGGCTTTTCTAACCACCACCCGCATATCGATTTGTTACGGAATAAGACATTTGCTGTCGCACATTCTTTTAACACTACGGCCGTATTGCAAAACAGTTTTGAAAAGAAAGTAATCAAGGTTTATCAAGAAATGCTTCCTTTTCGAAGATATTTGAACGAGGCGATAAGTGTTTGAATGTCTTTGAATACATCATTAATACACGTATTTTTGGGAAAGGTTTGGTTTATAACTATCGAAATAGCTAGTTTTGAATACATTTCTAATAAAATCTGTTCTACTTTAGTTTATCACAATGAAATCAATAATAGATTCTCGGCTACTCGTTTGGATTATAGATGACGACCTTGTTTCACTTTTTGCCACTAGATATGGCATTGAACAATGGGACACAACTTGTAAGGTCATCGATTTTGATAGCGGAGAAACCGCGTTGAAAGTATTTTCCGATACGGTTGAGGCAGGCGAAAAAGTTCCTGATATCATACTGTTGGATCTCGTTATGCCAACAATGAACGGATGGGAATTTTTGACCAGCTTCGAAACATTGCAAGTGGGTTCAAAAACAACCGATATTTATATACTTTCGGCCTTTACTAATTCAAAGGATCGAAAAAGGGCGGAAGGACATCCATCAGTAAAGGGGCATTTTGATAAACCAATTTCCAAAGAGGCACTGGACGGTGTTTTTCTGCGAAAATAACTTCTCGAAAGGCTCTAGAGTCCGTTGGATAATGGTATGAATTTGGCCTTGAGCTCTGGATCTTTCATCTGTTTGTCCAAAGGGTACATGGGTCTTTTGATATTTTGATAGCCTAAACGCTCGAGGTCTTGATCAACTCCGCCAGGGGTGAGCGCCATAATCCAGTCAGCCCGCATATCATAGAGTTCAGGTACCAGATATCCGATTTTCACTACAACAATATCTGTTTGTTCTGGGTTCAACCCTAAATCGGTAAAGTCGTTTTTATGGTGATAGGGTTTACGTTTTTTGGTCACTATAACATGAACGCTCCCAATTTTCACTACCACCTCGATCTCAGCATTCCTATCACCTTCCTTTATGGCCTCGATAGTACCCGATAATTTCAGGGGTGGTGCAAATCGATTGTCTACGGCCGCTCCAGCAAGTGCGTTTATTTTTCCTCCAACACCGATTTTTAGAGCTTCTTCAACAAATTCGGGCCCTGGTATGGAAGCGTAGATCAACGAAGGCCCACTGTCGGATTCAAATTCTGTTCGGCTCAATATTTCCTGCAATGTCCATGTGACGTCCCCCGCGCCCCCTGCAGTAGGGTTATCGCCCATATCACTAATCATAAAAGGTCTCTTGTTACTTGCTATGGCCATATCAAGACTTTCCTTCAGCTCAGCAGTAGGAGCCACGAATTCGAATTTCTTGCGAACGTCCCAAAAAGCCTGAGCCAACTTTTCGGCCCCTATTGTTACCTTTTCTTTGTCATCGCCAGTAACCATCACCACGGCACGGTTTCGTGGTTCATCGGCCCATGCATATCCGATCCAGATAGCGGCATCGATAACCCCTTCTTGATTAGCGACGGCAGGCACTTTTGCATAGAGACTTTTCCCCGGTTCGATGCGCGTGCTTGTTTTTTCGCCAGGTAGTAGAATGGGTACTGGAATGTAGGCCTTATATGCCGGTCTTCCCTTTCCGTTTTCTAAGCGCTCCAAAAGATTATCAATAGCCCGCTTTTTTGATTCTAGTGCATCTTCGTGCGGCGCCATTCGATAACAGGTAATCAAATCGCTATGCGCTGCCAAGCGTTCGGATACATTACCATGCAAATCCATGGATGTTGAAATTAACACATCGGTGCCAATGACCTCTCGAATGCGTTCGATCAGGTCTCCTTCGGCATCTTCAAGTCCGACCACACTCATTGCTCCATGAATATCAAAAAATAGTCCATCATACGAACCGTTCTTTTTGAGCATTTTTAGTGTCTTTCCTACCATTGACTCATAGGCCTCACGGGTGACGATTCCACCCGGTAAGGATTTCCCCAGTAGTGTAGGTACCCAATTGGCTCTTTTTCGAATAGAGGAACCCTCGGTAAAAAATGGATAGCGCGCGAAAATGGAATCACCGATTCGGGCATGAAAAGCTTCTTCATGGGTTTGTGCCGGAGAAAAGGTACTAGACTCGATTCCGATACCGGCTATGGCTATTTTTGGAAGTTCTTTAGTCTGGCCAAAAACAATAGCCATACAAAGATGCGCAAATGCAATACTTAAAAGTTTCTTTTTCATAATACCGTTTCTGAATCAATACTAAATATACTGATGCATCAGACAACTACCAAAGAGATATAGCTTCTTTATACGATTTTTGCTAAATGTATTTTTAAAAGGGCTGAGTTTAGGGAAACTATAATTACATATCTTTAAAATTCTTTATAAATGACACGATTTGAAAAACGGCGAAATCAAAAATATTAAGAAAAAGGTGTTATCCGACAATTGGTACACACTCAATAAATTCACCTATGAGTACCATAGAGAAGATGGCTCTTGGGAGGCCCAGGAACGTGAGGCCTATGATCGGGGGAATGGTGCGGCTATTCTATTGTACAATAGGGAGAAAGGTACTGTGGTACTGACCCGACAGTTCCGTATGCCCACCTATGTCAACGGTAACGGAGACGGTATGATGATAGAGGCTTGCGCCGGACTCTTGAATGGAAACAACCCCGAAGACTGTATCAAAAAAGAAGTGGAAGAAGAAACAGGCTACCAGATCGATAACGTGCAAAAGGTTTTTGAATCATATATGTCGCCCGGTTCGGTCACCGAAATCCTCCATTTTTTTATCGGCGCCTATGAAGAAAAAATGAAAATAGGGGAAGGAGGAGGAGCTCATGATGAGACCGAAAACATAGAGGTACTAGAGTTCAGCTTTGATGAGGCAATGAACATGCTAAAGAGTGGCGAAATCAGGGATGCGAAGACCATTCTATTGTTGCAGTATGCAAAAATCAATAAATTGATTTGAAAATTTTTAAAGGCAAACTCTAAATTCCATAGCCCCGAACCGCCTTTAGGTTTGGAATTTGTTTATTGAAATCTTGTATCCTAATAGGTGTCTCTTACAAATTCAAGAACCCTCTGCATATTTTTCTTTACTTCCGCTGAAGGATGTCGAAAATGGTTGTTCATAAAACTAAAGACCAGCGTCTTGCCTGATTTTGTAATAAGGTAACCGCTAAGACAATAATTATTGCCTAGACTTCCTGATTTAGCATAGATGTATGGTTTCGACCTTCCATCGTACCAATTTTCCAAAGTGCCCGAAACTCCTCCTGCTGGAAAGAGATTGAAAAGACGTTCTCGCTCAATTTCTCGATACATCTTATGAAGTACATAAACAATCGACTCGGGCGTGAACAGATTGTATCTAGAAAGTCCGGATCCATCGACCCATCTCGGTTCCTGATTCAGATCTGAAAGGTGATTTTCCAAGACATAATTTCTTGACTTTTCGCTGCTAAGGGTATCCGATAGGGTAGAGGAGGCTAATATCAATAGTTGTTCCGATAGAAAATTATCGCTCTCGACCATCATCCTCTTGTACATAGAATCTGATGGTATGCTGTACAGCACGGTTTTCTTACCCTCCGGTATGTTCTTGGTCAAGGTTATTTTTTTATCTAATTCACGCTCCAGTAAGTTCTTGGTCAAAATGGCATCGGTCCTATAAGGAATTTCGACGGTATCTTGCCGCGATTTGGCGTAGTAGAATATATTTTTATCGGGTTCCCGATTTTTCGAAAAATCGATAGTAACGACACTATCGGTAAAATAAGAAGGCTGCACGTGTAAGGTATTTGAATTATGGAGGGTGACCACGTTACCGTATAGGGGGAAAGCGGTTCTTTCGGGTTGGTAGTAGTATTGGTAGTCGCCCCATGACCAGCCTGGCCCGAATTTATCATCTTGAAAATTATTCAAACCTAGCGCGATGTTTTGATGGTCGCTTAAAAATTGTTGAACCGTACTATCCTTAAAGTACGAATGTAAAAATGAAGGGTCTCCCGTACCTTCCACGAAGATCGTATCGTTCTTAGTACTATACTTCAAGGCCGGAATGCTATCTGGCAATAATTGCATAGCGGCGTACAAAGTAAAAATTTTAGTATTACTGGCCGGAGTGAAATATTTGTTACTGTTATGGGCGTAGAGTGTATCTTTCGATTCGGGATCTAGCAATAAAAACCCAGTAAACTGGTTATCGTAAAATGCAGAGGCAAAGGTGTTTTGTGCCGTTTTTCGAATGTTTTTTTTAGCGGTCGCGCATCCTATTAAAAGAATACCGATAAATAGAATTGTCAATGTTTTCTTCATGTAAATTCGCGTGTATCAGCCCGTAATCAGGGTATTTAACAAGAAATTAGCTAACTTTTAACAACAGAGTTGCAATATAGTAAATGCTTTAATGTTTAACTTTATAGGGGAGAATTACCTCTAAAACAACTAATTATTAAACAAAACGAAATATGGCTAGAGCAATGCTTGAGTACTCGAAAACGGTACTTAAAAAAGTTAGTTTTGACTCAAAACTGTTTTTAAAAGAACTTAAAAAAGCAGTTTTGCGACTGCTCCCCGAAGAAATCGAAGAACTTAAACTCTGGTTACAACAATTCATAACGGACAAACCGGAACTTCAACAAAGTCTTATTTTTTTAAAAGCATAATCTAAAGCCCTTTCAACATCAGAGAGGGCATTTGAATTTCAAGTTTATTAATTTATGGGGCTGATTATTTTCACATCCTGAAAGGCAATAGCACCTCTTACGATTCCGGCAATAACATCTCGCAACGCATCGGTTATCTGTATTTTAAGTTCACTCTTATGATAGATGAGACTAACTTCCCTTGCCGGTGATGGATTTTCGAAATACTTTAGGTTCTTGCTTTTTTTGTCATCGAGTTCCAACGTATTGAGAAAAGGCAAAAGGGTCATGCCTAGATCTTCATCGGCCAAATTTACTAGCGTTTCAAAACTACCGCTCTGCAGACGAAAGTGTTCTTCTTCAAAATTTCTAGGCGCTTTGCATAGATTTATAACGCCGTCCCTAAAGCAATGTCCGTCTTGGAGTAAAAGCACATCACTGATATCGAGGTCTTCGGGTTTCAATTTATCAGCTTTACCCAATCTGTGATTTTTGGGCACATAACCCACGAAAGGCTCATAGTATAAAGGTCTTTCCTTAATGAATTCTATTTCCAAGGGCGTAGCTGCTATGGCTGCATCTAGGTGGCCATCTTGAATATTTCGGATAAGATTTTCAGTGCTTTGCTCCTTAATAATGAGATTGACTTTGGGGTATTTGTTGATAAAAGTCTTTAAGAACATAGGTAGCAGTGTAGGCATTACTGTTGGGATGATACCTAAGGTAAAATCTCCACCGATAAATCCTTTTTCCTGATCCACGATATCCTTTATCCGATTGGCTTCGTTGACGATATTTTTGGCCTGTGCCACTATTTTTTTACCAACCTCGGTAACGGCAATAGGTTTCTTGCTGCGATCAAAAAGCAGGATATCCAATTCATCCTCGAGTTTTTGTACCTGCATGCTCAGTGTAGGCTGGGTCACAAAGCTTTTTTCTGCTGCCAAAGTGAAATTTTGGTATTCTGCAACAGCTAGAACATACTGTAATTGCGTAATGGTCATGAACAATAATTTAGGAGTATAAAATTATAAAAACTATCGATAAAATCTATGTGAAATTCATTTAATATTTGATAATTTTATACTGAATTTAAAATAGTAATTATCATGAAACTAAATAGCATTGGTCTTAGTGCAGATAAATCACAAGAGTTAAGTGCCGATTTGAATTCGTTGTTGGCGAATTTTCAAACGTATTATCAGAATTTAAGAGGAATTCATTGGAATATTAAAGGGAAACGATTTTTTGAACTGCACCCGAAATTCGAAGAGCTCTATAATGATGCCAACCTTAAGGTAGATGAGATAGCCGAAAGAGTATTGACTTTAGGAGGAGTACCCGAACATACATTTAAAGATTATATCGAAAGCTCAAAAGTACCAGTAGGTAAGAACGTTACCAAAGACGATGAGGCCATACGTCTAATCGTTGATTCTTTGACCGTATTATTGGTCATTGAAAGAAAGATATTAGATGCTTCAGCTGAAGCCAACGATGAAGGTACAAATAGTATGATGAGCGGTTTTATTACTGAACAGGAAAAAACGGTTTGGATGATGAAAGCTTGGTTGGCTGAGGAGATATAGGCTATGTGTTATGAATTTACATATGCGATTAAAACGAGATTCTAAGACTAATGTTCGGGGTAATTTCCAATGAAGTTTTAATTACCTCAACAGGTACCCCTGAGCTATTGATTAAATAGTAGCTGCCGATAATATTTTTTCTGTTAAGGATATTCCATATAGAAAATCCCAAATGGGCATTAATTTTATTATTGAGGGCCATTTTATATGTTGTGGATAGATCTACCCTGAAATAGTCCTTTAAACGGCTGCTGTTGGCAGTATCATAATTTATGGCTCCATTTTGTATTTCGTTTCCTTGCACTGGCCTTGTGGTAGGTTTGCCAGTATGCCAGTTGAAGCCTGCTGAAACCTGAAAGTCATTGATGGAATATGATGACCCTAATGTTACTGCATTAGTAATTTCTAGATTATTGGGAAATGAACTTTCAGATAACGAATCAAAATTATAATGGTTCTCAATGAACGAATAGCTCAGCCAAGTGTTGAATCTGTCCGTTTTTTTTCTTACCAAAAAATCGAAACCATAGGCACTGTAACTGCCATCTGTTTTGCTAAATTCATACTGATTTTGAAATCCTTGGCTTTGCGTAGTTATTCCGGAAACAAACTTATAATATCCTTCCCCACTTAACAACCAGCCTCCTTTGTTCAAATGGAGGCCTACGGAAGCCTGCTTGCTCTTTATGATAGGAATATCGGTATCATTGGCTAACTGCCAGCGTCTTTTTTCTATTCCTAGAAAATCATTTTGAAAATTGATGATCTGAGAGGTAACCTGATGCTTATATTCTCCTAATACCTCGAGCGTGAGGTACTTCAGCAATTTTTTATTGAAATTGATTCTTGGCTCTAGAATGTATTTGTCAAATTCGTCGATATAGTTCAATCGTGCGCCTACAGAAAAATTCGTCCGACCGTCCGGAGAAGAATGATCGAATTGAGAATATAGTCCATGGGTATGTAAAACTTCAGAAATTTTCAACACGAACAGTGGATTATTTACATTATCGACGTCCATAGTCTGTGTTTCAGTGAACTGATAGCCGTTCAGTAGTTTCGAACGATTGCCCAGCCTAATAAGTGTATTGAGCTTTACCCCTGTTTCAGCAACACGATTCTCTTGTGCCACACTTTGCCCCGTAAAAATATCTGAATTTAGTCCGTTTAAATCATAATTGGTACCGTAAATCTGCAATGTTGTCTCAAAGGTACTGTCCCACTTTCTCTTATAGAACAATCCTGCCCCTAAACTGTTTTGAAAGAGATAATTTGACCGCTCTTCCATAATGCCGTTCACAGTAATACTTTCTTTGATATCAAATTCGTTCCGAACATTTATAAAATTTATTCTAATACTATTTTTGGCATCGATATCCCAAAGCCAGCGGAGACCAATGTCATAGAATTCGACTTCAATGTCGGAATCGCCAACATTTTCTATTTCGTTCAGTATATCCGTACCCTGCAAAATTCGATTAACATAAGCATGGTAGGTGGGTGTTTTTATTAAGTTGGCCAGACTACTTCTTGCCGCAATCTGTATTGACGAATCTTTGCCCAGTGGAATGTCGGTAAAACCGAAAGCACTGATAAAGTTGAGGCCGAGGCTTCCGCTAAATTCGGTATTGACAGTGTTATCGGTTTCCATATTGATTGTTCCCGATACACCGTCAGTATAGTCTACCTGACTTCCATTTTTAATCAAGCGGGCTTTTGGGGTAAGCATTGGATTAAATATTGATACTAATCCAAAAAAATGCCCTGACTGATACATTTTAATACCATCCCACATCAATAAGTTTTGGTCGTTCGATCCGCCCCTTATATTGATGTTCGATACGGTCTCATTTACACTTTGTATACCCGGCAAGGCCTGAACGGTCTGTAACGCGTCACTTTCGATAAGCCCTGGGAGAATTCCAAAATCAGAAAAATCTATTTCGAAAGAACCATCGCTCATTTTGTTGATTCCCTCGGTCAAAAAATTTGTCAGAACAACTTCGGAAAGCTCGTGAATTTGTTGATTGAGAAAGATATCGGAACAGATATCCTTATTCAAAAGGCTATAAGACCGGTCGATTTTCTTATAACCCAAATGCTGTATGTGAATTTCTTCTTCTTTACTATGGATCTTTAATTCAAAATAGCCCGACCCGTCGCTGATTGCACTGGCGTGTTCGGTAAAGATCAAAGTAAAGACTATCGGTTTTCGGGTAATAGCATCTTTTATATGGCCACAGGCCAGAAAAGAAGCATTAGGTTCTATGGTGATGAAATTATCTGGTAGTATGGTGAATTCTAACCCCGTTTCTTTTTCAAGATAGGGCATTGTTTTCTCTGAAGACCAATTTCGCGAAGGTGCGGTCAGCAAAATTCCTTCTATGGTTTCGACGGCATAGTTGAATTGCCACGAAAACCGTTCTTCCAATTGACCCAACACTTTTTCAAGCGATACTTTCTCCTTTCTGACCTGGCCTTGAAGGAAAGATCCAAATAGGATGAATAGAAAAACAAAAAGAATTTTTCCATTACTCACTATTTTTCAATACGATTTTACTAGGTGATTGTATTTGATAGGTCAAATTTAAAGGTATGGTAATGGATTTCAATGCTGTATCTAGGTCATTGTGCATAAAGCCGCCCCTGAAAAGACGGTCTACATCGATAGACTCTACCTGAACGATTACATTGTACTGCCTTTCTAGTTCGCGAATTACTTCGTAAATCGGAACCTGATTGAAGCTACTCTTGTTTTCGATCCACAGAGGTTTTTGCCCTTGTACACTATCTCGCGATACGTTTCCTTTAAGCATCCTGAATACATTACCCGGCCGCAATACTTCGGATGTATTGCTATAATCTACACTTACACTGCCTTCATAGCAGACCACTTCAAAAAAGTCCTTTCTATTTTTAACGTTAAATTGCGTTCCCAAAACACTTACTTTTTTGTCATCTGGTGTGAGTACCTCAAAAGTAGAACCTTTGCTGACCTTGAAAAAGGCTTCGCCCTCAAGTTTGATTTCTCTTTTTTCGAACCATTTTTCTTTATTATAGGATATTTGCGATACCGCATTTAGAATAACCTCTGAATCGTCTGGAAGTTGGGTTACAATTTTATTGCCTGCCGGTGCCATAATTTGGGTCAAATCGTTTAAAAAGAACACATAATAAACGGCGAAAGAAATAAGAACAAGCCCGGCTATTTTCAATAAGGGCCAAAGCAGTGCCGTTTTATGCGCTGCTTTGGACCTTAATTTAGCTTTAAATACTTCAAATTCATCAGGGCTTACGAAATTTGAAGCCTTGAATTTTTTTGCCCCTTCGCTCAATCGCATATGCGAATCGAAATCATCCAACTTTTTAAAATCCTCCCATTCTTGTCCGGAAAGATCGTCAGATAGCCATTTTTTAATCAAGTAGTCTTTGTCCATATCGTTGTCGGTTTCAATAGTATAACAACTAAACTTCAGTTTTTACGTAAAGTCTCCGATTTCTTCTTTTAATTTTTTATAGGCGTTATAAATTCTACTTTCGACCGCCCTTCTGCTAATACCTAACATTTCAGCGATTTCCTTTTGCCTTTTTCCTTCTGCCTTAAAGAGTAAAAAAGCGACTCTTTGCTCTTCGGTCAAATTCACCAAAGCTCTTTGGTATTTTTTAAGAAACTCTTGCTCTTGAATTAAAAATTCGGGGGTCTCGTTGTCATATTCATCTGGTAGATGCTGTTTATAGCGCATTACCACTTTTTCATGCTTTAGCTCATTTAGCATCATGTTACTGGCCACTTTGAACAGAAACGCTTTGGCTTTGCCCGGTGGAACGGTTTTACAATTGTCCCATAACTTTATAAATGCTTCCTGCATTTTATCTTTACAATCGTTATGGCCGCTAAATTTATAGTACAGAAAACCAAGTAGATCTTTTGAGAACTTGGTGTAGATATTTGAGAATATTTTCTCCTCACATACATTATCGACTATGTCTTTTGGCATTGATGACTTTGTTTGAATAAAAGTATAAAAAATAAGAGTTAAACGTGTAATTTGAATGTATTGGTTGTTATAATAATAAGGGCTGAATTAATATTCGATATCGTGAAAAATCTAAATCAAGTATTTTTTGTCGCTATTCTCATTTTACTACTAACGTCGTGTAGAAAAGGGGAGTACGAATTGGTAGAGGCTCCGGTAGACAAGCGTTTAGAAGTCAACTCTGAAGTGGCTGGCTTTATGCAACGTATTTCGATGAACGATGGTTCTAACGACAACATTATTGACAAAGCGAATTGTTTTAATATTGAGTTGCCACTGATGGTTTTTGTGAACGGTAAAGAAACTATAGTCAATACTGAAGATGATTATTCGCTCATAGAAGCTATTTTTGATGAATTCAGTACGGATAAAGATACTTTGGCCATTAAGTTTCCGATAGTAGTGACTCGGATTGATTTTTCTAGCGTCGTGGTAAATACCCAAGCCGAGTTTGCCAATCTAGTCAGCACATGCGCTGGAGAAAATATCACTGATGATGACATAGAATGTATTGATTTTGTGTACCCGATAACCATGTCTATTTTTAATAAAATTACAGAATTGGCCGATAGGGTCAGTATTACCAATGATAAACAGCTGTATAGTTTTATTGGTCAGTTAGATCAATACCTAGTGATAACTATAGATTTTCCGGTTTCAATGCTTCTATCAGATGGCTCCGAAAGTACAATAAATGATTCAGGTGCTTTGAAAGCTAAAATTGAAGATGTCGATAATGTATGTGATGAAGATGATGATTTTGACTACAATGACGACGACATTCTTACCGCAACGGAGCAAGAGTTTGTAAATTTATTGACGTCATGTAGCGTGGTAATTGAAGAAATTAAATTGAATGATAAAGATGTGACAGCGGTCTACAATCAATATATTTTCACGTTTAATGCAGATGGTTCGGTTAATGCGGATTTTAGCGGCGATATCTCATTAGGCACTTGGGTAGTAACATTCGATACCGATGACAACCAAAGATTGGGCATTGTAATGGATTCGGATTCACTCATAAATCTAAATAACGATTGGAATTTACATGAAATTGAACAAGACGATAATGTTATCAAGATAGAATTGAAGAAAGGAGAAGACGAAATCGAATTTGAACAGACCTGCGACTAAAGTCAATTCCTGTTTTTTGCAGTTAGTCCATTCCTTGCAAACCGTAGTTGCTTTCTTGTTCGATGACGAATGGCATTAGATATATTCTTAGAAAGGAGAGCTTCTGTATTCGTCTGGCATTCTTAATGGCTTAATCGATAGGTAATAATCGATTATTTATGAAGTTCGTTTTCTTTCGACCCAGTGCAACGCTATTATGAAGGGTATAAATGTGACAGTACCCATAAAAATATAAAAGATGGCCCTGAAAATGATTTGTAAGGTGTTTTTTGCTTTCCACATGGCAAGTTTATTTATTAACTAATTGTTCGTATGCACTTTTTAGTTTTCTTTCAGAATGTGGTATTGTTCCATTCGTAATTCCGTCCAAACTTTTCAGCAACCAAAGATGATATTCGTCGATGCCCGTATATTGTTTAGGTTCGTTCAATATCTCTAAGTCGCTACTTATAGCTACGTAGTAGGGCTGAGATGCCGTTTCAAAGTTGATGTATTGAAAAGTGGCCCACTTATCACCTATGGTTTTTATAGCTTTTAGTTGACTTTCGTTTACCTTAAAGCTGAATTGTTTGCCATCTTCCAGTTTCCTTCGGTCGTCTATGTATAGTGATATCAAGACAAACTCATTTTTAAGAATTTCGAATACTTTTGGGGCACTCCAGACATTTTCCTCCATTTTTCTGCAGTTGACACAGGCCCAGCCCGTAAAATCAAGAAGAATTGGTTTGTTGTTGGCTTTGGCAAAAGCGAGGCCTTCATCAAAATCCTTAAAGCAATTAAGCCCTAAGGGGCATTCAGATTCTTGCTCATAAATACTGTAGAACGATGGAGGAGGAAATCCGCTAAGTGCAGCCAATGGGGTATTTTTTTGTAATCCCGAAATTAGGTAGCATACAAAACCTCCTATCAAAATGCCGGACACAATTCTGATTTTGCTCAATTTCCTTTTGCCATCATGCGGAAAGCGTATTACGCCAAAAAAGTATAGGGCCAGTAGCACGAATATGATAATCCATATACCTATGAAAACTTCGCGCTTCAAAAAACCCCAGTGAGCGACCAAGTCTGCATTCGATAAGAACTTGAAGGCCAATGCCAATTCGATGAAGCCCAAGACTACCTTTACCGTTGTAAGCCAACCTCCCGATTTCGGCAGAGAGGTCAATAATTTGGGAAAAAGTGCGAACAAGGCAAAGGGTAAGGCCAAAGCGGCACCGAACCCTGCCATGCCGAGGGTTAATTGCATCGCACCGCCATTGGCGGTCAAAGAACCTGCCAAAAGAGAACCTAAGATCGGACCTGTACACGAAAATGAGACCAATGCTAGGGTAAGGGCCATGAAAAATATACCGATAAGCCCTCCTGTACTAGAGGCAGAGTCCATTTTATTTGACCATGAGTTGGGAAGGGTGAGCTCAAAATAGCCAAAAAACGAAAAAGCGAAAACGACGAAAATAACGAAGAAAAAAATGTTCAACCAAATATTGGTCGATATCGTGTTGAGTATTTCGGGATTAACAACATCTAGAAAGTGAAAGGGTATGCTAAGGGCAATATAGATGAGTAGAATAAAAAAACCATATGATATAGCATTCGTTATGCCCTTTGTTTTGTTCTGTGATTGCTTGGTAAAATAGGATACGGTAAGTGGTATCATGGGAAATACACAAGGTGTCAAAAGTGCGACGAGCCCCCCTAAAAACCCTAAAACAAAGATTTTCCATAGATTACCACTATTTGTCGTCAAATCAACATTTGAAGATTTGAGCAATTCCCTATTTTTCAAATTGAGCTGCATACCATTAGAAAGTAATTCACTATTTGCATCTAAAGAAACGGTTTCGAGTCGAACACTATTGCCATTGAGGGGCACCAAGAGTTGCTCTTCCCAATTTATGCATACTTCGTTGCAAGCTTGGTAATTCAAAACGAATTTGATTTGCGCAACCTCTTGCCTCAAAAGTTTAATACGCTGTGTGAAAATGGCTTCATTCAAAAAGTAGGTCTCATCAACCTCAAAGACCGGATTGAAGGCTGTAATTGTTTGACTTTCCCTGGCTCCTCCAATGAGTTCAAAGTCCATTCCCGCTTTTTCGAAACTTATCTCTGAAGGCAAAGAACCTTCTTCGTGGGTGAACTGTGAAAATACGTGCCATTCATTTTCTATGGTTCCTTTAACAATGATATCATATTCCGTATCAGATATTTTATGAGCCGCTGATTTCCATGTTACAGGTTCCAATAGCTGTGATTGAGCTATAAAACAAGACGTTAAAAGGAGGATTTGAAGAACTGTTTTTTTCATAACGAAGTTTTTAAGATATAGAGGCTAATCAACAATGAACTTAAAGCCGAGGGAAATAATATTCGCATTTAACCCAGTACTTCTTTGATAACGGTTTGCCCTAAGGTCGACCGATTTTAAGCCAAACTTCCAGATTTTTGACTGGGCGAAAATATCTTTGTAAGAAATGCCAAGACCGAACTGATTGGCGTCGAACGAAGCAAGGTCGTAATCTGAGGTGTAATAGTCTTCTGTTGATAGGGCTACATCTTTAGGGAAAAAATAATAGGATGCTGTTTGAACATAGTAGCGGTAAAGAGGATACAAGGTAAACTTATCCGAAATCTTGATCGGTATTTCAAGGCTTGCGGTATACGAGGTGACCCCCCAATTGTCGTAATAATATCGAAAATATCCGCGCAAAGTGAACATCTCGTTAAGGTAGTAGGATAGCCTACCTCCTATAGGAAGTTTAAAGCGGTAAAAAGGAAGTCTCTCAACATCATCTGCAAGTTGAAAATCATCGATAAAAAAATCTTCCTTATCCGCAAAATATACTCTTTGGTGTGGCGTAGACAACAACCCTTCTTGAATAACGGCGTCGAAGGATATCGAAAATTGAAAACGCTTGGTCAATATCTGCGCAAAATTAAGTGAAAGGGAATATGAGTTTCGCTTTAGCTCATTGAATTCGGTAAAGTTCGGATCGTATGTGCCGTTATCTATTATAGTATTGTCGAAGAACCCCTCCCTTAATTCAAAGGGGTATTGCGGGTTATATTTGTCCAGGAAAATTTGACCTTTTATACTGATTTCCGTGTTCTTTTCATTCATTAACCGCGTATAGCCAGCCCCGAAACCAAAAGAAAAATAATCATACTCAGAAGAAACGGCCGCGTTTACGGTTGCCACATCGTTTCTTTCTTTGGAGCTATGGGAATAAGAAGTGTGAATATAACTGAGTACATCACTTTTTGAAGGTCCTGAAGATTCTACCCAAGGGCTTGCATTGCCATCTCCATCAAACGGATTTATATTGCTGGAAGAAGCTGATGAGTAGGCCGAAATGCCGACGTCGACAGTAATTACATCACTATTGCCCATAGGTATGCTAACGATTATTGTGGGGGTCATGTCCCAAAGTTCTTCTGTTCCTTCGCCTCCCGTAACCGCAGCATTTCTACCAGTTTGCGTATAATAGCTATACAAAAATTCTACTTCGGTATTTTCTAACACTTTCTTTACATATTCTTGACTATCATTTTGAGAAAACACTCCCCATGAAATACAAATTATGCAGCTTACCGCCATTGTTTTTTTCATATTGTCGTCATTCTAATTACAACCGCAGCCACCGCCGCTTTTACCCCCATTGGCACCTGCTGAGCCTTCACGGTAAATTTGAAAATTGGTTTCAAATCGTTCTAGGCCTTTGGCCGCTAGGTACATTTCTTCATCGTTTAAAATGGCCCTATCATATTCTTTGACCGCTGCACAAGACGACGCAGCAAGAAGTATAACGAATAGTACTATTGTTTTTTTCATCGTTTTTATATTTGATCGAGTTTTATATTCTTAGAGTGGTACACCTTATTTTGCTCATCAACAATGACGCATTCAACACCTTTGATTTGGTTGATGATATCGATTCCTGTATCGGCGCCCGTAATAAAAACCGAGGTGGCCAAGGCGTCGCATAGTTCTGCCCTTTTGGCAAAGATGGTCACACTCACCAAGCCTGAAGACGGATAACCTGTTCTGGGATCGATAATATGGCTATATTTTACACCGCCAAATTCAACGAATTTTTCATAATTTCCTGAAGTGGCTACTGCAGCATTGACCACCGAAAACCATGAGAATACCTTGTTCTTATTTAACGGATTTGTAATGCCGACCATCCAATCCTTTCCATCAGGTTGTTTGCCCCAAGTTGTAAGGTCTCCCGAAGCGTTAATAATCCCTGCGGACACCCCTTTTTTAATTAGCATTTCGCGAACCCTGTCTGCCGCATAGCCTTTGCCGATAGCCCCAAATCCAATTTTCATTCCTTCGAGCTTTAAAAAAACCTTCTGGGTAGTGTGGTCCAATATGATATTTTCGTAGCCTATTTTAGAAACCGATTTCGCAAGCGCCTCATCATTGGGCTTTTTGGTCATCGTACCATCAAATCGCCAGATTTGATCTATGGAAGCAAAGGAGATATCGAACGCTCCATTGGTAAGTGCTGAGATATGTTTACACCTATCTATTAAATCGAAAAGCTCTTTGTCGACCTTGATCGGAGCTGTCCCGGCATTTCTATTGATTTCAGAAGTCTGTGAATCTGGATCCCAAGAAGATATCGTATGCTCTATACGCGATATTTCGCGTACGGCATCATCGATATGCCTATTTGCAGTGATGGAATCTTCTGCCACTAAGGTAATGTCAAATCGGCTGCCCATTATTTTTAGGGTGCGTTTTTGCATTACCTCTTGTGACATCAGATGGGGACATATAAACATAAGTGGCAATAGGATAAGGCTGAGTCTCAACTTTGGAGATTTTTAAGGAGAGCGATATATTCTTTCGGAGAAACATTTTTATAACCTGCCTGGCCCAATATATTTCCAACGGGGTCAATTATCACAACCAAGGGAAAATGGCCATTTTTATTATACTTTTCGGCCAATATTGCATTTAGGGCAGACTGTTGGTCGGAAAGTCTGTTATTTTTTTTCCTAGGAAAGTCGGCCCTTAACAATACCCAATGGTCATTGGCATACGACTGAAACTCTTTTGATTGCCAAACAGTTTTGTCGAGCTTAATGCAGGGGGCACACCAGTCGGATCCAGAAAAAACAAGTATGATATTATTTTGTGATTCTTTGGCCATGGCCATGGCGTCGTTTAAATTGGCCTCCCATTTTTGAGCACTTAAAAGGCCGCTTAGCAAAAAGGTAATTACTACGATAGTATTTTTCATAAGTGTATTTTTTATCAAATTTTGTTTGATGGCTTTACGCCAAAATGCTCAAGGCGTTTCCATTCAATGAAGTTTTGTAAATTTTCAGTCCTCTTTTACCTTTACTATTAAGACCTTTTCCTTTTTGATCGAACCTAGCGGAATGTTCTGTACAGTAATATTCGTTGTTTTTGAATACCATTTTCTTGAGCAGATCATGACTGCATATAACGGTTGCCGCAACATAATCGCCGCTAAGATTTTTTGCGACAACTATTTTATTCTTAATTATATAGCCCCCTTTATTCCTCAATTTTGATGCTTCTGAAGATTTTAAATCTATTGTAAATAAGGCATTGGAAGGTGGATTTGCCGGAGCGGGTTCTGGTACCGGTTCTGGTTCTGGGGCAGGCTCAGGACCTGGTTCAGGAAGGGGGTCTGGTGTTGGTTCCGGGGTAGGTTCGGGAGCAGATTCCGGGGTAGGTTCAGGAGCAAGCTCTGGGCTCGGTTCGGTAGCAGTTTCCGATATTGGTTCTGGAGTGGGCTCAGGAGCAGGTGCGGGAGTTATATCGGGAGTCGGTTCTGGAGCTGATTCTATAGTAGGTTCGGGAGTAGGCTCAGGGGCTGTTTCGGTAATGCCAATACTTCGTTCATCGACAATAGGAGTCTCGGCAACTGGATCTGTTATATCTAAAGGGTCCAGTTCTTCTCTTAAACAGCCTCCTAGACAACCGAATGTTACCGCGAAAGCTGCTCCGCTACCGATTGACTTTAAAAATTTATTACGTTCCATAAATGTTCAATTTTAATGTTAGAAATGAGGGCTAATGTTTAAAGAACAACTGAAATCTAAAAATTACTCGGAGGGATAATTATATTTTAAGGAGACATGATTATTATTGAAGCTTCCTATAAGTTCCATGCCCATTGATAGTCGCAGGGAGGCTCTCTATTCAGAGCTGTTGTTATGGTCATTTGAAGATTGAATGCAAATTTTAATCGCGGCCACTCTTATTTGAATTTTTTTCGCTGCTATACAAATGGTACCGTGCACATCTGCCGTAAGCGAAGATGGCGGGTTATTTGTACAGGGTGTGTGGCAGATGAGACCCAGATATTTATGGATGATAGTTTTTTCAATTTTTTAAGGCCATTGAAAATAACATTCCGGTACGTAGACGTTTTTCTCGATTCCTATTAAAAAGTATCACTATCAGTACTGCTAAATATTAGGTGGAGTACTTTCAAGCCCCGTCAAGTGTTTTGCTTTTGGAAACAATGGATTTATCCGAACAGGAAAAAACAGTTTGGATGATGAAAGCTTGGTTAGCTGAGGAGATATAATAGTTGCGATTCTAATTATAGAAACTGCCTTGGTAGCTTTTTTATAAAAAACTAGAGGCCTGTTTAAGACATAAAACTTTATCTTTTGTTCAACAACCAAACTATTCCCATAATGTCAGAAATAGAAGTTAATCTATCAGTATTTTTGACCAAAGTGCAGTTCTTTTCAGATGTGGCAAGAACATTATTGTCAATTCTCAGTGAGAATATTGAGGTGCACCCTTTTTATAGAAATGACCCCATTGTCAATAGAGGCAATGTGGGTAATGCCATGTATACCATTCTAGGTGGTGAAGTCGGAGTTCATGAATGCCACCAAAATTTTGGAAAGATAGGGTTGTAGGGCCTTCTTTTTTAGTTAGATACGTCGGTTAAAATTAAATTAGCAAAAAAAACGGACCGGAGAAGAAACTGTTGGGTTTTCAGATTAAGCGAGAACCTAGCATTTGGCTGCACAGCGTGTTAGCCTGTCGTTATATTTCTTCACTTCACATTTGTCTTGTATTTCTTGATATAAAGGTCAAAGTATTCAACTGAATTGGATAAATCCTAATCTTAGCGTTGACCTGGAAATTAATGTTAATGTTTTTATAAACACCGTCAATTTGTCTAATCTTAAATTATATTCGTTAAACAAAATAAACTCAAACAACCATCATGAAATCAATTCTTTATAAATTTAGTTTTCTCGCCTTTCTATTACTGTTATCATTGAAGCCAAATGTCCAAGAATTTCAAGGGCAAGCTTTTTATTTTTCTAAATCTAAAATGGAGCTTGGTAGTTGGGGAGCAAGAATGAGTGAGGCACAAAAAAAACAGGTTCAAGCGCGCTTAAAGAACAGGTTAGAAAAGACCTTTGTATTGGATTTCAATAAAGAAGAATCTTTGTTTAATGAAGAAGACAAACTAGATGCGATTTCAGGCGCAACAGATTCTTGGGGAAATAATTTCTCACGGGGAGAGCAATATAAAAATGTTAAAGAAAATGCTTTGGTTCAGACTCAAGAATTCTATGGTAAGAAATTTTTAGTGAAGGATAAGTTACAGGACATAGATTGGAAGATGGGCTCGGAATCAAAGCAAATAGGACAATATATGTGTTTTAAGGCTACAGCTTCTGTACCAACAACTGAATTGACTTGGTACGACTTTTCATGGGGTGATTTAAGAACGCCTGCGGCAGAGAACGAAACTGATTCTACGAATGTTGCCGCTGCAGTCCCGCCAGTCCCTGAGATAAAAATGACTGAAGTCGAAGCATGGTATACACCTCAAATACCGGTTAGTCATGGACCAGGTGAATATACTGGGCTTCCTGGTCTTATTTTAGAAGTTAGTGCAGGCAATACCACTATGCTGTGTGCCAAGATTGTGATGAATCCGAAGGAGAAAATTAAGATTGAAGCTCCGATTAAAGGGAAGGAAATCACAAAAAGTGAATATCAAGCGACTATTCAAGGTAAAATGCTCGAAATGAGAAATAACCGAGGAAGAAATAGAAGAAGTTGATTTTGGCTGAATCGAAAACTACGACCCACTCAGCAATTACTGCATAATCATGAGAAAACTATTTTGTTTTGCGCTACTTTTTGTAGCCAGTATTTCTTACGCTCAAATTAAACTTGAAGGCGTGGTCAAAGATAGCTTGAACAGCCCTTTTGATTTGGCGAATGTGATAGCCATAAATCAAGAAACAAGTGGTTTGGAATCTTATGGCATTACTGACGAGCAAGGTAAATACAAGCTTACGCTAGGCAAGAACGGAACCTATAGAATTCAGATTAGCTATGTAGGAATGAAGACTTTTGTAGAAATCCTTTCAACAAAAGAAAGTGATATAACAAAAGACTTTATCCTTCAACCAGAAAATGCCTTAGATGAGGTGGAAGTTATCTATGAAATGCCGGTAAATGTAAAAGGTGATACCTTGGTTTACAATGCTGACTCCTTTAATACCGGGACAGAACGAAAGTTAGAAGATGTACTTGAAAATTTGCCGGGCGTCGAAATCAATGAAGATGGCCAGATAGAAGTGGAAGGCAAAGTGGTCAATAAGCTAATGGTCAATGGCAAAGATTTTTTTGATGGTGACACCAAATTAGCGACCAAGAACATTCCGTCAAAAGCTGTTGATAAGATCCAGGTGTTGCGTAATTATTCTGAAGTTGGTCAAATGAGCGGTGTGAGGAATAATCAAGACAACGTAGCATTGAATATCAAGCTCAAGGAAGGAAAAGAAAACTTTTGGTTTGGTAATGTGACGGCCGGAGCGGGAACTTCACCGGATAACGAGCTTTATTTATTGCAGCCTAAGCTGTTTTATTACAGTCCGAAATACAGCCTCAATTTTATTGGTGACTTGAACAATACGGGCGAAGTAGCCTTGACACGACGCGACATTAGGGGCTTTGGCGGTGGCTTCAGGGCCCCAAGTACAAGTAGCGGAACCAATATAAATCTTGGTGATAACAGCTTGAATTTCTTGACCAGTCAAGGTAACGCCTTGGAAATCGAGAATAAATTGGCAACGGGAAATTTTAGCTATTCTCCGAATCAGGCGCTCGACCTGAGCGGATTCCTCATATACAATAGTAGCCGTATTCTTTCCAAGGAAACGAGTTTCGTGCAATATACAGATCCAGAACTTGGCATTCCCGATGAGGCTACGGAACAATCTAGCAAAGAACGTTCGAATCAAGCATTGTTGAAACTAAGCGCTTCGTACCAACCCAATGTAAATAATCAATTGGATTATGACATCTTGGGCCGTGTATCTAACGATTCACAAAACCAAAATGTTTTTTCTTCGGTTCTCGGAAATACGAATCAGCTACAGGAGGTCACACCCTATAGCATTAATCAAAATATAAATTATTATTACACCCTTGATGAAAAAAATATTTTCGCCTTTGAAGCACAGCATTTGATAAAAAATGAAGATCCGTTTTACAATTCCCTTTTGGTCAATGATCCGAATGGTGCTTTTGACTCGACTGCAGATGCCTTAGGTCTAGATGACTCCGTGGCCAATTATGACCTTGGTCAGAACAGACGAATCAAGTCCAATCAAGTGGATGCCAAACTAGATTATTACAACCTGCTTAATGCCAAAAGCAATATCAACGTAACCCTTGGAACGATTTTCAGCCGTCAAGAATTCAATTCCAATATTTTCCAGTTTCTAGATGATGGATCTCAGTTTAATCCAACACCAACATTCAATGACGGTCGTGCTTCCAACGATACAGAGTATAATTTCAGGGATGTGTATTTGGGAGTACATTACCGTTTGAAAACTGGTAAGTTCACAATCACTCCTGGTTTTTCTGCACATGCCTACGGAAACAAGAATACCCAATTCGGGGAAACCTTCGAAGATAACTTCTTCCGGTTTTTACCGGATTTTGAAACTCGGATCCAGTTTAAAAAGAGTGAAGCCTTGACCCTGAGATACGACATGCGCAATCAGTTTACAGATATCACACGATTGGCCGAAGGATTAGTTTTGAACAATTATGACGATATCCAATTCGGCGAGTCCGACCTGCAGAATGCCTTGTCTCATAATATAAGTCTGTTTTACAGTAGCTTTAATCTGTTTAACTATACCAATGTTTTCGTCAGAGCTGCTTACACAAGCAATATCGATCAGATACGAACCCTGACGAATTTTGAGAATGTAATCCGAACGAGTACTTTTTTCAATTCTAGTTTTGCCGATGAAAATGTCAGCGTATTTGGGCGTGTGCAAAGAACCTTTGGCAAGATAAGGGCGAGCTTGAACGCCGGTATTAACTATACTAAAATAAATCAGTTCGTTCAAGGCCAGCAATCACTTAATGAAGGATTCACACAGACGTACACACCGGGCATACGCACTAATTTTAAAGTTGCGCCAAATATAAACTTGAGGTATCGATATAGTGTGACCAACAATAATCAAGGGAGCGGTAAGACCAAGTTCGTGACCAATGCACCATCAGCAGAGTTCGATGCGTACATTTGGAAAGCGGTGACGTTCCGCACGAATTACACCTATACCGATCAAGATCTTGGAAATGGCGATTCATTCTCTTTCCAAAACTGGGATGCCTCGCTTGCCTATCGAAAAGACAGAGATGCGAAATGGGAGTACGAAATTAAGGCTACCAATCTATTAAATATCGATTCTCAGGTCAGAAACGGTGCGAATAACCTATCGGTTTTCATATCGGAAACGTTTATACAGCCACGATTCTTGACCTTTAGAGTGGTATATGCCTTATGATGCGAGGCTCGTAACCGATCTCGCGTGTGAGGGTTGTTTAACTGTCTTGATTGGAGTTACATTTATAGCCTTGTATTTGAACAGTTTAGGCTTTGATTTGGAACGTATATAAACGGCAGTATTTTTTATGTTTAGATTTCGACTCCGAGAGGCCATAGTTTAACTTCCACTGTTCATTTTCCCATTAAAGCTTGCAATCAGAATTTTGATTTTTGTCAATGGAATATTTCAAAAATTAAATTAAGAATTATAGCGTTTTTCAGATTGAACGCTAGCAGTTAGCTAAGAGGAATTTTGATTTTTTTAAGTGGCGATAATGTAGTTCAAGATTTCCAAAATTAAATTCAAGTGCTTCTTACGCGTTTTGTAAAAAGTCTATATTTATTGGGGATCCAGTAACAACTAAAATTGTATGCCAAGGCCATTCGTATTTTGAGGTGTGTTGCTAAGTACGTTGCTGTTTGTAGATGATTTTTAGTCGGGCCCACAAAACTCGTTATAATAAGTAACCACTTCCAATGGAGTGGTCAAGGAACGGTTGTTTATTTTCACTACTAAAACAGAACAATCCCAAAAATAGTGGGTTAACTGCTTCTTTTTGAGGCCAAAAATACCCTGTGTGACCCGCTGTAAAGTGGTTTGGCCTTCACGTAAAAACAGTTCGAACTGGTCTGGATAGTTATTGTCATCATGCATGAACTCCACAGCATAACAACTCAATTTTCCTTTAGCCAATACTTTTAAAAAGACCTTCTGCCCATATCCGGGCCGACTATAATACGTAAACCTAAAAAACTCGCTTTCCTCGGCATACCAAAGCGATTCATACGAATATATGCCCACCTTGTACCCTAGAAGGTCTTGGGCACTATAGCGTTTAACCTTACCGCGCTCGTTCTTAAACCTGATCTTCGTGAAGAGTGTCCCGTCATTGCGGTCTTTTACTTTACCATACAGCGTATCTTTATTCGTTAAGATGATATATCCCTGTTCATAGCCTTGCCCACTGATGACTTGTAAAGAGAAGAGTACAATCATTAAATAAAGTGAAAATGCATTGTTTTCGCCGGGGTATAGCGGGGTAATGTTGCTCATGTCAAATTCTTATGGGAATAACTGACCACAAAACATACCATACCGACCATTAGATAATGATCTTCGTTCAAATGCTTAATTAGAAAGGTGAAATAGAGTTGTTACTCTAAATTCACAAGTTCTTACTTTGCTAGGAGCATTTTCGACTCGGGTATTTGGCATGGCGGCGCCTGGCCGACATGAACAACCTAGCAATGTTGTACGCCGTTTTAGTAGCTTTATTTCTTTCTTCACCATAGTATTTTTCTCTAGCATCTTTATATTGAAGCTTATTGTTTTTAATATATCAAGCAATATTCAACTCCCGCTAACATTGTTTCTAATCGCCCCTCAATTGGCTCAGGAATTTTAATGACCGAATCATCAATATTGTCGTACCAAATGTCACACAGTTCTGTGAATGTTTGAATATAAATGCTAGGGGTTATGTAGAATATGTAAACTCTCCAATTATTCTTAGCAATATATTCAGTGTTTGGGCTTAAAGAATAAGATAGAATGAAAACTTTGTTGTTTTCTTTATTGTCAATACCGGTCAATACTGGTCAACTTCATGTTAGATATTATTTAGTGTGATATGAAGGGGAATAGCGATTGATAGTGGTTTTTTAATTTATTCTTCTGAAGTGTTTTACTTAACGACCATTATGAGTAGTGAGATAGGTATATCGAATTCAATTCTATTAGATAACGTATTCGTTTCCCCATCTTTTATTTAAAATGCCCTAACACTTCTAAAATAACAATATCTACGTAAATAATTGATAATTAGTTTAATAAAAGGTATGGCACGGCAATGGTAATAGAACTAGCTGCAATAATACTATACAATACTAATTTTATTAAAATGATGACATCAGCAAACCTCAAAAACGGAGTAAACGTAGACCAATTAGTAGAAACTATTGTTGCAGTACAAGGAAATCCTAAATTGGCTAAATTCGAATTCCGAAAAAAAAATTGTTTTGTAGTTACTTATGATGGTCAAAAATCCTTCATTTTTTTTTCATTTAAAAATAAAATACCGGACTGTAAAATTTTAAGGCTGAACTGTAATTCAAATTTCTCAATGTAATTTATCCCTGTAAACGAACAGTTGAGTAGGCTTCTTTTTGACTATCAATACGGATAAGAAGCGCAATTAGTTTGTTGATTTGTAAGTACGTGAAACTTGAATTTTAGTCGTTGTGTTCATTTTGTCTTGTTTGCGGTAGACTTTAAAAATGAATAAATGGGTTGTGCGTTTTATGGTTAACTTTAGGCAATACCATTATTCAATTATATTCCATATGAAATCCATAGAATTACAGGATATCCAAAAAATGTTTCAAAATCAAGACTACATTAGTGACGGTTCTATTGCCATGTCTATTTTTCTCGCCATGAAATTGGAAAAACCATTGCTTATCGAAGGGCCGGCTGGTGTAGGTAAGACAGAGGTAGCCAAGGTTATGGCAAAAGCCTTGGAAACCGATTTAATTCGGCTACAATGCTATGAAGGTCTTGACAGTACCCATGCTTTGTACGAATGGAATTATCAGCACCAATTACTCTATCTAAAGATGCAAGAATCGCAAGGACAAGACACCAAGAAATTGGAAGAAACTATTTTTTCAGAACGCTTTCTTTTAAAAAGACCGGTACTACAGGCAATTACCCAAGCTTCAAAACCAGTTTTACTGATTGACGAAATAGACAGGGCTGATGAGGAATTTGAAAGCTTTCTTTTGGAAGTACTCTCCGATTGGCAAGTCACCATCCCAGAAATAGGAACAATAAAAGCAATTCATAAGCCCCAAATAATATTAACAGGAAATCGTACCCGTGAACTTTCGGAAGCACTGCGTAGAAGGTGTCTGTATCTATGGATAGATTACCCCGATTTTGAAAAGGAACTCGCCATCGTTAAAACAAAAGTGCCGGAAGTCGATGCTAAATTAGGTCAACAGATTTGCGCCTTTATGAAAGAGTTACGCGAATTGAAACTAGAGAAAACTCCTGGAATTTCAGAGACCATTGATTGGGCCAGGGCACTGGCCAGTATGCACTTGACCCATTTAGATAAACAAATAGTTGAAGATACGCTAGGTGTGGTGCTCAAAGATTGGCAAGATATACGACACACCCAAGATGCGCTTTCAGAACTGTTCGAGAAGACAGGGGTGGTTTCTAGGATAGGGTGAAGCCTGGTTACTTGATTCGAGAGATTTTGGGCTCCCCGCCCTAAACAGGGCGGGGTGGATTCGTCGGCGATAGCCTGAAGAAGACGGGGCGGGCGAAAAGCCCAAGCCAATGTGAGTGTACCGAAGATTCGCTTCGCTTCGCTTAGAGTAGCGCCCTAATTCTACCGTCATCTTCTCTGCATATGGCGGATAGATGCCACCTTCCCCTAAAAAGGGGAAGGAACACTAAAAGATTTGGAAATACACTAGTCAAAATCAAGCAGATGCCCCTTGCGGTTTTAAAACATGGTAGAACCTCTAATCAAACACCAAACAGAACTTTCAGGAAACTTAGTCCTGTTATGCCGTTTTCTTAGGAAGAAAGGCTTCCCATTAAGTACTACGGAAGAAGCCGATGCGCTCAAGGCGATCAGTTTTCTCCCGATCAACAAAGAGAAGTACTTCAAACAGGCACTCAAGACCATTCTAGTTAAAAATCAATACCAATACGAGAAATTCAACGGCTATTACGATGAATTCTGGACACAGCTTTCGAAAGCTTCGGATTCCAAAAGAAAGGATAAGCAAGAGAAAAAAGACAAAAAAACAAAGGCACAGCAGCAAGAAGCACGTTTTGATTCTTTAAAGAGCTGGTTGAATTTAAGTCCGTCTGAAGAAGAAAAAGAAGTTTCGACCTTTAGTGATCTCGAAGTCTTGACCAAAAAGAACTTTGCTGATTTGAGCGAAGACGAAATGAAATTGATGATGCAATTATTGAAACGATTGGCCAAGAAAGTAGCCCATCAAAAGAGCAGATTGCGTAAAACTTCAAAAAAACATAAAAAGTTAGACTTGAAACGAACCATTCGCTTGAATATGCGAAAAGGGGGCGACATACAGCAACTTGTTTATAGTGAGCTAAAAGATAGAAAGTTGAAGTTAGTCTTGCTTTGCGATGTAAGTAAATCTATGGACTTATACAGTCGTTTTTTTGTTCATTTGATTTATGCCTTTCAAAATGCCTATGACAAGATTGAAACCTTCGTTTTTAGCACGGCAATACATCGTGTCAGTACTATTTTAGATAATCAAGAATTCGATAAAGCTTTTGATACCATATCTGACAGGGTGCCCCATTGGTCTGGTGGCACGACTATCGGAAGCTGTCTTCAAGATTTTGTCACTGATTTTGGTTACGGTATGCTAGATAAAAAAACTATTGTCTTGATTTTGAGCGATGGATGGGACACTGGTGAACCCGAAATTATTAGGGGTGCCATGCGAAGCATTTACAAGAAATCGCGAAAAGTGATATGGCTGAATCCGTTGGCGGGCAGTCCTGATTTCTCACCAGAGGTTATAGGTATGAAAACGGCCTTACCCTATATTGATGTTTTGGCATCGGCCCACAATCTGGAAAGTTTAAAATGGGCTTTACAGCAAATTCAAAAACGCAGAAATATGGTAAATCAACAGCTTTAGCTCTATAATGTTGGGTATATCTTAATTTTTGGTATTTTTTGTGCTGACCCCCTAAAAAATACATCTAAAAATTTACAATTTTCAATTGGATTTCTTTATATTCATTGACCCAACTTAGAGCGCATGAAAATCAATGGTGATTATACCCTTAACGTAACCCCCGATATTTTTTGGGCCATGGTCATGGATCCCGATGTTCTTGAAAAAGTCACTCCGGGTATCAAAGCGTTGAATAAACAGGGCTCCGATAACTATGAAGCGATTTCTGAGGTAAGAATTGGGCCGGTAAGGGGAAGTTTCAACGGAAACTTGTCCATCAAAGATAAAATTGAAAAAGAGAGTTGCACCCTAGTCGTTGACCAAAAAAGTAAGATGGGCAATGTGGTGGCCGAAATCGCAATGAAGTTTATTGCTGCCGAAGAAGGAAAAACAGAGGTGCAATACACCGGCGAGGCAAAAATGTCGGGTAGGTTGGCCAGCATGGGACAACGTATCATGAGCGGGGTCGTCAGTACCTTATCAAAACAGTTTTTTAAAGCTATGGAGTCGGAAATCGAAGCGCGACAAAGTTGAGGTTTCGATCCTTACGCCAGTTATCAAATAATAATTCAAAATACACACTATGAATGTAACCATTACTGTCAATGGGAAAAGCTACACCCACGACATCGAACCTCGTATCAGTCTTGCCCAATATTTACGGGAGACCTTAGACCTTACCGGTACACACATCGGCTGCGATACTAGCGGCTGTGGTGCATGTACCATAACTATGAATGGCGATGCCGTAAAAGCTTGCACACTTTTGGCGGTTCAGGCCGATGGTAGCGAAATAACTACAATTGAGGGCATGGCCAAAAATGGCGAAATGCATCCGATACAGGCTGCCTTTAAAGAAAAACATGGACTTCAATGTGGATTCTGCACTCCCGGTATGGTAATGATAGCCGTCGATATTCTAAAAAATAATCCAAACCCTTCCGAAGATGAGATTCGTCATGGGCTGGAAGGAAACTTCTGTAGGTGCACAGGCTATCACAATATTGTAAAATCAATTCGGCATGCTGCTGAAACACTAAACGATTAGGATATGGGAAATTTTATAGGAAAATCAGTCAAGAGAAGAGAAGATGCCCGTTTTCTAAAAGGAGCGGGAAAATATACCGATGATATCAAACTTCCGAAGATGACCCAATCGGCATTTGTAAGAAGTCCGTATGCGCATGCCAAAATTTTAAAGGTAGATATTTCCGAGGCAGAGAAATCTGAAGGGGTAGTAGCTGTATTTACCGCGAAAGATGGTTGTGGGGAATATGGAGTGCCTTGCGGATGGCAGGTCGATTTCAAGAATGGCGAGACGATGCGTGAGCCTAAACATCCGTTACTGGCAGCTGATAAAATAAAACATTTGGGCGAGGCGGTAGCTTTCGTCATTGCCGAAACCCTTGAGCAGGCTCGTGATGCCGCTGAGTTGGTAGAAGTAGATTATGAAGAACTGCCTGCGGTGACAGATCCCAAAAAAGCCATGGACCAGGGTGCACCAAAAGTTCACGAAGATTGGGAAGACAATGCCGCTTTTGACTGGTGTATCGGCAACGATAGGGCAGAGGTCGAAGCTGCTTTGGCGAATGCCCATCATGTAACTGAAATGGAATTCCATAATCAGCGATTGGCACCCAATGCTATGGAGCCGAGAAGTTATATTGCCGATTACGATGTTAATGCAGATAAATGGACGTTGTACACAAGTACACAAAACCCGCATTTAATCCGCTTGCTGATGTGTGCTTTTGCTTTGGGTATTCCCGAGCATAAGGTACGTGTGGTTTCCTATGATGTCGGTGGTGGATTTGGAAGTAAGATTTACCATTATACTGAGGAAGCACTTTTGACCTGGGCATCTAAAGAAATCGGAAGACCCGTGAAATGGACATCAGACCGAAGTGAGGCCTTTTTAACCGATGCGCATGGTAGAGATCACTTCGTAAAATCTAAAATGGGCTTTGACAAAGATGGCAAAATTGTAGCTCACCTTACGGACGAGTACTGCGCTATGGGAGCTTATTTATCGACTTTTGCCCCTGCGGTACCTACGTATCTGCATGGCACATTATTTCAGGGTGTTTATACCACACCTTTGATTCATTTAAATGTAATAGCGCCTTTTACACATACTGTTCCGGTTGATGCCTATCGCGGTGCGGGCCGGCCAGAGGCTACTTATTTATTAGAACGAATTGTGTCAAAGGGAGCCAAGGAAATGGGCATGGACCCCGCCGAAATTCGTTTCAAGAACTTCATTCCTCCTTTTGATGGTGTGGAAGAAGCAGGTTACCAGACACAGGTAGCGCTACAATACGATAGCGGAAATTATGAAGGTGTTCTCAAAAGAGGATTGGAAATGCTGGGTTACGAAGATTTTAGAAAAGAACAGGAAGAAGCCCGTAAAAACGGAAAATTACTAGGTGTCGGATTTTCAACGTATATCGAAGGTTGCGGAATCGCGCCCTCTGCAGTAGTTGGAGCTTTAGGTGCCCGTGCCGGATTATACGAAGTTGGTCAGGTACGTGTTCAGCCAACAGGAAAGATATCTGTATTTACGGGGTCCCACTCACACGGGCAAGGGCATGAAACAGTGTTCGCACAGTTCGTGGCCGATAAATTAGGTATCCCTATGGATGATGTTGAAATCATGCACGGCGACACCGAACAGGTTGCCTTCGGTATGGGAACCTATGGCTCACGGAGTTTATCTGTGGGGGGAAGTGCCATTATTAAAAGTATAGAAAAAATATTGGAGAAAGGAGCTAAGATTGCTGCCCATAAGTTGGAAGCTGCAGAAGAGGATCTCGAATATGCAGAAGGAAAATGGACAGTGAAAGGTACTGACAAGTCCGTATCCTTCGGTGATGTTTCGTTAACGGCCTATGTACCTCATGACTATCCGGAAGGTCTGGAACCTGGCCTTGATTTCTCCAGTTTTTATGACCCGACCAATTTTACCTACCCTTTCGGAACACATATCGCAGTTGTGGAAGTAGATGCAGATACGGGAGCCGTCGATCTACAACGATTTATCGCTGTCGATGATGTTGGTAATATTATGAACCCGATGATCGTAGAAGGCCAGATACATGGCGGTGTTGCCCAAGGTGTTGGTCAGGCGTTACTAGAAGAAGTGGTGTACGATGATGGTGGACAGATGATTAACGGGTCTTACATGGACTATGCTATGCCGCGTGCCGATGATTTGCCGATGATCGAGACCGATAATACGGTTACCCCTTGTCCACATAATCCTTTGGGTGTTAAGGGAGCAGGTGAAGCTGGCACCATCGGTTCAACTCCTGCTGTGGTAAATGCGGTCGTAGATGCACTGGCACATTTAGGGGTAACGGATATTCAAATGCCATTGAAACCGCAGACCGTTTGGAAAGCGATGCAGAATTGATTATCGCTAAACGTAATAAGCGAGCAACCATTTAGTCTTTTGTCTTTGTTCTTTTATCTTTTTAAAAAGGATGAAGTTGAAAACAGTAAGAATGATTCTTAAGAGCATATAATTTAAACATACACTACAAAAAATGATACCAGCAATATTTGACTATATAAAACCTTCCTCGTTGAGTGAAGCGATAAACCTATTGGATGAGCATGGCTTCGATGCCAAAATCTTATCGGGCGGGCACAGCCTCCTTCCAGCCATGAAATTGAGGCTCAACAGACCGGAAATCCTTATTGATATCAGTGGAATTTCCGGCCTGAACACCATAGAGGAAACAGGCAGTGAGGTAATCATTGGCGCCAACTGCACGCACACTCAAATAGTGCGTTCACAGGTAGTGTACAAGAACGTAAACATACTAAAACAAACGGCCGAGGCAATCGGTGATATACAAGTAAGGAATAGGGGCACCATAGGCGGCAGCCTTGCACATTCCGATCCATCGTCAGATTATCCGGCAGTCGTGTTGGCCAGTGACGCCAAAATTGAAGTAGAAGGTAAAAATGGAAAACGTACAATCGCAGCAACCGATTTCTTTGAGGGTATATTTACTACTACATTGAAAGATGATGAAATTATTACTGCGGTACGCTTCCCAAAAATAGCACATGGCAATTATCAAAAATTTTACCAGTCTGCCTCTAGATTTGCTGTGGTCGGTGTTGCTGTGGTGCACGATGGCAATGGTGTAAAAGTTGGGGTGACCGGGGTAGCCGATACACCTTACCGAGCGACCGAAGTCGAAAAAGCATATAATGGCAACAGCGATGCCGCAGCGCATGCAGTCGATGGTGTTGAGGTAATGTCAGACCATTTTGCCGATGTCGAATATCGTTCTCATCTGGCCAAGGTGATGGTGAAAAAAGCGTTGGAGGCTTAAGAAACTGCGTAATGTAAAGGCTGATTTGAAAGCAGTTTTTGGCTCCCTTCTTCAGACGAAGAGAGAAATGAAACCGCTTACTGAGAAAGGGGGAGTTTGAAAGCCCGAACCTTTGGCCCAGCACCGGACTATCTAATATGGGACTATGGCCTGCGCTTTCAAACCCTCCGTCCTGACAAATTGGGCAACCTCTCTTTTTCTAAAGGGAGGAGCTTTAACCTATATTTCTAATATATAGATATGTTTGCGGGAATAGCTTACGATCAGTTAGGGTTTTGCAAAAGTCGTCACATACCACATACCGTCAAATCGTAAATTCTTCCGGAACCTTCCGCCTTCTTGGCCAACTCTATGGTAATTTTTTAGAATACTTACTTCTGCATCTTCAAATAGTAAATCGCTGAATGCTTTCCCGAACCGTAAAAAAGTAAAAAAATGCCTAGTAATAATGTTGCAAAAGCTAAAAAGCAGATTTGTAGTATTCATTTCTCCCAAAAAATTGACTAACGCGACACCGATTATGTTGATGTGGTCGGTATGGATTATTACGGGCTTACTCCTGATTTTCTGGATTATGAGGCTTTAAAATCCCTTGGGAAAACAATTGTGATGTCTGAATCTGGCCCTATCGATAATGCACATGGTAACTGGAATATGAT
>CAZRIE010000015.1:41457-50822 GCA_964600075.1 uncultured Flavobacteriaceae bacterium
TTGTGATGTCTGAATCTGGCCCTATCGATAATGCACATGGTAACTGGAATATGATGCATTTGATAAATGCCCGAAGAGGAAAGGCGGCCTATTTTCTGCAATGGCATAGTTGGAACGTAGCTAAAGTCGCTATTAAAGACAATAAGAATATTATTGAAATGATGTAAAGTGATGCTGCGATTACACGGAATGAACTTTAAAAGTGTCAGATTGAGCCTGCCGCACCGGCGAGGTCTAGTCGGATTGTTTTAGGAATAAAGGTCTTAGGTTCCCTCGGACCACCAATATAGTCTACTTTTTGGATATCCTCTTTTTACTGCTTTTTGCCAAAGGATTGAAATCCAGACACAACTGAACCCAGTACTCCAAATCTCCGTCTGAATCGATGCCTTCTTCAGTTACATGAACATAGCCTTTCATAGGGCGACCTGTAAACTTCATCTCTTTACAATGTTCTTTTTTTAAGGCGTTTTCGTAGTGCTCCTGACCAATACGGGCCATCAAAAGGGACGTATTCGTATGCTTATCGATATGCATGCCGAAGCACATTTTGCCGTCGACCATAAAGCAGAGTCCGCCCATCATTTTCTTTTCTTCGAAAGCAATCGATTTCTGTCTTAGAATTTGTCGTGACCTATCGGCCAAAAACTCATCATATGCCATGGTATTTTCTTTAGTACTATTTTTTTGAGGTATTCCGTTTATTGGTTAAACAACCTTTGCGATTTTCTGTAAAATCCATTGACGTTCATTTTCAGTTGTCGTCAAGTTTACCGCTATTAGTAAATGTTCTTTCTGTTTTTTACTATTTGAACCTTCGTACAATTCGGCAAGCAACAAATGGTACAAATGATTTTGTTTTAAATCTATTTTCAGGGCTTCTTGAATTGCCTCTTTCTTACTTCTTGCCATTGCGAGTGCGTAGGTCCGATTTAGTGCTGCTATGGGGGAGTAGGCTATTTGTAATATTCGGTTATATAGCTGTAAAATATGCTCCCATTTTTCTTGGGGATCCATATCACTCTTTGTATGCCAATAGGCGATTATGGCCTCAATATGGTATTTAGTGATTTCGCTTCCTTTTCCAGATCGGTTCAGAAACAACTCCCCTTTTTTTATAAGTTCTCGATCCCATTCCGCTTCGTTCTGGTCGGCATAAACAATTTGTCCTCCGTCTTTATCTGTTCTTGCTTCGAAGCGCGAAGCGTGAAAGCAAAAAAGTGCCATTAACCCATTCGTTTGGGGTTTATTGGTCAATTCGCAATTCAATAATAAATAATTAAGTCTCATGGCCTCTATACAAAGCTCCTTGCGAATCCTTTTTTCAGAGTTAGAAGAATAATAACCTTCGTTGAAAAGCAAGTACAAGACTAAAAGTACGTTTTGTAATCGTTGCTCCATTTCGCTGCCCGAGGGCAAGGCCAGCTCGATATTATGTACTCTAAGTTTTTCCTTGGCCCGATACAGTCTTTTATTGATAGTTTCCGAACTGCTCAAAAAGGCCGTTGCGATTTCTTGGATACCAAAACTGCATAGAATTCTAAGCGCCATAGCAATTTGCGCTTCCGAGGAAATAATCGGATTGCATATGGCGAACAACATTTTGAGCTGGCTGTCTTTGATATTGCTTTCTGACAGATCGATTTCGATGTTCTCCGAAATCGATGAGCGATCCATCAGCTCCGGCTTTATTTTGTCACGAAATACCTTTTCTCTTCGAAACGTATCCCTTGCCTTGTTTTTTGCAACGGTATAAAGCCAAGCTTTCGGGTTATTGGGAATTCCCTTCAGGCCCCAGGTTTCTGAAGCTGCCAAAAAAGTATCACTGACCAAATCTTCGGCCAATTCGATATTTGATAGACCGAAAGTTTTACAAAGCACCGAAACTATTTTGCTGAATTCGGATTTGAATAAGTCGGGAATCAATTCTCTGTTTTCCATAAGCTCAGAAAGTGAACTAAAGATAGTTCACTTTCTTAAATGATTGTAATTGCTTTACAAACTTACATATCGAAAACCATTACATCGCGCACCTCGACTTTTCCACTTGGTATATCAAGAATGGGGCATCCTGCCGATAATTTTACGGCGTCGTCAATATCGGTGGTTTTTACGATAATATAACCCCCAACAATTTCCTTAAGTTCGGCATAGGGGCCATCGGTAATTACGCCACCAGCATTTATGGTCTTGCCACTCGAACCCAGTGCGTTTGTATTTACAAATTTCCCTTGGGCTGCAATGCCACCGATCCAATCTTGCCAAACTTGCATAACGGCTTGCATTTCTTCGGGCGTATGTGCCGAGTTGTCAACCTGTTCTGTTCTGAAAATCATCATAAAGTCTTTCATTAGTACTAAAATTTTATTGGTTTATATAGTTGTGACGATCGGTTTTTACCAAATAGGACATCCACCTATGAATTAATTATAAAATTTTCTGTAGCAACGATTATGGTAACGAAAATCTTATGAGTTGTTTTGAATTAAATCAATTTTTTAGGGTTCTTTTCACACCTAATTTCGCTGTTACCTGAATTTAGTGATGAACTTTGGTTCAAGCTTTGCCTGTCAGTAAAGGTCAAATAACTACTACTTTATCAAAAATAGCATATTATCCCGAAGCGTAAAAACTCGTTGTAAAACAACCTTTTGCAAAAATAAACGCGGAATATTGGAGTTATATACAGGCTTAGCCTATTCAAATACTATTATGCGATTGTTCACCCCAAAAAAACTTTGCTTAGCCTCAGCTCTCTTTACATTTATCCTTTTACTTTTTGCTTCGTGTAGTACTGACGAAATCAGTGACGAAGTAGCCAAGGTAATCGAGACCGAGGCAACCGAAAATCCTGAAGAGAATGAAGAACCCAACGAAGAGAATGAAGAACCCGAAGAAGAGGCTGAAACACCTACTAATGGATCTATCACGTTCGAAGCTGATTTTGTATTGAACGAAGACCGCTCGTTTGCCGGTTACGTAATACCACAAGCAGCTTACAACAAATTTATTACCGGTGAAGGAGACCTTAAGATGGTTTCGAAAAAAATATATGAATATATACATGATGAGTTTGATTTCATCATTATACTATCTGTTGAGGATACCCAGCCCGAAGACCTCTTTTATGGCCGATCTACGCAAGTAAGCAACAAAATTGAAGGTCTTGGAGGTGCTACATACGACAACACCGCAGCCTATGGCTCCGACGGAAAGTTGAAAAGTATTATTTATATGCCAAGGGTCGAGTATGTTTTAAACGGACCTTTCTTGCATGAAATCGCTCATTCCTGGGGAAATAAGAATTTTTTACCCACTACAGTAGGTGGTCATTGGGGCTATGCTGGTGTCGCCGGACAATTAGGCGGTTTTGATGAACTGGTCGATTTAGGTGGCAATAGCTACAAAGGAAGATTAAATGAAAAAGACGGCTTTGGTACCTTTGCCAACGGAGGTAATTCAATTCCCTACGGGAATTTGGAACTCTATCTTATGGGCCTGATTAGTTCAGATGATCTTGAATCTGTACAGGTAGCCGTAAATCCAGTAGTAGGTACTTCGTCAGGAGTATTTACCGCAGATGCCATACAAGACCATACACCACAAGCCATGATTGCCGAAAATGGTGCAAGGGTACCATCTCATCAGGATTCACAAAAGACTTTTAGGGCATTGACGGTTATCCTTTCGACGGAAAAATTGGAACAAGAAAAAATGGAAACTATTCATTCGAACCTTGAAAATTTTTCCCGTCCCTCGGCACCCGATGCGTCTTGGGGCAAAATCAACAACTTCTGGATGGCCACCCAAGGCAAGGCTTCCTTTCAATTTGAGGTATTGCAAGAACACATCAAGTAGTATAAAATAGCGCTTGTTGGTTTTTGGTTCGAAATCTTATAGGATAATTCCCTTTAAAGGGAATACTATTGATTATCCCAATTTTTTCCATACCTTTTTAATGAGCTTTTTGGTGGCTTTTATTCCAGCTGGTTCGGTCATATGCTCTCCTTCGAATTCTACGCCGATATAACCATCAAACCCAAAATCTTTTACAATTTTTAGTATTTTATGGTAGTCGATAATAGTTTCGTTTCCATCGGAATCAAAAGCATACGATTTTGCACTTACCCCTTTGGCGAATGGCAGGAAATCGGCAACCCCTTGGTACCTATCGTATATATCATCACATTGGTTATTCTGTGTACTTCCCCATTTGGCATTAAGGCACCAATTTCCAAAATCGGGAAGCGTGCCCAAATGTGGACTTTTCACCTCTTTAATGATACCTGCCATAAATGCAGCGTCAGAGGTGTGAAGACCATGATTTTCTACAATTACGTTAATATTTTCTTTGGAACCGTAAGAAGCTAGCTCACCAAGACCTGCAACCAAACTAGTTCGTAGGCTGGTTCTATCACCTTCGCCAAAAGCATTGACACGAATGGAATGACAGCCCATAATCTTCGCGGCATGAATCCACTTAAAGTGATTTTCCACAGTTTTAGATCGTTCTAGTTCATTAGGGTTTCCTAAATCACCTTCGTTGTCGACCATGATCAATAAGCTCTTTACCCCTTCGTTTTCCGCACGTTCTTTCATTTGCGTCCAAAATTTTTCGCTCTTGACCATGTCTACGTAAAACTGATTGACATACTCTACTGCGTCGATACCATAGTCATTTTTTGCGATTTTGGCGAAATCCGTCGCTTTGATTACACCATTTTCTAAAGCTCTATGCAACGACCATTGTGCTAAAGATATTTTGGGCTCTGAAACTACGGGGGATTTTGATATATGCGATGTGGCCTTCATGGCCGCATGGGGAAGGCTTGTAGCCGCTGCTGCCAGGAGTGTTTTTTGAATAAATTTTCTTCGAGTGTTCATTCTGTTTTTTTCTGAGTTTCACAATTTAGGGTATTCTATCCTAACAAACAATTGTGTTACAATTGTATTGCAAGTCATTTCTTTGCTGATCTATTGTGTATATTCATTAAAATATTTCAAAACAAGAAAATGAAAGTTTTATTTATAGGAGGAACCGGGAATATTAGTATGCCATCAAGTCGATTGGCGTGTTTAAGGGGAATGGAATTGTATCATTTGAATAGAGGAAGCACGAAAGTCGAACTCGAGGGTCTACAGACTATCATCGGTGACATCGATAAACCTGAAGAGCTATCGGAATTAAAGAAACATAAATGGGATGTAGTAGTCAATTGGATTGCTTTTGCTCCCAAAGATATTGAGCGTGACATTGCCTTGTTTAAGGGAAAAACGGCGCAGTACGTTTTTATTAGCTCAGCATCTTGTTACCAGACTCCATTACGCTATCCGGTGATTACCGAGTCGACCCCGCTCTGCAACAATCTTTGGGATTATTCAAATGGAAAAATTCAATGTGAAGACCGATTGATGCAAGCTTATCGAGAAGAAGGTTTTCCTGTAACGATTGTGCGGCCCTCTTTGACCTACGATACGGTAATACCTATTGCCATTGGTGGTTTTAAAGAATACACTACAGCGAATCGTATTTTAAAAGGGAAACCGATTATTGTTCACGGTGACGGCACTTCACTATGGACGGTTACGCACTCTGATGATTTCGCCAAAGGTTTTGTTGGGCTTTTAGGACTGGCCATTGCTATTGGGCATGCCTTTCATATTACTTCCGATGAGATTTTAAGTTGGAATATGATTTATGAAATTTTAGCCAAAAGTTTGGGAAAAGAAGCTCATATCGTTCATATCGCTTCTGATTTCATCTGTAAGGTTGAGCCATCGTTCACCGGAACCTTACTTGCCGATAAAGCTGAAAGTGTCATTTTTGACAATAGCAAAATAAAATCCTTTGTCCCCAGTTTTAGAGCTGCCATTCCCTTTTCTGAAGGTATTGTAAGAACCTTAAATTGGCTGAATGAAAAAGAGGAACGAAAAATAATAAATGCCGATAAGAACCGTAAAATAGAAAATGTATTACGCGCTTACGGTACTTTGTAAAACCGTTTTAGTTTTAGGCGCCTATATTTTTCATGTGATTTGCGATTTCATGGCTACCTGAATTTTCAATGTCTTCCAATTCAGAAATAATTTTAGGGTGGTCCTGTTCCCTATTCTGCGATAGTTTATACTTGGCCTGAATATCGGTTATTTCGATTTTAAACCCGACCATTCCCTTTACCTGCCTTAGTGTATTGGGCGACATAATTTTCAAAGAAACTGGATTTTTAGAACTGGCCTCATATTTAGCTACCAACCGATGTAGCGAAGCCATTACTTCTTCTTCATTCAAAATTTTCAATTTTCCATAGATATGTACGGCGATATAGTTCCATGTGGGTACTTCCTCTTTTTTGTACCAGGAAGAAGAAATATAGGCATGGGGTCCGTTGAAAATACAGAGCACTTCTTCGTCTTCGGTGAAGCCTTTCCATTGCGGATTGACTTTAGCGATATGGCCCACTAGGGTGTCGTTTCCGTCGCCATCCGCCTCGAATTCCAATGGAATATGCGTCGCCCAAGATCTGCCAGCAACTTGATTGATGAGTATACCAAAGGCATTCTTGCTCAGGAAGTCTTTAATTTCTTCAATATCCTCTTTTTTGTTGCGTTCGGGAATGTACATTATACTACCTTTTAGTAACGGAAATCAAAACCGGCAAATGATCGGAGATATGCTTGTTGTTTTCCATACGGTCATCGATATGGATGTAGCTTTCAACCTCAAAACCGTTGACGAAAATGTAATCAATACGATTATCCAAGACCTTTTTTTGGTCAAAACCGTTGAACGTTCCCGTAGGGCCATAAAAGGGGCTTTTTGAGCTTGCTTGGCCATCGGAAAATTGGCTTTGTAAAAACTGTATGGGAACGGTATCGGGAGTCAGATTCAAATCGCCCATCAAGACGACAGGAAGATTATCTGTATTGATTTCTTTAATTTTTTGTACGATGAGTTCTGAAGATTTTTCTCTTGCCACATTTCCCCTATGATCGAAATGAGTATTGAAGACCAGTAGTTTTTTGCCTGTAATTTTTTCTTCGAAAAGACCATATGTACAAATGCGCTCCATGGAAGCATCCCACCCTACAGAAATCTTCTCGGGAGTCTCGGAGAGCCAAAAAGCATTATGCTTTAGAACTTTATATCGTTTTATATCATAGAGAATAGGGGAGTACTCCCCCTTTTCCTTGCCATCATCACGACCGACTCCGATATATGAAAAATCCGTTAGGCAACTATCGATATACTTCAATTGGTGGTGCAATACTTCTTGGGTGCCGATAAAAGACGCTTCGTAATGTTTGACCAATTGCACCAAGGCTTCCTTGCGGTCGTTCCAGTTATTTACGCTATCATCGACCTTGTCGTATTTGATGTTATAGGTCATGAGTTTGATATCTTGCCCGTGCATGTGGGATAACTGAAAAAGAATTACGAATACGAAAATGTTTTTGGATACCATGAGTACTATCTTTATAAAGAGATTGACAATTTAGTGATTAACCTTTACATTTAAGTTATGCAAACAAAAGGATATTTACATCAAATCCATCCGGTACTTCCGGTTAGGGATGTGGTAGAAGCCTTAGATTTTTATGTGAACCGGTTGGGGTTTAGAATTGCTTTTGCCGATGATAGTAAAAACCCTAAATATGCCGGAATTTTGAGGGATGACATTGAAATTCATCTCCAATGGCACGACGCATTGGACTGGGAAGTAGAAATTGACAGGCCCATGTTACGCATTGTGGCTCAGAACATTGAAAAACTCTACGAAGAATATTCCGAAAAAGATGTCTTTCATGCACATACGCTTTTACGAGAAACGGCTTGGGGCACCAAGGAGTTTGCCTTTTACGATCCGTCTAAAAACGGATTGACGTTTTATCGAGATGTCAATTGATGAGTACTCTCCAGAGTTTTCAATACAGACATTTCTAGAATCGATTTGATTAAAAAAGAATCGGCAAAGTGTTGCAAAGTAGCTATTTTGGACATATCTTCTAACACGAATTAATAGATACGTCATAATTGATAAATTCCAATGAAAACCATACACCCGAAAATAATACGTCAAGTATTTGTTCTCCTTTTGATCTTCATAATAGGAGGCTTGATTTTTCTGGAGATGGTGCCCCATCTCTCTGGGGTTTTGGGTGCAATTACCATTTATGTCCTATTTAGAAAATGGATGGCCAAGCTCGTACGGAAAGGATGGAATACCAATTTGGCCGCGACGCTAATTATGTTTGTCTCATTTATAGGTATTCTATTGCCAGTAGGAGGCCTTATTTTTATGCTAGGCTCTAAAATAGGGAGTGCGGTAGACAAGTCTAAAAGTGTAGTAGAAGCCATAAAGAACCAAATGTTAATTTTGGAGAGATGGGTAGATTACGACCTGGCTTCAAGTATTGACCCCACGGCCGCTTCAGGTATGTTGGCGGATAATCTCTCAAGCTTTGCGGGGGGCACTTTCAATGTTTTTATTTCGATAGGGATCATGTATTTTTTGTTGTTCTATATGCTTACTAATCGAAATGAATTAAGATTGTCATTGTTTGAATATATTCCTATTGATAATAAAAGTCTAATGATTATTGGTGATGAAGTGAATATAATGGTACAGTCCAATGCTTTTGGGATACCTATGGTTGCTTTAGCACAGGGTATCGTGGCCTTGATCGGCTTTTTGATTTTTGGAGTACAAAACCCATTTTTTTGGTTCGTGGTTGTGGCAGTAGGGTCAATGATTCCTTTTGTAGGTACATTTGTTGGAATTATCCCCGTATTTATACTCGCGCTTTCGAACGGTAACGATTTTCAAGCTTGGGGCATCCTGATTTATGGTATTGTGGTGGTCGGCACCACTGATAATTTCATTAGATTATATATACTTAAAAAATTGGATAACGTACATCCCTTAATCACATTGATTGGCGTTATCGTGGGGGTGCCCTTATTCGGCTTTATTGGATTGATATTCGGGCCGTTGCTAATTAGTCTTTTTTTGATTGTGGTGCGCATCTATAAAAATGAATATGGCCAACATGTCGATGAAGAGGTTGAGCAACTTTAGCTTCAAAAAAAGCGGGTACTTTTCCTTTCCTCGAATCATAGGATTAGCTCATAAGACGATCACAATACCAATTCGACGTATCGATCCTATTTCTTTCAATGCATCGTAAAATTTACGTTAGCAACGAATTTGTACACCGTTATTCTTTGGTAGCTAGGTTTTTGATTTCTTTGGCGGCCCTGTTTAATGATTCGATGGCACCTTGGATCCACCCGTGATGGGTTGTTTTTTAGTTGTTATTTCTTTTGTCCAAACACTGTATTGTACATCGGGCTTAGCTATTTTAAT
>CAZRIE010000016.1:0-49844 GCA_964600075.1 uncultured Flavobacteriaceae bacterium
AAATTTTCTTATTTTAAAATTGTTACAATAAAATACTATTCGATAAAATAGATTTCCATCTTCGTGGAAATGACAAAATGGACTTCACTATGAAAAAAATAATCAACACTCCAAACGCTCCAGCACCTATTGGGCCCTATAATCAGGCCATTTTAAGTGGTGATACATTATATATTTCCGGACAGATTCCGATTGATCCAGCTACAGGGAATTTGGTTGATGGCGATATCAAAAAAGAGACCCGGCAATCTATGGAAAATTTAAAGGCGATTCTTTTAGAAGCAGGAATGACCTTTGAAAGTGTTGTGAAGAGCACCATCTTTTTAAAAGATATGCATCAATTCTCCGATGTTAACGAAATTTACGGCTCATATTTTAACTCAGATGCCGCACCGTCAAGGGAGACTGTTGAGGTTGCCAATCTGCCAAAATTTGTGAATGTCGAAATTTCGATGATCGCTGTAAGGTGAAAAAGTTGAAAGCTTTTAGTAGCAGTTGACAGTCAAATAGTTCAAGGTTTAAAGTGAATCAATTCGAACTTGAACCAAACTATGCAAAAGTTTAGAACTTTGAACCTCACGTCGCCCAACCTTTACTCTTTCCTTAAAATCAGTTTGAACTTATTAAAGCGTTTCCTTATGAAATTCCATCAGTCCCTCGATTGGCCTTTGACGAATAACACCAACGATAAGGTCATTGCGTTCTAAAACCGTGGTTAGCTCGTCTTTAAGGTAGTGCGCAATACTTCCTACAAAATTGATAGGCACCTTAGTTGCCAATTCGAACTGCATTATGTAATTGTTCACGAACTGCTGGAAGCCCTTGTCGATAACACCCTTGCAATAAGGATGCTCTTTGTTTTCGACTAAAAAACGGGCAAAAGTGGCCAAATACGTGTTCGGATTGGGCTGTTTGTATAAATTTTCCTTGATTACGTCGGCATCCAAATCGTATCCCTTCTCGAATTTAATGCCCAAGTCTTGAGGCATTTTATGAAAGTAATAATCCCGGATAAGTTTCCTTCCAAAGAAATTACCACTACCGTCATCCATAGGAATATAGCCCAAAGAAGTTACTTTCTGGAACAATTGATGCCCATCGTAATAACTACAGTTCGAACCGGTACCTAAAATACAGACTATGCCTTGGTGACCAATTTTGGTAGTGGAAAATATTGCAGCATAGGTATCTTCTTTCACATCTGTCTTGGCATTCGGAAAAAAATCCTTAAAAATATCTCGTAGAAAGCTCTTCATACGTTCCGTACCGCATCCTGCGCCATAAAAGTGTAAACGGGATACTTTTTCCCTATTTTTCGAAAGTTCGAAATTATTGGCCAAACGGTCTTCGATTACATCTTTTGTCAATACTTCAGGGCTCAACCCCAAGGTCTGGGTCAAAAACAATTGATTTCCCTTGCTATCAAGAGCAATCCAGTCAGACTTGGTAGCACCGCTATCTACTATTAAAATCATAGGTTTAATTTAAAAAAGAATCCTGAAAATAAGCAAATTTTTCGCCCATTTTCAGGAATACTTTAAAATACTATCAAAAAAACTATAAACTTGCTACATGCTCTGCCAAATCGACCATTTTGTTCGAGAAACCGGCCTCATTATCATACCAACAAATCAACTTAAAGAATTTCGAATTCAATTCCATTCCGGCACCGGCATCAAAAATACTAGTACGTTTATCGCTCACGAAATCTTGTGATACCAGTGCTTCTTCAGTATACCCTAAAATACCTTTCAGTTCTCCTTCAGAGGCAGCTTTAAAGGCTTTTTTGATATCTTCATAAGAAGTTTCTTTTTCAAGACGAACAGTCAAATCTACCACGGAAACATCGGCAGTAGGTACCCTGAAAGCCATACCTGTCAATTTTCCTTCCAACGCAGGAATAACTTTGGTCACCGCCTTCGCTGCTCCTGTAGAAGCGGGAATAATATTCAACATGGCACTTCTTCCACCTCTCCAATCTTTTCTAGAAGGGCCGTCAACAGTCATTTGAGTTGCTGTAGTAGCGTGTACCGTAGTCATCAAAGCTTCTTCAATACCAAAGTTGTCGTTCAATACCTTGGCCATTGGCGCCAAGCAGTTAGTGGTACAAGATGCATTGGATACAATAGTATTAGACGCCTTCACATCTTTATGATTTACACCCATTACGAACATTGGTGCATCTTTAGATGGGGCAGAAATCACAACTTTTTTGGCACCTCCGTCTATGTGGTACTGTGCAGTTTCTAAGCTTGTGAAAATACCGGTGCACTCAGCAACTATTTCTGCTCCAACGGCATCCCACTTAATATTCTTTGGGTCACGCTCAGCAGTAATTCGTACAGTTTTACCATTTACGACTAGATGGCCGTCTTTAACATCAACCGTACCTTCGAAGTTGCCATGTACGGAATCATATTTTAAAAGGTAAGCAAGATGTTCTACATCTAACAAATCATTGATGGCGACTGCCTCGACACCATCTCTTCTTACCGTTTCCCTAAAGACCAATCTTCCGATTCGCCCGAATCCGTTTATTCCTATTTTTAAATCTGACATGTGTTATTTGTTTTTAGGATTAAAATTATATTTAAGTTGTCATTATCTCAGAAACCCTAATGAGTTCCTTGTCTATCTTGGTATGCCCTTTGATGGCCTTGCTAATCGGGGTTAGTATAATTTTGTTATTCTGAACACCTACCATGAAATTCGTTCGGCCCTCTAAAAGACTTTCAACAGCCTTTACCCCCATTCTACTGGCCAATACCCTATCATAACAGGAAGGTGACCCACCACGCTGCATATGCCCCAAAACGGACACCCTTACATCGTAAATAGGAAGGTGCTCTTCCACGTATTCCTTAAGCTGAAAAACACTTTTCCCAATTTTGTCACCTTCGGCGACAACTACTATACTTGATGATTTACCAGATTTTTTACTTCGTTTCAACGATTCCAACAAACGCTCGAGCCCTCTATTTTCTTCGGGGATCAAAATTTCTTCGGCACCGGCCCCAACTCCTGTATTAAGGGCGATATGGCCAACGTCTCGGCCCATAACTTCAACAAAGAAGAGCCTGTTATGCGAACTGGCCGTATCCCTAATCTTATCTATGACCTCTACTACTGTATTCATGGCAGTATCGAAACCTACGGTATTTGACGTACCAAAGATATCATTGTCAATAGTACCGGGTATACCTATGATAGGAAAATGAAACTCTTGATTGAAAATCATGGCACCCGTAAAACTTCCGTCACCGCCGATGACAACAAACGCATCGATACCCTCGGCAAGCAAATGGTCGTATGCTTTTTTCCGGCCTTCTACTGTTCTGAAATCGTCACAGCGGGCAGATTTTAAGATCGTACCTCCCTTATTGATGATATTGTTGACACTTCTGGCATCCATAGGCTTAAAATCGCCTTCTATCATACCTTGGTATCCTCTATAAATGCCAACGCAGTCTACCTTCATATATGCGCAGGTCCGAACGACCGAACGTATTGCCGCATTCATGCCAGGTGAGTCACCCCCAGATGTCAAAACGCCTATTTTCTTTATCTCTAGAGCCATTAAAAAAAACTAAGCTGCAAAATTAGCAAACTTATTTCAATTCACGGAACCCTTATAGCTCTAATTTGGCCTAATAGCTGCCACTAAAACGATTTAGTAAACTTTTAGACATTGAAATGAGTAGAATATAACAGTTCGGGACCAAATTTTCGAATGTTACTACATTAAGGTATGAACGGAAAAAGAATAGCAACAAATTGAAACATCTTTTGTTGACTTCTCAAAAACAGCCTATAAACTGTAATTTTAAAAGCTTTTGGTTCTGGAATACAATAACCGAGAAATCTATTTTAACCTATTTGTCTTGGGATAGAACTTTAAAAGGCTATCCTTGCCCATAACAGAACTTGGGATTTTATCGGGTGCCGGCACTTTCTTTTTTGGTTCTTCCTTCTTTTTTGGTTCTTCATTTTTTAAGATGTATTGAAAAAGCTCTCGAAAACTATTAAAATCAACTTCATATGAAATACCGATGCCCTGGGTATACCCAAGTCTATCGGCATAATACTCTTGTATTTCGTTTTCCCGATTAAAAAATTTGGCGCTTAGCGTGCCCTCTTCGTTAAGTAGCAATTGTATTTCAAAGTTGCCCGCTACCACGGTTTCTGTAGTTCCGCCGACCGGCACCCCCACTCTACCGTTAAAAAGTAGTCGATCACTAATTTGTGTTGAGACCGTAACCCCTATACGGTTTTCCGTCTGAAAGTCCGCGTTCTGGTCCAAAACACCTTGTTCATAAGAGAGGCCGAGATTAAATTTGTCGTTGTTACCCAAAACTTGATTCAAAAGTCCGGATGCCGATTGCAAAAGATTACCGGTTACCGCCTGTTGGTTGATACCTGTCTGATCGTTCACAAATGATCCTTGGGCTAAAAGAAAAAGTGCGTTTTGCTCCTCTACGGCAGGATCTTGCAGGCGATATTCCAACTCCGATTGTACGATGGAGTTCGTGCCGGGAAAGTCTATGTTAAATTCAATATCAGGGCTTTCGAGATCATCGGTTAACTTGATGACCACTTCGGTGGGTATTCTTCGCGTATAGCCAGGGTTATCTAACAAAGGTGCGGGGTTTGCATTTAATGCGTAAACAGCCTCCAAATCTAAAGTAGCTTTTAACGGCTCCCTATCCCAAACAATTGTACCTCCGGGTTTTACTTTGAAAGTTTTATTGATAACTCCAGCAAATTTGTAGTTAAATTCACCATCTACCACAACAAAATCACCGTACATCTCGAATGCTCCTCGGGTATTTATACGTATTAGTAAGATCCCTACACCGCTTCCTTTTAGCGAGCTACCGGTCTTGGTATCCGTAACGATCTCCACCTCTGCATCAGGGGTAACATCAAGGTCAAAGGTCAGCTCAAGACCCTGAAATTCATCTAGTATACGCTTATCTTCAATCGTATTCAAATTATTTTTTTCAACAAAATTGATAAATGAATAATCACCAATAGAGGCCACGTCGCTTAACGGTATTTTTAGTGAAGTGCCAGGTGCCGTTTCTCCCTCGACTTTAATGTTCAATGCCTTCGTGGGGCCAAATATCCTACCTTTACCGTTCAGATAACCGGTTCCGTAATACAATACTTCTTCTTCGAATTCGGTGTTGAGAATAAGCAATCTATTGTTATTTGTATCTACATTCAAATCAAGTAACCAGTTGTCAAAAAAAGAATGGCTAATAGTACCATCTAAAGTAGCATTTGTCTTTTTTTCGACATCCGTAAGCTTAATCTGGTCGAAATCGAAAGTTTGCTTCGAAAGGTTTACTCTTGAGTTCTGGGCAAAACTGTAGTCTACATTAAGATACGGTATGCCGATACCGGCATTGTCTAATGTGAGTATACCACTAAAATCCGGATTGTTAAGAGGCCCCTGAATTCTTGCGTTTCCACTAACATCTCCCCGAATATTACGGAGAATATCTTCGCCCAAAGGAGCGAAAGGTTCCAAATCAAAATTATCAAGATTGACCAAAAGATTAGCCTCAGGCACATCGCCCTTGTTGCTAATATTACCGACGACACCTAATTTTTCCCTTCCCTTATCGGTAATCTGTGAATTGACTACGAAATCCGTAAGGTCTTTATTACCCACAATACCAATTGTCAAATCGCCCAAACGGATATCGTTAATTGAAAAATCTTCAATGCCCAAATTGGAGGACGGCAAATAAATATCATCCTTTTGCAATATATTAAGCGTACCGTTCACCTCGCCCTGAAGTTTAAGGTTAGCTATGGCCGGAGTGATTTTGTTCAACGAAACGATTTTGAACTGTAGTTGTAGGTCTTTATAAGTTGAATCGGCAAGTTCACCGCGCAAGCGTATTTGCTCTTGCTGGCTGTTGTTCATCACAATCTCTTGGATGTTGATACTATCCAATGTGCGGTTAATAATGACCTTGTTCTTGTTATCTCCATCTTTGTTCAATACCCAAGTATTACCCTTGAAATTAACATCTGAAGTTTTAAGACCGATGACCGATTTATTCTCTTTGTTGAAAGTGTGGTAGAAATTGAGATTGTAGCTATCATTTAAGTCACTTCCTCCTTTAAATTCTGTGCGGAAGAACAGCGTGTCTTTTAATGTGGTATTAATTAGGTTGAAATCTTTTACGTCATAGTAATTCGTCGAAAGATCACTCACCGAAATATACGTATTGAAAAGTGGATTTTTATTATCGATTTTGATGTCGATATTGTCGGCTTCATTGCCAAAGGCTACGATACTAGGTGATTTAAAATTGAGCTTGAAATCACCTTCATCGGCCACTATATTTCCTTTGATAAAGGTATTCGGATCAAATTTAACTTCCGGAAAGAATACATCAACGATTTTATTATATATCTTAAAATTAAAAGCCAAAGTTTGTCCGTCAGAAATCTTAAAAGGCCGATAATTCGTATAAATACTACCTAGTGAATTCTGCACCAATCTACCCAATTCCTTGACTTTAAAATTACCTTTCAAATAACCGGTAATAATGTCGGGGGAATTAATATCAATGGTACGGACGGAGTCGTTCTCGAAAGTGGATGACACTTTAAAGTCTTCAAAATAATAAGTGTCGTTCTTATTCTCGAATATTGTTTTTGTGAATTTGATATCCCCGACCAGATTATCCAGGGTGTTTCCTGCGACATCCATATTTACATTTCCCTTAAAAATGGAAATGCTATCATTAATAAAATTCAATTTCTTTAAGTCTGCGTAATCAACCGATGCGATAAAATTAAAATCGTTACGGTCTTCCCCGAAATCTGCAAGTCCCTTAAAACTAAACTTTAGATTTTCGTCGTTGCTTATCAAGGAGCCATCGAAAAGCTGTTCTTTCAAAATACCGGAGACTTTGAGGTCATTATACTCGTAATTATTGAAATTGACGGCATAGACCTCCCCAATAACTTCAGTATTTAATGTTTCTTTTGCAAAACCTTTGCCCTCGACATTAAAATCCAAAGTAGTTTTTCCTAAACGTTTGTTTTCAACAAAATCGCCTAAATCAAAGTCTATAAGCGAAACAAAACCAGTATAAGTAGCATTATTGATATCATCGATATTAGTAAGTTCTAGATCTGTGTAACTACTGCCTATGGCTGTGTTGAGATTAACTTTTGCATCAATGGAAGTTTCTGTCACAGTAGCATCGCCCCTAATAGTAAACTGACCAAGTTTCTGAAAAACTTTAGGTGGTAATGATTTGCCAATAATATTGGGCATGAGCGAACGCAGCTCGTAATAGCTAGAGGTCACGTTTTTCATATCAGCTACCATCGAAAAAGGTTCGGATCTGCTGAAAAGGTTCTTAAAACTAAAATCCCCCCGAATACCCGTATTATCTGACTGCAGAAACAACTCTTCGGTATTCAGGTCGTTAAGCACCCCATTAATGCGCGTTGAAAAGTTTACTTCCTTTCCTTTTCCGAACTGATCGTAAAGCATATTGATCTCATCGAATGCAACGGTAGATTCATCGAAATCAGCGGTTAGCTTTACCTTGTTCAAAAAATCGATAAAATCTTTTCGCTCATAGTTGAACACCAAATTACCTTTTAAATGGGTTCCCGGAGTACGAATGCGCAACGAATCGAAACGCATCTGCTGCTTTGTGTATTTGAATACAGTAGCCAGTTGGTCGACTTGTATGCCCCTTTCGCTTGTAAACGACATTTCATCAATAGCTACAGTGACCTCAGGACCCAAGATTTGAAAATCGGTTGCACTTATGTTGAGTTTCTTGAAATTGAGCATCCCTTCGTTTTCTCGATTTTCGTCGATAAGCCGGAAAGTACTATTGGTGATTTCGACATCCGATGAAGAAAAAAAGAAAGGTGGAGTACCCGGCCTACGGGGCTTTCCGTCATCTAGTTTATCGATGAAGACCGCCAGATTCGTGCTCTTGTTATCGCGATAGGTCTTCAATTTAAAATCAAGCTTATCGACGTCAATGTCACCGAATTCCAATTTACCCTTTAGCAGATTTCGGACGCTCAAAATAGATGTAGTAAGGTTGTTGACGTAGAAGAGCGTGTCTTTTTGGTAATCTTCAATGTAAACACCCTTAAGGTTGGTATCCCAAGAAATTAACGAAATGCGTAGTCTTTCGATATTGATGTTTGTACCGAAATTTTTGTTGATGGTTTCGGTGGCATATTTGGCAAAGCTTGTCTGAACGAACGGTAGAGAAAGTATAACGGTGCCCAAAACACAGATCAGTACAAGTACCAGTACAGTCCTAATCAGTATTTTTCTCAGTTTTTTGATAGGGCTAATATGTTTTACCTTTACGTTCCCAACTTTTATTCCAAACTCAGTGGAAAACGAAACTATTTATATTCTTGCCATAGAATCTTCTTGCGACGATACTTCTGCTGCCGTTTTGAGCAATAAAAAAGTACTCAGCAACGTAACCGCTACCCAAAAAATACATGAGGAATATGGGGGCGTCGTGCCCGAACTTGCCTCACGGGCACACCAACAAAATATCGTTCCGGTAGTGCACCAGGCTTTGAACAAGGCAAATATCGACAAAAAACAATTATCGGCCATAGCTTTTACACGAGGGCCGGGATTGATGGGGTCTCTTCTCGTAGGTACTTCATTTGCCAAGTCGTTGGCCTTAGGGCTGAACGTTCCGCTCATCGAGGTAAACCATATGCAGGCGCATATTCTGGCACATTTTATAGAAGGCCAGAACGACGGTGTTCCTGAATTTCCGTTTTTGGCCATGACCATTAGCGGAGGGCATACGCAGATCGTATTGGTAAAGGATTATTTCGAAATGGAAATCTTGGGGCAAACCTTGGACGATGCCGTTGGGGAAGCTTTTGATAAAAGTGCCAAGATTTTAGGGTTACTCTATCCGGGAGGGCCTTTGGTAGATAAGAATGCACAAAAAGGCAACCCTGACGCTTTTCCATTTCCAAAACCAAAAGTCGGCGGACTCGATTTTAGTTTCAGTGGTTTGAAGACGAGCATTCTTTATTTTATTCAAAAGGAAACCGCAAAAGACCCAGATTTTGTAACGGAAAATTTACAGGATATCTGTGCCTCTATACAAAAGACGATTGTCACCATTTTGATGGACAAGCTGAAAAAAGCGATGAAACAGACGGGACTCACCCAAATAGCCATTGGAGGAGGTGTTTCCGCCAATTCAGGTATTCGCAGTGCACTTAAAGAAGCTGAAACTAATTTGGGGTGGACAACTTATATACCTAAATTCGAGTACTGTACAGATAATGCGGCTATGATAGGTATTGTAGGCCATTTAAAATACAAGCAGGAAGAATTTGCTCATCAAGGGGTTACTGCAAAACCGAGATATGTTTTGGGCGGTTGACGGTAGAAAAAAAACTAAACTTCCATCCCTCAAGACCTATAAAGCTCTATAATCTTGCCTTACTGACCAGCAGGCCATCAACTTTTTGAACTTACAATAGTCATTTGAGCTTTAGCTTTCTTTCGTATCTTAGCCTGTATGCAACTTTTCTACAATCCACGTCTCGACCAAAGCGTTTCACAATTTACTTTTCCTGAGGAAGAAAGCAAACACATTATAAGAGTGCTTAGAAAATCGCTAGGTGATATTTTGCACGTCACCAATGGTAAGGGCTATCTTTTTGAAGTCGAAATTTTATCCGCAGAGGCCAAAAGGTGTAAGGCCCAGATAATTTCTAGGGACAAAAAACATCAAAAAATGTATTGGTTTCATATGGTCGTTGCGCCGACAAAAACCAATGATCGTTTTGAGTGGTTCTTAGAAAAGGCCACCGAAATTGGCGTAAACGAGATTACACCTATTTTTTGCGAACGTTCTGAGCGCAAAACGGTTAAAAGGGAACGATTGAAAAAAGTAATTCAATCTGCCATGAAGCAGAGCTTGCGCACCTACCTGCCAAAATTGAACGATGCCATAAGCTATAACGAATTTCTCAAGAAAAAAAAGACGGGACTTTTGTTCATAGCCCATTGCGAAGAAGATGAGAAAATTGAACTTAAACGAAGAGTTGCGCCAGATAAGGATATTACCATTCTAATTGGCCCAGAAGGAGATTTTTCACGCCAAGAAATAGGTGCTGCAAATGAAAAAGGCTTTTTACCCGTCTCTTTGGGCGAGGCCAGATTACGTACTGAGACCGCCGCCATTGTCGCCTGCACAATGGTCAATATGATAAACAACGGATGAAGATGCAATCATAAACTATTTAGGTATCGTACTTTTTACTGCCCCGGTAATATCATAATCCTTATTTTCCAATACCAGCACCAAACTAATTTTTTCATCTGGATTTACGATTTTAGGAATCGACATATAAGATTTGCCCTCTAAACCAACAACGGAAATAGTTTTTTCCGCCACGACGATATTGCTGTTTGTGAGTTTTCTGTTACGGTTTTCTCCCTGTTTCACGTCTGTCGTTCTCTGATCTAAGACAAGAAGGGCCCGCAAAGTTTTACCCTTTGTACCACCTGATATACCGTATTCGAATGAAACACTTTTTTTATCGCTCCAAACGTTAGTCAGACCGATCTTGTTAGTAGTTTTCTCCTTACTATAACTATTTATCGCCCCATACAACTTTGATGAATTGGAACCTACAAAATGCTCCATACCATTGACCACAATCTGTGGCGTATAGTTACTCCGATTTTTGAACTTTATATTGTAATCTCGTTGCTTTTCGACGTATTTTGATTTGCTGAACGGATCTTTCCAGCCGATATAGTTCCAATAATCTACATGATAGGACAATGGAAAGACCGAATGATCGAATTCGCTTTTGACCTTGTTGAGAAGGACATCGGCAGGCGGACAACTAGAGCAACCTTGAGAAGTGAAAAGTTCTAATACCACGATTGGTTCATAACCATCAGACTCTTGTTGAAGTATAGTCAATTCTGAAGTTTGAATAGGTTTTGAAAAATTGCTATTAAAGGCCATAATTCCCAAACCCATAAAAACTATTGCCGAAATCGTTATTTTTTTTAACATCATAATCCATACATTTGAAGTATCTACACTTTGTTCGCTCAAAAATGAAGAAACTTACGGCTTACATGGCTTTTTTATCTTTTTTTATGATAGCCATATTGAACGCGCAAGAAATCGCTATCCTTAAATACAATGGCGGTGGCGACTGGTACGCCAACCCTACTGCATTGCCAAATTTGATACAATTCTGTAATCAAAACATCGGCACAAAAATGAAAGAGAAACCAGAGACTGTAGAAGTTAGTAGCACTTCTATTTTTCAATATCCTTTTTTACACATGACAGGTCATGGCAATGTAGTTTTCTCGGAGGAAGAGTCCGATAATCTGCGTAAATATCTTTTATCTGGTGGGTTTCTACATATCGATGATAACTATGGGATGGCGCCTTATTTAAAGAAAGCATTGATTAAAGTATTTCCTGAAAAGGAATTGGAAGAACTGGGACGTGACCACCCTATTTTTAAAAAAGTATATAAGTTTCCCGATGGTCTTCCAAAAATCCATGAACATGATGGCAAGCGGCCTCAAGCGATGGGAATTTTCCATGAGGGCCGTTTAATACTTTTGTTCACGGTTGAAAGTGATCTCGGAGATGGCTGGGAAGACCCTTCGGTACACAACGACCCAGAATCCATACGCACAAGAGCTCTTCAAATGGGTGCTAATATTGTGTCTTATGCTTTCGGCCATTAAATACGCTGTAGTCGAAAAAACTAAACTTATAAACCCTTTTTAACTTGATACTTCCGCTTAAGCTTTAAAAAACTCAAAACCTAAAATAAATGACCCCAAAAACCATATCTCAAGGAATACTGAGCGCCATAGGCGTTATAGTAGGCATCGTTTTATTGTTATATCTTCTTTGGAAAATACAATCCGTAATCGCTTATTTGACAATAGCAGCGGTGATTGCTCTTATCGGAAGACCAATTGTTCTTTTATTACGGAGGAAATTAAAACTACCGAATACCCTCGCCGTAATATTGACCATGCTGTTTATGGTCGGTGTATTCGCAGGCATTATCGCCCTTTTCGTACCGTTACTCACTGAACAGGGCAAAAATCTATCACTTCTAGATATAGAGCCACTACAACAGAACATCAATTCACTTTACAAACAAATTACCCAGTTCTTTGGAGCTTCCCAAGAAGTGGTCGATGAAATTATTCATGAGACCGATATCGAAAAGACCATTATTGACGGATTAGATATCGGATTTATTCCGAATTTTCTGAATTCCTTTTTAAGCGTACTGAGCACGGCCAGCATTGGTCTTTTTTCTGTACTATTCATTTCTTTCTTCTTCTTGAAAGACAGTAAGCTCTTTCAAAAAGGCATATTGGCTTTTGTACCAGAGACAAAGGAAACGGGAACAGTTCACTCCATGGACAAAATAAACAATCTACTCTCTCGATATTTCGTTGGGTTGTTGCTTCAGATTTTTATTTTGTTTGTAATCTACACTATAACACTGCTAATCGTTGGCATTGAAAGTCCCATAGTAATCGCCTTTTTATGTGCGCTTTTTAACGTCATTCCCTACGTCGGCCCCATCATTGGGGGAGTCATCATGATCGTACTCACAATGACCAGTAATTTGGGTATGGATTTCAGTACGATAATCTTACCGAAAGCGGGCTATGTTTTGATTGGTTTGGCAGTTGGCCAATTGATTGATAATTTCTTCTCACAACCACTTATTTTTTCCAACAGCGTAAAGTCGCATCCCTTAGAAATTTTTCTTATTATTATCATCGCAGGATTACTGTTCGGAGTAGTGGGAATGATTGTTGCCGTACCCGGATATACGGCCATAAAGGTAATTTTAAAGGAATTTTTAGCAGATAATAAGATTGTAAAGTCTTTGACCAAAAGCTTATAGTTTTACTTTGAATAAAAAACTATTAAATATTGGTGTTCAAAAATTTATATCTATAAATATAAATACTGACACCATGTCATTATTGCTCAAAAAGCCTATTTTTGATGGTATTTCAAACCAAGAACTCGTTGAACAGCTTGAAGCCCGGAAAAAGTGTGAAAAAAAATTACCAACTTGGTTTAGAACCCCAACTATCTACTATCCCAATAAACGGAATATTGCGCAAACCTCTTCCGAAATTACTGCCCGATACAAAGCTGAAATAGTATCTGGAAAATCGCTTTTGGATGCTACAGGCGGCCTAGGTGTAGACAGCTACTTTTTTAGCCAAAAAATCGACAGAGTTTATCATTGTGAAATCGAAGAAAATCTCTCCCGGATTGCGGTCTATAATTTCAGTTTATTGGACACTAAAAATATAAACTCAATTACGGTTGATGGCTTAAAATTTTTGACAGAGTCGAAAACCACTTTTGATTGGGTCTATTTAGACCCTTCTCGTCGAAACAATGTGAATAGAAAAGTATTTATGTTGTCTGATTGTAACCCGAATGTTTTAGACCATCTTGACCTCTTTTTTTCAAAAACAGACCATATCATATTAAAAACGGCGCCACTTTTAGACCTGTCTTTGGGTATTAAAGAACTTAAAAGTGTAAAACATATTCATGTGGTTGCAGTAAACAATGATGTAAAAGAGCTTTTATGGGTATTGCAAAAAGGATATAATGGAGATGTCGAGATCAAAACAATCAATTTTGAAAAAGACGACAGGCAGACTTTCGACTTCTCGTTTGAAGAAGAAAAGACGGCTCGAACAATATATTCGCAACCACTCTCCTATTTATATGAACCTAATTCCGCTATACTCAAATCGGGGGCCTTCAAGACCTTGGCAAATCGAATACAACTCAAAAAATTGCACGAACACACGCATTTATATACTTCTACTGATCTATTAGCAGGTTTCCCAGGGAAAATATTCAAAATCGAAAGAATACTACCCTATTCTAAGAAAACCCTAAGGCGGTTGGACATCAAAAAAGCAAATGTTAAGACAAGAAATTTTCCTGAAAAGGTTGAGGAAGTTCGAAAAAATTACAAAATCAAGGATGGTGGTACTATCTACTTATTTTTTATCAAAGACTCCAAGGACAAACTCATGATGTTGATTTGTAATAAAGCCTAATTCTTCCTACAAAATATGCGCTCTAAGCACATCTTTATATTTTATATTTTCAATTAATATTGACCATATGCCACTCTTTGTTAAAAGCTCAATCATGTATTGGTGAATTATTTCGAAAGTTCTTATCGACTCTCAGTAAACTAAAAAAATGAGCGAAAACCAGCCAAAATCAATACTCCCCCTCATGCTTATAATCCCCAAACCGATACTTAATCGTTTTTTTAAGCGGGATTCTCATGCCATCGGTCTTTTCAAGCCAATCGTAAATACTGGTCGACATCGATTTAACGATTTCCTGTTTATCAGGATCGGCAATTAGGTTGTACATTTCATCTGGATCATTCTCCAGATCGTACAATTCATTACGATCCCAAATACCTTGAAACTTCATGAACTTGTATTTATCCGTACGCATGCCGAAAACGGTCGGTGTCATTGGAAAATCATATTCCCAAAAATATTCGTAAAAAACTTCTTTACGGGGCGAGACATCGGTATCACCAGTAAGTACTGGAATAAAAGAAACACCCGGCATATTTTTAGGCTGCTCCACGCCAGCTTCCGATAAGACTGTTGGACCAATATCGATATTCTGTACCATAGCTGTTGGCTTTAGACCCCCACCGAACAGCTCTGGGCAACGTACCAACAATGGAACCTTTACTGATTCTTCATAAAAATGACGTTTATCTATCAACCCATGTTCCCCCCAACTGAAACCATTATCACCCATATAAATAACGAGTGTAGACTCGTCCAGTCCTTCCTTTTTTAAATACTCCATTACAGAGCCTACACTTTCGTCAACACCCAATAAAGTCTCGCAATAGTCGACTACCATTTCTTGTAAATTACGATTATCATGGTACATATAATCTACACCATGCCAACTTACCCTCTGATCTGCAACCCATTGGGGCCATTTTAAATCTCTATATTTTCCGGTTTTAGTTTGGTCGTAGGTGCTTGGTAACTCTATTTGCTTCCCATTGTATCTCCCCTTATGACGACGCGCAGGCTGAAACCCTGCATGAACGGCCTTATGAGACAGATATAGGAAAAATGGTTTTTGCTTATCCCTATTTTCCATCCAGTCCACTGCATGTTCGGTTAGCAAATCGGTGATATAGGTAGAATCTTTATAAGCAACCCTTTTGCCGTTAATATTCAAAGTCGGGTTATAGTATACACCTTGCCCTGGGAAACTTTCCCAATGCGTAAAACCTGGTTGCGGTTCATCACCATGATTACCCATATGCCATTTTCCAAAAAAACCAGTCTGATAGCCCGCCTTTTCCAAGTACTGTGGGAAATAAGTTAGATTGCCTGGATCAGGTGCCTGATTGTCTACAATAGTATGGGAATGTGAAAATTGACCCGTTAGAATAGAGGCCCGACTTGGCGAACATAACGAAGTGGTCACAAAGGCATTCGAAAGATAAGCACCTTCGGACGCCAATTTATCCATATTCGGGGTTTCTAACCAAGGTACCTTTCCCGTAAAGCCCATATAATCGTACCTATGGTCATCCGTTAAGATGAAAATAACGTTTCTAGGTTTCTTTTTAGGCTCGATTTGGCGTTCTGTTTTTGAATAAACACTTCCCGAAAAAAGAAAACAGAAAAGGCCAATGGCAACGGTTTTTAACATTCTCATTCTATTGATTTTAATATGTCTACAAACTAAATTTAATAAATACATTAACTACTCTCGATTACGTTCTTGATCCATAAACCACTCATACAATTCCTCTGTATTGTAGGCGGGTATCCACGAGTCATGGCCAACGCCGGGGTAACGCGTGAATCTCACATTATAACCCATCGATTTTAATTTGGTGACCATTGTTTCGGATTCGGATATCGGAATCGATTTATCTTCTTCTCCATGAAAGACCCAAATAGGCATATTTTTATCGAGCCAAGAAGCATAAGGTACCGGTGTCATGCCGCATACCACTGCTAAAGCGGCAAATTTTTCAGGATACTGCACAGCCATTTCCCAGGCGGCTCCCCCACCCCTGCTTAATCCGGTTAGGTAAATTCTGTTTTTATCCACGTGATTGTTTTCCACGATGGTATCCAATAATTGAATGAGCGCTTTCGTATCCCACCATTTTTTTCGATGTGGATTCTGAGGAGCTAAGATCAAAAACGGAAACTTTTTACCACGAACAATCAGCTTTGGGGGACCATTTCGCTTGACCGCGACCAAACTGTCCCCAGATTCACCTCCCCCATGGAGAAACAACAATAGTGGAAATTTCTCGTCTTCCTTGATTTCATAATCTTCAGGATAGTAGAGATAGTAGCTGAATTTTTCTGTGGTTACTGTTTCCTGTACAGCATCAATTAATCGGGATTTCGATTGTGCAGCACAACCTTGAAAAATGAGTATTAAAATTAAAAACCAAGATTTTTGTTGGATAAATAATGCTACAAAGCCCATTTAAAAAGTATTCCATTGATTTTGTTAAAATACGAATAAAAAAGAAATAGCAACAAAAATAAACGGATGCCGATTGCGGCATCCGTTCTTATAAAAGTAAAGGTTTTATGGTATATTATCGATAGAGCGTGAAATGCCCGACGTAACGAATTTCGCGTTTGTCATTTTGGTTTACGACATACCAGTAATCTCCAGAAGGTAATTCTTTGCCCTCATACATACCGTCCCATTGGCTAACCTGGTTCAATCTGGCCACTACCCTTCCATAACGATCATAGATAATCACCTCTATATCAGGGAAGAATTCTCTATTCCCAGGAGCCCAGAAATCGTTTTCATTATCACCGTTCGGTGTGAAGAAATTTGGTATTTCAAGCATTCCGGTGAATTCAAAAGGTATTACAGCTACCGCAACACAACCATTCTGATCAACGACACGTATTTCGACAGTACCACTCTCATTTGTGGTATATAGCCCTTCGCTACCGTATGATTCTCCATTAAAGAAAAATTCATAACCACCGAATCCGCCCTCGGCGACTGCCGTAATCTCATTAGGTGAAGTCTTTTCGGCCGTCAAGGTCAATGGATCGTATGTTTCCATGCTGAATTCGACGGAATTAGTACAGCCGTTTTCATGATAGATATATACAATATGGTCACCTGCGGGCAAATTACCCCACATAAACTCAGTTGTGGCCAATGCAGTAATGGCATCAGTAGGGTCAAAAGGGTCTAAAGCGAACAATAGCTCTGGTAAAACGCTGGTGTCCTGCATTTCAACGGAAGCCGTACTGTTAGGGAAAATACCCTCACAACCATATAGCACAATCGGTTCGGCGGTAAGGTCAACTCCAATTTCTATAGGTATCAGAACATCTGTATCACATAGATTGGCATCTTGAATGAACACAATGTATGTTTCGCCCCCGACCAAATTATCGAAGAACAAATTATCGTTTCTTACAAAAACTTCACTACCATCTGAATTCGGCCCGACCAATTTCGTCTCATAGTACTGCACCGAAGTAGCGGCATCTAAAAAAGGAGTACCCCCTGTTATCGTTAATTGGGCGGTACCATCGGCAAAGTCGATACAGGTTTCGGGCGTGGTCGCCACGTCGGTAACTTCTAGCTCCAGCGGTTCAGTCACTACAATCTCGAAAGTTTGCGGACATCCCTCTGCATCCTGTGCCAATACCGTATAAGAAGGATTGCTCGGTGTATTGGCCGCTAAATCGGTAAAGGTATACGTCAACGGATTATCGGGATCCGAAAAGAATTCGCTCAAATTAGGCTCTATGGCAAATTTTACAAGACCAGGGGTGGCACTCGTTACGTTCATCGTAATTGAACCATCGGTTTCGCCAAAGCACGTTGTTGGTGTTGAACTATAGTCAATAGTAACAGGCTCTGCGGGAGCAATTATAAAGGGACCTTGAACAATACCGCAGTTCTGGCGACTAATTACAGATATCCAATAACTACCTGAATCCAAATTCTCGAAAGTACCGAAGTCTTGCATAGGCAGATTATTGTAGGTTGGCAATACTTCTGCAGCGAACGCATCGGAACCAGGGTCAGAATTGTAGATGCGGAATTCGTAGATACCTGTGCCTCCATTAGCAATTGCCTCGATTCTACCATCTACTTCGTACGCACATGAAACATCAAAGGTGGGCGACGCGGGATCCAAGCTCAATGGTTCGGCATCAGTGATGGTAATACCATTGGTCTTAATTGCCTGACAAGAACTCAAACCACCTACTTTTCGCACTTCATATCGATATGAACTACCTATAGTACCGGGAATATTGGTCTTGACGGGCAAACCATTGGCGTCAAATTCATCGATCGGCAACCACGGCCCGCCAGAATTGTTCACACTATATTCATAAGTGCCACCTTGTGGATTGTTCACTCTAATCATCATGGTAGCAATATTACCACAAGCAGGTACAGAGGTCTGAATCAATGCCGGATTTATCGGTGGTGGCGGTATTACTTCTATAGGTGCAGTAAATGATCGGCAATTCAGGGTGGATACAATTTCTACAACATACCATCCACCGGAAATAACTCCTGTACCACCTGAACCTTCAAATTCCGGCTCGTTCTGCAGTCCTGTAGAGCGAATATGATTGGCTGAATTGGTAGGGTCCAGATTATTTGGGTCGAGCTCGATCAGACGATATTGGTATCCGCCACCTGGCACACCACCAATAGCTCCCGCAGTGGCGGTACCTGGTTCGACCGCAACGATTACGGCATCGGTACCTGTGGGGCACTCCAATTCTCTTGTTATTATCGCCTCAGCTTGAATCACCGCAACAGGCAAAAGCTCCCTTTCCTCAAAATGGATACAACCTTCAATATCACGAACGGTTACTCTATAGTTGCCGCTCGAAAGACCGACAAAGCGGTTATTACTGCCGTTAGCAGCAAAAGCAGCATACAATGGATTGATGTGTGGTGCAAAGCCACTACCCACAGGGTTTTCGTACTCTAGCATATATTCATAAGGTGAACTGTCCCATCCACCTGCGGTGGTCGCAACTATTTCCCCTAAATCATTATTACAACCTACTCGACCAATTTCATCTAAGGCAGTGATACGTAATTGTTCGCTAGGTGTTTGTATTGTGCTAACATTACTGAAAATGCTACACGCAGTTGCCGTTTTACCTAGTTCTCGGATGACCACACGTAGATTACCGCCAGCAAGTCCGGTAATCGTTGTGGGATTACCATCTGTTGTAGTATCTAAAGTCCCTGTGGAATTACCTGCAACTGGGCTACCAAAAGCTCCACCTGTAAACCCTAGGTCAGTTGCATCGTACACCGAATACTCATAAGCACCCGTAAAATTGAATACTTCGATGTTCAAAATACCATCAGGGTCTCCAAAACAACCAACCGGCTCGTTTTGACTAATCGTTACGGTCGGCAAAACAGGTTCGGCGACAACATAAGCCGCTATAGGATAGGTACAGCCACCAACATCGTTCACTTGTAAACGGTACTCCCCGGCTACCATGGGTAGATCAATGGTTACAAAAGTGCCACTAGGTTGTGACACACTTGCCACCGGTGATACGGAAAAGCCCTGGTCTTCGATAATAAAATTCGTGGAACCTACAACGTCTATACGAATACGTTGAGAGTCCTCGCAGTCCATAGCACGTAATGGTATAATCGTTGCCGTAACAGCGTTAGGTGCCAATACAGTAACCGAATCGTTGAACTCACAGCCGTTCGCATCGATGGCGTAAATGGTAATGACCTGATCGGAACCAGTGTCGACTATTTCGAAATTAGGACTTGACTGATAGCTATCGGCCAAGTTAATTTTATAGCCATAAGGTGCACCGTTACCAATATTCGTGCCTACAATGGCCGCGCTTACAATAGTCGTACTAAATTGGTTCGCTGCAGGATTACAGACCAAAGTACCCGCCGTGACGTCGATTTCGAAAAGTGGAGGATCGATAATAGTAACTTCTTCACGGTCAAAACAATTTCTATCAGTAACCACTTCAATCACATAAGTTCCCGGAGCCAAATTGAGGAAAGATCCTGAAATATTCGTTCCGATTCTCGACGAAGTATCAAGTCCGGCCGGCATTGCAGCCAACGTACTATTATATAGGTTATATTCTTGTATACCATCAACATCAGTACTTACGACAAGGGAAACAGCTATACTACCGTCATCGAGGCCATTGCAACTCACATCACTTTCGCCAGTATCATCAATATCCGGTTGCGTAGGGGCAGTTCTAACGATATTGTCGACTATAAAATCGCAACTCCCCGCACCGTCGGCCACAATCAGGTCTTCTACCAGAACTTCATAGTCGCCTGGAGGGATATTTGGAAAGATACCATCATTATCAAGATCGACAATAGGTCCAAATGCAGCACCCAAATAATCAGTTCCTGAAATAGTGTACGTAAAGCTACTACTACCTCCATCGGCAACAATGGTAACAATTCCATCGGGATTCTCACAGTTAGGTTCGGTACTAAAATTACCGGATGCGGTTAAAACCTGATATACTTCTGCTACACCATCTATATCACAACCATTGGCATCAATAATATTAAAAGCATAAGAACCAACACTAAACACGGTAAACGTCGCCGTTGTATTAATGGCAGGGTTACCTGAATTAGCAACAGTTTGACTAATACCATTGAGTGTAAAAGTCGGGGTATCGTAATCACCGGGCAACTCAAGCGTAATATCAAAACCTGTCGCTGCGGTAGCTGTCACATCACATTGATTATCGACTACCGGAGCAATCAAAGGCAAATCAGGATTCATCTGTACGACCGCTGCTGAAATGCGGTAAGCACAATCATTGGCATCTTTTACCCAAATATCATAATCGGTACCTGGCGCTAAGGAGCCCGGCAGTGAAACAGTTGAAACATCACTAAAATCGTCGTCAGGACTTGGGGTCCCCAAACCGTCATCATCAACGGGAGTACCGGCCGGCACAAAAGCATATAAATAAGGACTACCAACGGCGTAAGGTGTGCCACCGCTTCCGCGTACCGTCAATTGGCCCAATGCATTACAGTTTGCATTTTGGCTATCTATAATATCGACCCTTGGCGTATTTATAAGTGTATCGACAGTATCGCCATCCGAACAGCCTAGATTATCGATAATCGAAATACCATAGCGACCTAAATCTACTCCATTAGGCACTATTATTTCAGTTCCCAAAGCTGGAGATACTCCATTTTCGGTATGAACAATGTCACCGTTGTCCAAATTCGTTATCACAATATCGAATGGAGCCGAACCCGAGTTTATTGTATATCTCAGTTCTACTTCGCCAATACCACAGCGATATTCGCTTGCTAAGGTAACGTCCGATCCAGGGCCACTCGGTAATGTTATTTCCTCTGAATAAATACAACCGGTGTTTAGGTCTCGAACATCTACCGTATAAGTTACCCCGAACAACAAATTGTTAAAACAATGGTTCGAAGTTGGGTTACTCGGAGGGACCCAACCTGCATTGGGGTCTGGGTCGGTCAATCGTATTTCGTAGTTCAATGGAGCCGAACCGCCTGTGATATTTACACAAATGGTAGTTCCACCTGGAGTACAGGTATATGCAGGAAATGGGTCGGGAATAATATCTAGAGTACCACTATTTATAGTCAATGGCTCGATATCCCTACATCCACGAGAATCTATAACAATAACCTGATAATCGCCAGGTTCAAGACTTGAATCTTCAATCGTCAAGGGAAAATCGGCAGCTGCAACATTGTTAAGGGTTACAAAGGGATTTCCGAAGTTATCCTCAATAATAACCGTATAATCTGGGCTTCCGGCGGTTGTCAAGTCTACAATAACCCCTCCAGAAAGTGGTGCAGGGGCGCAAGTTGCATCGATTGGAGTTACCGTAGCATCTGGGGATGGGTTTATATCAGTCGCTACTGTTACGGGAGTAAGTGCCGTAACGCAGTTTCTTGAATCTTTTACCACATATTCGTAATCGCCTGCGGTGAGACCTGAATAAATGGTCTGAGAAGAAAATGCATATGTTATTCCCGGAGTCGGATCAGGGCTGATATTAGGGTCTAAAGGATTCGCCCGTAATTCACCTACAGGAGCAAACACCACTTGAAATGGAGGTACTCCTGAAGAGACCGTTGGTATGATCTCTACAAAACCACTATTGGGGTCGCCACAACTTGGCCCAATTTCCTGATGGGTGGCAATAATATTGGTAGGTTCAACAAACGTTAAAGGTTCTGAAGTATTGCTACAGCTATTGTTATCGGTAACTGTTACGGTGTAATCGCCAAATTCCGTAAAAGTCATATTATATGCAAACGAATTGGATGGAAGTGGATTTCCAGTATGTGCCGGTACCGCTATACCATCTCTAAAAATGGTATAGGAAGTAGATGCCAAATTTGAAATATCACCGCCGGAAACGGTAATTTGCATTTCTCCGGTACCCCCACAGGCAATTTCTTGGTTAAGATCAAGTCCTATCTGAATTTGTGGTGGTATCGTGATGGAAGCAGTTTGGTCGGTACATCCATTCCCATCTACGACCTCAACAGTATAATTACCGGGCACCAAATTCGTGAAAGTATGGGTGCCAGCCGTCCCAGGTGTCTGTAAAGCCCCCCCATTAATACGATATTGATGTGTTGCCAAGGCAGCGGAACCAATCGTCGACGTAACTGTAATTTCGGCGTCGTTGGTCGTAGAGTAACAGTAATCGGCACTATCAAAAGTTATACTCGGAGCTGTAACACCAGTCAACGTAAATGTTGTCGATGCACGACATCCTTCTGAATCGATAACTGTTAAGGTATATAATCCTTCGGCTGTAAGATTACCGAATGTACGTCCAGTTTTTGGCCCTTGTAGCGTTCCCGGTAGTGGTGGCCATTGCAATTCATAGCGATAACCTCCAAATCCACCAGTGGCATTGGCCTGAACCCTTCCGATATTATTATTTTGACAACTCATATCGGTAACGTTTGGCGTAACGCTCAACGGGATTGTAGCTTCAACTATATCAAGAGAAATTGTTGATGTACAATTAGTACCGTTGTCGGTTACCGTAATCTCATATGTTCCTGCACCTAGACCTGTAATTGGAATCTCTAAATTACTACTCGTACCACTGATAACTGGCGTATTTGGTAACGGGGCCGTACGATTTACAGTATAATTATAGTCCGTTGCAAAACCATCGATCAAAAACGCTCCGTTACCATCGGTGGCGGCAGGGCATACCCTACGGTCACCACCCGATTTCACACGGGCCCTAATAGAGCTTATTCCTCCCGTAGTAAAACTTGCAGGATAAACACATCCATCGAAATCGGTGATTTCGAATTGATAAGAGGTATCCAAAGGCAAATTGGCAAAAACGTTACTCGCCTGTGCAACGGGCAAAACCGTTACGGGGTTAGATGATACAATTTCATATTGCGCTGCAAAACCTAAAGGCAACACATCAATAGTAACCCTACTCGTTCCGGTAGCACAATCCAAATTATCTTGGACAAAATTTATAGCCGTCGGTGGCACCGGTTCGGATACGCTAATCGGGCCTAATGCCTGATAACAACCTGCATCATCCCTTATGTAAGGAATGTAGGTAGAACCCGGGGTCAATCCGCTAAAATTAGTGCCAGATAGGTAGGTAACATTATCGATACTATATTCATAGCCGGACCCCGAACCGCCGCTGGCTGGGGTAAAATCGATAATACCTTCTCCGTTCGCACAGGTATAATCTTGGGTTAAAAAAGCGGATCCCGTAAGACCGCCCGCCGAAGTTACCGTAACCGGGGGCAGTGCCAAGGTACAGGTGAAAGCACCTTGTGAATAACGCACTTCTACAATATTATAAGTACCATCGCCAACCGGAATGACCGGAGAGGTCGTAAACGGATCGCCGGCGTTGTTGGTCGCTCTATACTCCAAATTAAAGCCCATTGGGTCATTAATTGTGAACTCCACTTTTCCTCCACCATTGGTACAGGTACCCGTTATTGGTCCGGCTGTGACATCTGGGGGATCCAACTGGGCTACGTATTCCGATTTCTCTGCGGTACAACCTTGGTCATCGGTAATAAAAAAAGTGTATGTACCAGGGCTTGGAACGGTATACGTACTGGTGCCCGTAAAGGTTCCTCCGGAAGTACCTGAACCGCCGCCAGTGACCGTATAACTGTAAGTGCCTGACCCTCCAGAAGGTGTCACATGGATATCGACATTTGAAATCGTTGAACACCCAAAACTCATTCCGTTGGTATCGGTAACTACTGTTATAGGGCTCAAGCCCGTACCTACGGTAATTGGGTTTCCACTAGTATCGGTATATTGTATCGGTGCAGGAATACCGTTAGGAATATCCTCCTTACAATCATTGGTTTCTACTTTTACGGCATAAGTACCCTCACTTACCGCTCCAAAAGAATAGGTATTACTAGATATGGTAGAGGTAAACTCTATCTCAGCTCCGTTATCATCCAATAACGTATAAACATAAGGACCTGGAACTTCGGGGTTGACCGTAACATCAATACTACCTGTCTCACCACTACAAACAGGGTTGGTAAAAGTAACATCGATTTCAATTTCGACCTCTCTGATTTCGATAACCTCATACAAATACTCACATACTTGACCAGCAATATTCAATCGGGCCTGTACTTGATAAAAGCCTGGAGTAAGATTTGCAAAAATCGATGAAGACTGATACGGACCATAAGGGTTCGCGCCTTCACGGATACGAAACTGATAACTGTTCGGAAGACCCGTAATCTCTATACGTCCCGGATTGTTACAAACAAAATCTTTTTTGTTATAGGTTTGTGTGATTGTACTCTTTATGACTTCGAAATAATAAAACTGCCCACCATTGGTCTGAACCCTAAACTCGGCTCCATTTGCAGAAGAAATAGCACTTGCGTCTAAATTAAAGGTCTGCGTGGTCGCGACTTCTGTGTAGGCAGAAGAATAATCGGGACATTCAACATTCGTATTCGGTGTAGCTCCGGTCAGTTGCTGCCAAGAAACGCTGCCATACGGCCCCCCGGATAAAGAGATGTTTCTATCATCGGAATCGCCGCAAAGAATAAACCGAGCAATGGTAGCCCCATCGTTCACACAGTTTACGACATCATCGGCACCTTGAATAATGGTCATGAACATGGGGGCACTGGCCATGTTGTTCGATTTGCCGTTCTTAAAGGTATTCGTGAGAAACTCAGGTTTCGATTTAGCGCTTTCTTCTTCGTCAATTGAAACAACTTCTTTTACCGCTGTTGCTACTTCTGTAAAAAGAGCATAAACTCGGGCATTGGCTATGGCTGTCGTACAGACTACTGAAAAGGTAAGAAACAGTAGGGCATACAGAATATACCGTGGTTTTCTTGGGAGCATAGGTTAAGTCGTATTTGTAAAGAATATTTGCGATTTGGGAGCCGTATATTCTTAGCGTAATTATTTAAACTTATAAAATCTCTTTATATTTAAGCCTTTACAGCTTACTTTAATATTACCTTTTAACGTAAAACCATGAAAAATAGTGTACTACTTCTTTGTCTATTCGGTGTGACATTTAATATTTCCTGCGCGCAGGATACTATAAATCAGGTAGATACACCTGAAAAAGTACCTTTTACGGCAGAATTACTGATCGATGAACTGTCTATTCCTTGGGGAATGACCTTCTTGCCCGATGGTGGCATGCTAGTAACAGAAAAATCAGGGGAATTGATCCATTTTAAAGATGGAAAGAAAACAATGATTTCTAATGTGCCAGATGTCTATACAAGAGGTCAAGGCGGATTGTTGGATGTCGAGGCGCATCCCGATTACGAAAATAACGGTTGGATATACATCTCGTACTCTTCTAAGAAAGGTAAGGGCAAAGGCGGAAACACCGCTTTAACACGCGCTAAAATAAAAGATAATACACTGAAAGACATTGAGTTATTGTACAAGGCAGAACCTAATACGACAAAGGGGCAACATTTTGGTTCCCGTATCGTTTTCGACAACGATGGCTACTTATTTCTATCCATCGGCGAACGAGGAGCACGCGACGAAAATCCGCAAGATATTACAAGGGATGGCGGTAAAATATATCGGTTTTTTGATGATGGGAAAATCCCTGAGGATAATCCCTTCATCGGTAAAGATGGTGCAAAAACAGCAATTTACAGCTACGGACATCGAAATCCTCAAGGTTTAGCGAAAAACCCCGAAACCGGAGAAATTTGGGATAACGAACATGGCCCGAAAGGTGGAGATGAAATCAACATTGTAAAAGCGGGTGCTAACTATGGTTGGCCGGTTATTACTTATGGCGTTAATTATAGCGGCACGCCCATTACCGATAAAACCGAAATGGAAGGTATGGAACAACCAATACATTATTGGCTTCCCAGTATAGCCCCCAGTGGAATGGCTTTCGTAACCTCAGAAAATTATGGTGACTGGAAAGGAAGCGTTTTGGTCGGTTCGTTAAAATTTCAATATTTGGAACGCCTTTCGATGGATGGAAACAAGGTCATAAAAAGGGAAAAATTCATGGGGGATTTGGGCCGCGTACGTGATGTAAAAGAAGGCCCTGACGGATTGATTTATGTGGCAGTTGAAGGAAAAGGGGTTTATAAGTTGATACCATCCATTCCTTAGTAATTGAAGACCTAATTTTAGTCAAATTCTATAATAAAAATTAATTGTAAACATTATCTCCTTCTTGATTCCGACAAGCGACCAACTGAGCGAGAGAACCGCATAACGTTAAGGATGTTCTCCTTGGTTAGCGTACCAAAACTAAATACGAAATGAAAACATTCCTCCTAATCTATTTCGCAGCTATTATAGCCCTAGCGGCTATATTTTTACAAGACCCTGAACTCGAAGAAAGTATGCAACGGGGTAGTGAAATTTATATGGACTTTTGTGTGACCTGCCATTTAGGAAAAGGTGAAGGTGTCTCAAATACTTTCCCTCCTTTAGCCGAATCGGATTATTTGACCAAAAATCGAGAAGAGAGTATTCGTGGTGTCAAATATGGCCAACAGGGCGAAATCGTTGTCAACGATGTTACTTATAACAATGTGATGGCACCTCTTGGGCTTGAAGATGATGAAATTGCCGATGTTATGAACTTTGTTATGAATTCATGGGGCAATTCTTCTAAAGAGATGGTAACTGTTGAAGAGGTCGAGGCCATTCAGAAGTAAGTATCAAAAACCCGCATCTAAAGCGGCCTTTACTGATCCGTGTTTTTTCAATAGTCTTTCGGCCTCGGAATATTCAATGCCCAATCCTTCGGAAACATAGCGTACTCCCCTATCGACGAGTTTACTATTGCTCAATTGCATATTGACCATCTTGTTTCCTTTGACCCTTCCTATTTTTATCATCAAGGCCGTAGAAATCATGTTTAAGGCCAATTTCTGCGAAGTACCACTTTTCATACGGGTGCTTCCTGTAACGAATTCTGGTCCGACATTGATTTCAATGGGAATATCAGCTGCCCTTGCCAAGGGAGAACCTGGATTATTGGTAATACCCGCTGTAAGTAAACCGTTATTCTTGGCCTCGGCTATTCCTCCCAAAACATAGGGCGTAGTTCCTGAAGCGGCGATGCCTACAACCACATCCAAAGTTGTTATATCATGTGCCATTAAATCTTTCCAGGCTTGCGTGGTATCGTCCTCGGCGTGCTCAACCGATTTTCGAATAGCAATATCACCTCCGGCGATAAGTCCGATAACACGGGTATGCGGCATGCCATAAGTAGGGGGGATTTCAGAGGCATCTAGAATACCTAGCCTGCCACTGGTACCGGCGCCAATATAGAACAGTCGGCCTCCTTTTTCAAATCGCTCGGCTAGGGCATCGACCAATTTGGTGATTTGGGGGATGGCCAATGAAACCGCATCGGCGACTTTTTTATCCTCGTCATTCATTTTTTGGAGGATGGACATGGTGTCCAACTGCTCTAAATCATCATGATTGGAAGGGTTCTCGGTAATTTTAGTATAATTCATAAGACTTATAAAATTCGAATGTCATGGTTTCTAAAGGAATTGAGAAGGTCGTTTTCTGGATTCAACTCGGTAATCATAGTATTAATGGCGTTAATATCACATGTTTTATACCGATGTTGTGAATTTAATTTCTCGGAGATAGACAAAAGTACCGTTTTTTTAGAGCATTTTATGACCGCTTTTTTCACTTGAACGATATCCCAATCGAATTCGGTGAGACCGTAGAAAGAATCGACATAACCTGTACCGATGAAACTATAGTCAACCTTGATTTCTGAAAGATTGTGTATCGCGTTGGCTCCAATAGAGGTTTGCGATTCATTTGAAACCTGCCCCCCTACTATGATTACTGTTACATTCGGCTTTGTCAATAATTCCATAGCAACTGGAAGGCTATGCGTAAAGCAGGTCAATTCGAGTTCTGATGGAATAAGCCTTGCGAGCTCGGAACAAGTGGTACCCCCATCGATAAAAATGACTCCTCCGTTTTTTAATAAGGTCAAGGCCTTTTCGGCGATCCTACTCTTTTGTTCTAATTTATAGATATTATTATTTCGGGTACTGTTCGTAGTAAACCCAAGAGAGATTGCCCCACCATGAACTTTTCGCAGTTTATTATCGGCATCGAGTTCCTTTACATCGCGTCTAATGGTATCTATGGAAACATCAAGGGTTTCGGCGATATCGGTCAATAATATTCTGTTATGAAGTTCTACTTCGCTAAGAATTGTCTGCTGCCGTTCTTCTTTCAACATATATTTCAACTAAATATAAAGATTACAAAATCAAAGATATAAAATTATTCTTTAGTGCCGTTTTATACTGTTTTAAAATTAAAAAAAGATTAAAAAAGCAAAAAACTGCAAAATAAAAAGCAAAAAACTGCATTTTTTAATTTTATTGCCTACATTTGCATGATTCAAATCTGGTAAAAATGATAGCACCTTTGACAATGAAACTAAAAAAAACAGGAACGAATATTAGCTACAAGCCCGTTGGGCAATTTGAGGAAACCCGTTTTGAAAAAATTCATAACGTGATTTTTTCCGATTCGAATGAGGCATCTATTAGGGTCGCCCAAGAAATTGCCGCTCTTATTCGTAAAAAACGAGCTTCGAACAAGTCATGTGTTCTTGGCCTTGCTACTGGCTCCTCTCCAATACGAGTCTATGAAGAACTTGTGCGGATGCATACCGAAGAGGGATTAAGTTTTTCAAATGTAGTCACTTTCAACCTTGATGAATATTTGCCAATGGAGAAGGATAACCGTCAAAGTTATTGGTACTTCATGCACGAACACTTGTTCAATCATATTGATATTCCTTCGGAAAATATCCATATTCCCGATGGAACCATCGCTGGGGAAAACGTTATTGAGTACTGCCTGGCCTATGAAGAAACTATTAAAAACTTTGGTGGACTCGATTTTCAGTTACTGGGAATAGGTCGAACGGGCCATGTAGGCTTCAATGAACCAGGGTCACATTACAATTCGGGCACCCGCGTCATTACTTTAGACCATATTACGAGAGTAGATGCTGCCCCCGCTTTTTTAGGCATCGAAAATGTACCCCGAAAAGCTATAACCATGGGTATAGCAACGGTGCAAAGCGCTAAGAGGATCGTTTTGTTGGGTTGGGGGCAAAATAAGGCCGGCATCATTAAAAAAACGGTTGAAGGCGGAATTTCTTCACACGTACCTGCTACCTATCTACAGCAGCATAAGAACTGTACCTTCGTACTAGACGATGGTGCCGGTAGTGAATTGACACGAAATAAAACACCATGGCTGGTTGACGAATCCCTAGATTGGAAGGAGAACCTAACTGCAAAGGCCATTGTTTGGCTCTGCGGTGAAACCGGAAAGTCAATTTTGAGCCTTACCGATAAAGACTATAACGATAACGGTATGTCCGGTCTGCTCGCCGCCGAAGATTCTTATGACCTGAACATAAAAATGTTCAATAAGCTACAGCACACGATTACAGGGTGGCCTGGTGGTAAACCGAATGCAGACGATACGAGTCGCCCAGAAAGAGCAGAGCCCGTTAAAAAAAGGGTTATCATATTTAGTCCACATCCCGATGATGATGTCATCTCCATGGGCGGTACCTTCGATAGATTGGTGGAACAAGGCCACGAAGTGCACATAGCATATCAGACATCAGGCAATATAGCAGTATCCGATGAAGATGCACTACGTTATGCAGGAATTTCAAAACGTATCAGTTATTCAGAAAAGGCTCAAACCATCATTGATTCCATAAAAGCTAAAAAGGAAAGTAGTTTCGATACTATGGAGGTCAGAAAATTGAAAGGAAATATTAGAAGGGGCGAATCGTACGCCGCAACTCGGTACCTCGGCCTTGATGATGAAAACGTACATTTCTTAGACTTGCCTTTTTACGAGACCGGAGCTATCAAAAAGAATAATCTGTCGGAAGATGACATACAGATTATGACAGATATTATCAGCGAAATTAAACCCCACCAAATTTTTGCAGCGGGTGATTTGGCAGATCCGCATGGCACGCATAAAGTATGTCTCGATGCAGTTTTCGAAGCAGTGAAACGCTTAAAACCAGAACCTTTCATGAATGATTGTTGGCTTTGGTTATATCGCGGAGCTTGGCACGAATGGGACGTCAATGAAATTGAAATGGCCGTTCCTATGAGTCCCAGTCAGGTGCTTAAAAAGAGGCATGCTATTTTCTGCCATCAATCGCAAAAAGATGGGGTCATGTTCCAGGGCGATGATTCAAGGGAATTCTGGATGCGCGCCGAAGAACGAAACAAAAATACCGCAGCCCGATACAGGGCACTCGGCCTCTCCGATTATGCGGCTATGGAAGCGTTTGTTCGTTACAAGTTCGACTAAAAATTCGAAAAACGATTTTTAAAGGCCTGTTTTAAAAATAGATTCTTGTAGTAGACAATAATTCAAGTTAAATGAATATAGCAGTAGCGCAGTTCAGTCCGAAAGATGGTGATAAATCATATAACGTATCGGTAATTGAAAGATTAACTAAAAAAGCGAAATTAGAAGGAGCCAATGTAATTAGCTTTCATGAAATGAGCATTACTGCTTACACCTACACCAAAGAACTTTCGCTTTTGGAGCTTACCGAACTTGCTGAAAATGTTCCAGATGGAGAAAGCACTCAAAATTTAATACAAATTTCAAGAAAATATGACATCGCTATTCTAGCTGGTTTAGTCGAAATAGAAAATGGTAGTATTTTCAATACATACATTTGTGTTACAAAAGATGGATTAAGGGCCAAATACCGCAAATTACACCCCTTTATTAGCCAGTACATGTCTCCTGGAAATGAATATGTGATTTTTGACCTGTTAGGCTGGAAATGCGGAATTTTAATCTGCTATGACAATAATGTTATTGAAAACGTGCGTGCAACTTCACTATTAGGAGCTGAAATCATTTTTGCCCCACATGTAACAGGATGCACCCCATCTGCAATGCCCGGAAGAGATTATGTAGACGATAAGTTTTGGCAGAACCGAAAAAACGACCCAGTATCCTTACGTTTGGAATTTGATGGCCCAAAGGGAAGAAGATGGCTTATGAGATGGCTACCGGCGAGAGCTTACGACAATGGGGTATACTATGCATTTACGAATCCAATTGGTTATGATGGAGAACACTTAAAGAATGGAAACTCTATGATTATCGACCCTTATGGTGAAGTATTGACAGAAATAAAAAGCTTTGAAGATGAGATTACAATTTCAAAAATCACCAAAGACAAGATAACATTATCAGGGGGGTGGAGATATAAAAACGCTAGAAGACCAGACCTCTATAAAAATATCATTGGTGAAGACCATGACTCAAAAATAAAACCGATTTGGATGGTCCCTAAAAATTAGTATTTCATTTTTGCAACCCATGATAAAGAGTATTTGCGTACTGGTTCTTCTCAGCTTAATGTCATGCAGTATCTTCAAATCTGTTCCCCAGCCGAAAACAGAATTCAGAGGTTTTTGGGTCGCTACCGTAGTCAACATCGATTGGCCTAAAAATGGTAACGATGGCATAGAAAAACAAAAGACAGATTACCTAAAAATCTTAAACTTTTATCAAGATTTGAACTTCAATGCGGCCATCGTGCAAATTCGAACGGCCGGTGATGCTTTTTATGATTCGGAATATGCCCCTTGGTCTCGATTTTTGACAGGAGAAGAAGGCAAAGCACCGAATACCGAGGAAAGTCTTTTAAAGTGGATGATAGATGAAACCCATGAACGGGGAATGGAATTTCATGCTTGGCTAAATCCTTACCGAGCAACCTTTGACCTGAAAACCGAAATATTGAGCCCCGTTCATGATTTTAACCTTCACCCCGAATGGATGCTAAAATATGGCAAAAAATACTATTACAACCCTGGATTGCCCGAAGTACGACAACGCATGGTTTCGGTTATCGACGAAATCGTGGCAAATTACGATGTCGATGCAATTCATTTTGATGATTATTTTTACCCATATACTATCAAAGATGAAGTCTTTCACGATTCCCTGACCTACAACTATTACAGACTCCCCGAGCAATCTTTAGATAATTGGCGACGTAGCAACATGGATTCCCTGATAAAAAATAGTTTTCAAACTATTAAGGCAAGAAAACCATGGGTACAATTCGGAGTGAGTCCGTTCGGGGTCTGGAAAAACAAATCGACCGATCCCAAAGGTTCCGATACAAAAGCAGGCCAGACTATTTATGAAAACCTTTATGCGGATCCTTTACTATGGATGGAAGAAGAGTGGCTAGATTATATCGTGCCCCAAGTATATTGGAGTATAGATCTTGAAGTAGCTTCCCATCAAAAAATTTTAGATTGGTGGGCAGCCAATAGCAAAAACACCAATCTCTATATTGGTAATGGACCATATAAAATTAGAAGCAATAGTGATAAGGCTTGGGATAAGAAAAAAGAGCTTCCCAACCAATTGACGTTGTCTAGAAACAGCGAAGCCGTTACCGGTAACGTGTTCTTCAGTGCTAAAAGTTTAATGCAGAACAATGCTGATGTGGTGAAATACCTTAAAAAGAAATACTACAAACGTAAGGCCTTGTCTCCTATTTCCCCATTTGCTGAAGTAACCGGTAGCCCCGAAATCAAGCTCGAATCCATTCAGACTATCGAAAAAAATATTCGCTTGAAATTCAATGATTTAAAAGGGATGCGTTACGCAATGGTTTATCCTTCTGGAAAAAATAATAAGGCAGCATATCCCATTAAGAAACTATTGACCAAAACTTTTTTAAAAAAGGGAAACCAAATTGACTTAGAAGCGAAGCTAATTAAAAACAAAAATCATATCGCAATCATTTTTATAGACAAATTTGGACATGAAAGTGAACCGAAAATCATACATTTAAAACAAACCAACTGATATGATCCAAAAAAACAAATGGGCTTGGGCTTGGGTGCCTACACTTTATTTTGCACAGGGGCTACCTTATGCACTTGTGGTGACCGTGTCTGTTATTATGTACAAAAGATTAGGGTTTAGTAACTCTGATTTAGGTTTATATACTAGCCTCTTATACTTGCCCTGGGTCTTAAAACCGTTGTGGAGTCCATTCGTTGATATAAAAAGCACAAAACGCAATTGGTTTTTAGGGATGCAATTACTCGCCTCCGTAGCGCTTTTGGCCATAGGACTGACTTTGCCAACGAATTTTTTTTTTGTCACCAGCCTAGCTTGCTTCTGGATGGTTGCTTTTGCCTCGGCCACAAATGATATTGCAACCGACGGCTATTATATGATTGGTCTAACAGAAGACAAGCAATCATTTTTTGTTGGAATGCGAAGTGTGTTTTATAAACTAGCTAGTGTAACAGGGCAAGGTTTATTAGTAGTGTTAGCAGGCTTTTTAGAAAATAAATATGGTGATAATACAAAAGCTTGGTCTTATACTATGCTATGCGCAGGTGCACTGATGTTGCTCATGACGCTATCAAACTTTTTTGTTACACCAAAATTCGAAAGCTCGCAGGCCATAGTACTTGAAAAGCCAAAGGGCTTTTTGGAAGTTTTTGTTTCATTCTTCAAAAAACCTGGTATGGGCATGGCCATAACATTTATCTTGTTCTTCAGATTAGGCGAATCGCAATTGGTGAAAATGGCATCCCCTTTCCTGTTAGACCCTACGTCTGTTGGTGGACTAGGGTATAGCACATCAGAAGTTGGTACCATTTACGGAACAATTGGGGTTGTCTTTTTAACGATCGGAGGCATTCTAGGCGGAATATTAATCTCACGACAGGGGTTAAAAAAATGGATGTTACCCATGTTAATATCACTTAATGCTCCGAACGCACTTTACGCATTGTTAGCAATTACAGGAACTACCGCAGCATGGGCGGTCACGGGAACCGTCATTGTAGAACAATTTGGTTATGGTTTTGGCATTGCAGGTTTTATGGTCTACTTGATTTATGTTGCCGAAGGAAATTCAAAAACCTCTCATTACGCATTAGCAACAGGTTTTATGGCTTTGGGAATGATGTTACCAGGACTTATCAGTGGTTTTATGCAAGAATGGTTGGGCTATGACGGTTTCTTCATTTGGGTAGTATTCGCCGCCTTACCGGCATTTTTTATACTTAGATATATTAAATATCCTGCTGATTTCGGCAAAGCAAAAGAGAAAGATGAACAAAGTGCTTAAGTATCACGTGGCGAAAAAAAGCCTTTCTTTGAAGGAAAAAGTGGGTCAACTCTTTATGCCCGCGGCCTTTATTAACGATACCGAGGAAGAAATACGACGACTCGAACTATTGATTCAAGAACAAGGTGTTGGTGCACTTTGTTTTTTTCACTCTAGGGCAAGTGCAGCAACCAATTACGAAGAAAACCTACCTGCTGGACATGTAGAAAAGAAAGTCATCTATCACGAAAATAGTTTTGACACGCTTAAGGCACTGATTCAGCGCTATCAGGAAGTGGCTAAATATCCGCTGCTAATAGCTATCGATGCAGAATGGGGATTGGCCATGCGCATTGAAAACACACCACAATACCCTTACGCAATAACTTTGGGTGCAATTCAAGGCAATACTGATTTGGTTTTTGCGGTTGGACAAAATATCGCAAGAGATTGCAAAGCCGCAGGCATCAATTGGAATCTGTCTCCCTGTGTCGATATCAATAATAATCCGAACAATCCCGTAATCGGATATCGCTCTTTTGGGGAACAAAGAGATATCGTTGCCGAAAAGGCGAACGCCTATGTTAAAGGCACGCAAAGTGAAGGTGTTTTGACGAGCATCAAACACTTTCCGGGTCACGGCGATACGGCTACGGATTCGCATTTAGGGCTTCCGCTGATCGATAAGTCAAAACATGAATTGCTTGAAAACGAACTATACCCGTTTCAAAAACTAATTGATGAAGGAGTGGATTCGGTAATGGCGGGCCATCTGTCTGTTCCTTCACTAGCTAACGGAAAAACCATTTCGTCAAGCATTTCCAAAGATATCATCAAAGGAGTGCTACGTAATGAAATGAGGTTCAAGGGAGTGGTTATTTCCGACGCATTGAACATGCACGCCGTCTCGAAAAACTATCCCACAAAAGGCAATTTAGAATGGCTTGCTTTTGATGCCGGTAACGATGTTTTATGTTTTGCCGAACACACCGAAGAAGGTATTACTAGTATTCTTGAAAACGCATCCGAAAAGCAAATCGAAGAAAGTTTTGAACGCGTCTGGAAGCTCAAGGAAAAAGCGATGCAATCAAAGGTTTCAAGTTCGAGCCTGCTTACAGGCGAGGCAGGTTTAAAACTAACAACTCCGCATGAATTAAATAAAAAAATAGCCGAGCAAAGCCTAACGCTGTTTAAGGGTTCAGAAATTGATATTTCCGAATTTACTGAAGATGTTTATATACCTGTTGAAAATTTACATACTATTGAAAATCAATTTTTTAAAACTATCTTAAAAAACAAGAGGTTTAATTCGAATACTTTAGGAGATAAAATTTCAACCAATGCACAAAACATACTGTTGGCCCTCTTTCCTCCACAAATAAAACCATCTGATAATTTCGGGTTTTCCACTAAAGAGCTTGAGACCATAAACACACTGATCAAAACAAAAAATGTGGTTCTGTACCTCTTCGGGAATCCATACGTATTGAACCATATCGACTCAAAAAATACTAAAGCTACAATTATTGTTTATCAGCATTTTAAAGTATTTCAAGAAGTAGCCGCATCGCATTTTTTAAGAAAATTGAAAGCGAAAGGAAAACTCTCGGTAAGCATTTAAGAACTATGAAAATTCATAAAATCATTGGGCTCATGTCAGGCACTTCTTTAGATGGCCTTGATCTCGCCTTTTGTCATATTTGGCAAGAAGAAAATAGTTGGAAATTCGAAATTAAACAGACCAAGAGCATTTCTTATTCTTCCGAAATGCAGACCAAATTAAAGGATTCTATTTTTCTTCCGGCTGATGAATTGCTAAAATTCCATAATACATATGGTATGTGGTTGGGGGAACAAGCCAAAACTTTTATCGAGAAAAATGGTTTAGAAGTAGACTATATTGCCAGTCACGGCCATACTGCACACCACCAACCCGAAAAAGGACTGACATTTCAAATCGGTTCCGGGCAACATTTGGCAAACGCTTGTGGGCAAAAGGTAGTTTGTGATTTCCGAACCAACGACGTTGCATTGGGTGGCCAGGGGGCCCCTTTGGTTCCTATTGGCGACCGCTTATTTTTTGGCGACTATGATTTCTGTTTGAACCTTGGGGGAATCAGCAATGTCTCTTTTGATAGAAATGGTAAACGCAATGCCTTCGACATCGGATTAGCAAACATGATACTTAACCATATCACAAGAAAAAACGGTCTCGACTTTGACAAAGGCGGGGAACTTGCCCAAAGCGGAAAAGTGAATTCAGAAATGCTAAATAAGCTTAATGGGTTGGCATACTATAGACTCCCCTTTCCGAAATCAATTGGTTATGAGTGGTTTGTAGACAAAGTAATTCCAATTGTAGATAGTACACAAGATAGCATGGCGAACCTTTTACGCACAAGCATCGATCACATCACCGAACAAGTGGCCATCCAAATAAAGCAAAATTTAACCTCTAGCGACAGCTTAGTATTTATAACCGGTGGTGGGGCGTTGAACAATTTTCTCATAAACACTTTACAAGAAAAATTGGGAGGCGCGACGAAAGTAATAGTACCCTCAAAACAATTGATTGAATTTAAAGAAGCCTTGGTCTTTGCACTTATGGCCATACTTCGACTGGAAATTAAAACCAATGTCTTGAGTTCGGTAACCGGTGCAAAATCAGACTCTTCAAGCGGTGTGGTTTATTTACCAAGTTGATCGTTCTTATTTCGGTTTTCATAACAAATGAGTATCTTCCACAACATATTTAACACGATTAACAAATGTCAGAAAAACAAAAGAACGCCTCCGCATACTGGAAAGAAAACGTAAGATATCTATTTATTCTTCTTGCAATTTGGTTCGCAGTCTCTTATGGGGCAGGAATCCTTTTTAAAGATGCCTTGGACACCATTCAAATAGGAGGTTTCAAACTCGGCTTTTGGTTCGCCCAGCAAGGTTCAATTTATGTATTTGTCATTTTGATTTTTGTTTATGTGAGATTGATGAATAAACTCGATAAGAAGTACGGGTATGATGAATGAGACACATCCAGTATCCAATAAATAACTAAACAACCAACAGATTCTCGACTTCTCGGGAATGAAAATAAAAATACTATACATGACCGTTCAAACTTGGACCTATATTTTAGTCGGAATCACTTTTACCCTTTACATCGGTATTGCTATTTGGTCGAGAGCTGGCTCTACAAAAGAATTTTATGTTGCTGGGGGTGGTGTTTCTCCTTTGGCGAACGGAATGGCGACCGCAGCAGATTGGATGTCCGCCGCATCTTTTATTTCCATGGCCGGAATCATTGCCTTTGCGGGTTATGACGGCTCTGTATATTTAATGGGATGGACGGGAGGCTATGTGCTCTTGGCACTGCTACTTGCACCCTACCTGCGTAAATTCGGAAAGTTCACAGTACCTGATTTTATTGGGGATAGGTACTACTCGAATACGGCTCGGATTGTTGCCGTAATATGTGCTTTGCTCGTTTCTTTTACCTATGTAGCTGGACAAATGCGTGGTGTGGGATTGGTATTTTCTCGTTTTCTAGAAGTTGATATTAATACTGGAGTAATCATAGGAATGATTATCGTCCTGTTTTATGCTGTCCTGGGAGGGATGAAAGGAATTACCTATACACAGGTAGCGCAGTATTGCGTTCTGATTTTTGCTTTTATGGTTCCTGCGATTTTCATTTCCATTCAAATGACCGGAAATCCTATTCCACAATTGGGTATGGGTTCCACATTGAACGATGGTTCTGGAACATTTTTGTTGGATAAATTAGACGGACTCTCCACTGAACTTGGTTTTGATGAATATACCAACGGTTCTAAATCGATGATCGATATTTTTGCCATTACATTGGCATTAATGGTAGGTACGGCAGGATTACCCCATGTAATCGTTCGTTTTTTCACCGTTAAAAGAGTTAAAGACGCTCGTAAATCAGCTGGGTGGGCATTATTACTTATCGCCATATTATACACCACAGCACCTGCCGTAGCGGTATTTGCTAGAACGAATATGATAAATACGGTAAGTGGTCAACCTTATTCAGATATGCCCGAGTGGTTCTCAACGTGGGAAAAGACAGAACTTATCGCTTTCGATGATAAAAATGGAGATGGTAAAATTCAATATGTAGCCGATGCGAATTTAAATGAACTTACCGTTGATAGGGATATTATGGTATTGGCCAACCCTGAAATCGCCAATCTTCCAGCATGGGTAATTGCATTAGTAGCTGCTGGTAGTTTAGCTGCCGCACTTTCAACCGCTGCTGGCCTTTTATTGGTGATTTCTTCTTCCATTTCACATGATTTAATTAAGAAGATACTAAAACCCAATATTTCGGAAAAAGGTGAGCTTTGGGCTGCAAGAGGCGCCGCAACTGTAGCGGTAGTAATCGCAGGCTATTTTGGTATTGACCCACCAGGCTTTGTGGCAGCGGTAGTTGCTTTAGCCTTTGGCTTAGCAGCTGCTTCGTTTTTTCCTGCCATAGTACTCGGAATATTTTACAAAAAAATGAACAAAGAAGGAGCCATCGCTGGTATGGTTGTAGGTATTTCGTTGATGCTTTTTTATATGCTTAAATTCAAGTTCGGAATTTTCGACGGAGGAAAAGAAGCGGTTGCGGGATTAGAAAAAGATTGGTGGTTCGGTATTTCGCCAGAGGGTTTTGGCAGTGTAGCGATGTTGGTCAACTTCATCGTATCCATAGTTATTATGCAATTTACGCCTGACCCACCTGAAAGTGTACAGGAAATCGTTGAGGATATTCGGATTCCTATCGGGGCGGGTGAGGCTTCAAATCATTAATTTTTAACTATTTTTAATCATTGAATGCCCCCTTGACTTGCAACCGACAAGGAGGCACGACGAAGAGGATTGCAATTTAGAGGTGTGCTTCACCGTAATTCCTATCATAACAAAAAGAATTCAAGGCAATATGAGCAACTATCACATCAAACATTTAGAGGAGTACTATCAGGTCTATCGAAAGTCCGTTCGCAACCCGGAAGGTTTTTGGGAAGAAATTGCCGAAGAACATTTTATATGGCGAAAAAAATGGGACAATGTTCTGAATTGGGATTTCTCAAAACCGGAAATCAAATGGTTCGAAGGTGCAAAACTTAACATCACCGAAAACTGTCTTGATCGACATTTGCCAACGCGCGGCAATAAAACAGCAATTCTTTTTGAACCTAACGACCCAAAGGAAGAAGCCGAACACATTACATATCGACAATTGCACGAACGGGTCTGCCGAATGGCAAATGTTTTGAAAGACCATGGCATTAAAAAAGGGGATCGTGTCTGCATTTATTTACCAATGATCCCAGAACTCGCTATTTCTCTTTTGGCCTGTGCACGTATTGGGGCTATACACTCCGTGGTATTTGCGGGCTTCTCGGCCAACGCACTTTCCACTCGTATTAATGATTCCGATTGTAAAGTTGTTTTGACATCTGACGGTTCATATCGTGGTGCGAAGTCCATAGACCTCAAAGGTATTGTTGACAAAGCATTGGAAGATTGCCTCGGTGTAGAAAGCGTGTTGGTGGCCAAGCGCATCAATAGCGATATCGATATGAAAAAAGGCCGTGACAAATGGTTACAACCGCTATTAGATAATGCCTATGCCGACTGCGACGCCGAAATAATGGATGCCGAAGATCCATTGTTTATCCTATATACTTCCGGTTCAACCGGAAAGCCAAAAGGCATGGTACATACAACAGCTGGCTATATGGTCTATACGGCCTACACCTTCAAAAATGCGTTTCAATACAAAGAAGAAGATATCTATTGGTGTACCGCTGATATCGGATGGATAACGGGACATTCTTACATCGTTTACGGCCCATTGGCAAACGGGGCGACTACAGTAATGTTCGAAGGCGTTCCCTCCTACCCCGATTACGGACGTTTTTGGGAAGTCGTTGAAAAGCATAAGGTGAGCCAATTTTATACGGCACCGACGGCGATTCGAGCTCTGGCCAAAGAAAATCTTGAATTTGTAAACAAATACGACCTCTCTTCATTAAAGGTTTTGGGCTCGGTAGGCGAGCCTATCAATGAGGAAGCTTGGCATTGGTACAACAATAATGTGGGTAAAAACAATAGCCCCATAATAGATACCTGGTGGCAAACGGAAACGGGAGGCATTATGATTACTCCTATTCCGTACGTAACCCCGACCACCCCAACGTATGCCACCTTACCGTTTATAGGGGTACAACCAGCATTAATGGACGAAGAGGGAAAGGAAATCAGAGGCAATCAAGTTTCTGGGCGATTGTGCATCAAATTCCCATGGCCTTCTATTGCCCGAACCATTTGGGGCAATCATGATCGCTATCGAGAAACCTATTTTTCGGCATACAAAGACATGTACTTTACAGGGGATGGTGCATTAAGGGATGCCGTTGGCTATTATAGGATTACCGGGCGTGTAGATGACGTGATTATCGTGTCTGGGCATAATCTGGGCACGGCCCCTATCGAAGATGCCATCAACGAACATCCTGCCGTAGCGGAAAGTGCGATTGTAGGTTTTCCACATGATATAAAAGGAAACGCACTTTATGGCTATGTGATTTTAAAGGAAGTGGGGGAAAGCAGAAACCGGGAAAACCTCATAAAAGAAATCAATCAGCAGATTACCGAACAGATAGGCCCTATCGCCAAATTGGATAAAATTCAATTTGTATCAGGACTACCGAAAACCCGCAGCGGAAAAATTATGCGGCGTATACTTCGTAAAATCGCTTCAAAGGACACCTCTAATCTCGGCGATACCAGTACACTATTGAACCCTGAGGTGGTCAAAGAGATTATGGAGAATGTGTTATAGACAAATTGTGCCAGACTAGTGAGGATTGATGCTAGCGAATCGCTTTACGCGCAATCATTCTAGGCTTGCGTACCAACAACATTATTCCCAACGAAAGTAAGCCGCAGATAGCCAGGCCCACGAACATGGGCCAAACTGTCTCTTGTACAAAACCACCTATGTAGTTGGCAATAGGTACAGCAAGAACGGTAGATACGAAACCATTTATGGCCGCTCCGATACCTGCAATATGACCGATAGGTTCCATGGCGATAGAACGAAAATTGCCCCATAAAAAGCCTAAACAGAAAAACTGAACGAACAAAAAGGCAACCAAAACTATAACACTTGGGTTTGGCTGGTTCAAAAATAAAACCACGTACGCCATTGCGATGATGGTGAAAGCGGTAATGGCCATCAGGGCCAACCTACGCATTCCGAAACGAAGCACCAGTGTACCGTTTAAAAAGGTCGAGAGGCCAACAGACACGGCCAATCCCGCAAAAATATAGGGAAAGGACTCTGCCAATCCGTATTGATCCTCGAAAACATGCTGAGAGGCACTTAAATACACTAAGAATGCCCCGGTAACGAATCCTGACGTAAAGGTAAAGGCGATGGTTTCCTTGAATTTTAAGAACTCCTTCAAACCACTTATAAATACTCGACCGGAAAAAGGCACTTTATATTGTGGTTTCAAAGTCTCTACCTGCCGTTTCCAGAACCAAATACAGACCACCAATCCGAAGAACAATTGTACATAGAATATGGCTTCCCAACCAAAAGCATCCATAATCCATTTTCCGATCGCAGGAGCAACCACAGGCACCAAAATAAAAAAAGCGGTAACGAAAGACATAATCTTGGCCATATAATCGCCTTTGTACGTATCTCGAATAATCGAAATGGCAATGGTTCGCGGTGCGGAAAGTCCAACACCTTGCAGAATCCTTCCCGCAATCATAATTTCCAACGAGGTCGCAAGAACACAAATAGCACTTGCTACTGCAAAGAGAACAAATCCGGCATAGACGATAGGTTTACGCCCAAAACTATCCGATAGCGGCCCAAAAAATAATTGCCCAACCCCAAGACCCAAAAAAATCATGGTAATCAATAGCTGGTTTTCAGTTGGATCCAAACTATTTATCGATATCCCGATCTGCGAAATAGCGGGCAATAGCGCGTCGATAGCCAAGGCTACGATTGACATCAAAGAGGCCATCAACGCTATAAACTCGAAATTGGGTTTTACATTTTCGTTTTGCATTGCGCAAAAATAGGGATAGGGATTGGTAACTGACATGGAATTGAAAAGATTATTGTGCCCTCTGACTATAAAATATATAATCAGAAACGAGAGGAAAGAACCAAGAAAAAAGACAAAAAATCAATATGAATTTTTGCGTAGTCAGTTTCTCGATTCAATCTCTTCTGCTATTGACCAAAGTTTAACAATCTATATCTAAATTTAGTCTTGTCTCTCGTTTCTAGAAGCGAAGCAGTCTAGGTTCTCATTCAAATATGTATTTTTGATGAAAATTGAGAAGAATGTTGATTATAGGAATTGCCGGAGGTACAGGCTGCGGAAAAACAACAGTCGTCAACCAAATTATCAATGAGCTTCCCGTTGGAGAAGTTGGCGTTATTTCACAGGATTCCTATTATTACAACCTTTCTCATTTATCTTTAGAGGAAAGGCGTAAGACAAATTTTGACCATCCGCAATCTATTGATTTTGATTTGTTGGAGCAGCACCTCAAACTTTTGAAAGAAGGAAATTCTATCAAACAGCCGGTATATTCGTTTTTGGAGTGTAACCGTACTGCCAAAACGGTCGTTGTACAACCGACAAAAGTGCTTATCGTTGAAGGCATCTTGATTCTGACGAATGCCAATATCCGCAAAATGATGGACATCAAGATTTTTGTGCATGCCGATTCCGACGAGCGACTTATTCGAAGGTTAAAAAGAGACGTTAACGAAAGGGGCTGGAACCTTGACGAAACCCTTGAAAAATACCAAACAAACATCAAACCTATGCACTTGCAGTTCATTGAACCAAGTAAGGAATACGCAGATATCATCATTCCAAACAATAAATACAATACAGTTGCTGTTGATATTGTACGCACGATCATCAGTGAAAAATTAGTTTAGGAAAAATGGGTTTAAAGGATTTGAGAAAGAAAAAATGGTTCAGTCTACTCACAAACATGTACATTCTGGTGCTTACCGCTTTTGTGATTTGGATGCTATTTTTCGACACCAACTCATTGCTCATACACTTAGAACTCAAGAAACAGATCAATAAGCTCGAAAAGCAACAGGAATTTCTGAGAGAAGAAATTGCAAACGACAAGAAAATTCTTGAAAAGCTATCAGACCCGGAAGAGCTTGAAAAATTCGCCCGTGAACACTATTATCTCAAGAAAAAAAACGAAGAAATATACTTGATAGAGTACGAGGATAGTTTGAAGCTAAAGAATAAGGATTAGGCCATGAGTAATACGCGTTAAAAAAATAATATTCTTCAATTATAAGCCTATTTTGCCCTTCACACTTTAACCTTAACTTCATTTCCTCCGCCTTAACGAACTTTAACGCAGATTAGGATAGTTATTCACTTGGTGTTAACAAAATGGTTTCAATGGCATCGTAAATAATCGTATTTTTACCCCTAATCTAGACGGATAATGGGCAAGATAATTGCTATTGCAAATCAAAAGGGAGGGGTAGGAAAAACCACTACAACGATTAATTTAGCCGCTTCTCTCGGTGTATTGGAAAAGAAGGTGCTCTTAATCGATGCAGACCCGCAGGCGAACGCGACTTCAGGCTTGGGCATAGAGGTTGAAAATGTAGAATTTGGTACGTACCAATTACTGGAGCATACCAAGACGGCACAAGAAACTATTATTGCCACCGATTCCCCTAACTTAGATCTTATCCCCGCGCATATCGATCTAGTCGCCATTGAAATCGAACTGGTAGATAAAGACGAGCGGGAATACATGATGAAAAAGGCGATATCCCATTTGCGCGATACTTATGACTACATTCTTATCGATTGCGCACCATCATTGGGCCTATTAACTTTAAATGCATTAACTGCCGCTGATGCGGTAATCATTCCGATACAATGCGAGTATTTTGCACTTGAAGGCCTCGGTAAACTCTTGAACACCATAAAAAGCATTCAGAAAATTCATAATCCCGATTTAGATATCGAAGGCATGTTGTTAACGATGTACGATTCTAGATTACGGCTGTCGAACCAAGTGGTTGAAGAGGTACGCAAACATTTTGCCGATATGGTATTCGATACTATTATACAGCGCAACGTGCGCCTCAGTGAAGCGCCTAGTTATGGTGAAAGCATTATCAAATATGATGCGAGCAGTAAAGGTGCGGCCAACTATCTGAACTTGGCCAATGAGGTTGTAAAGAAAAACAAAGAGATAGCCTAATGGCGAGAGCAACTAAAAAACAGGCTTTAGGTCGGGGACTTTCTGCTCTTTTAAAAGACCCGGAGAACGATATTCAATCCGCGGCAGATAAGAATGCCGACAAAGTTGTTGGTAATATTGTCGAATTGGATGTCGAAGCCATTGAAGTAAACCCATTTCAACCACGTTCTAACTTTAACGATGAAGCACTTCATGAATTGGCTACATCCATAAGGGAACTTGGTGTTATTCAGCCCATCACAGTACGAAAGCTTGATTTCAACAAATTCCAGCTTGTTTCAGGAGAACGTCGCTATCGCGCATCGCGCTTGGTTGGCCTGAAAACGATTCCGGCTTACATTCGTATCGCCAATGATCAAGAGTCATTAGAAATGGCCTTGGTGGAAAACATCCAGCGCCAAGATCTGGATCCTATTGAGATTGCACTTTCTTACCAACGACTGATTGATGAAATTCAATTGACTCAAGAAAAACTGAGTAATCGCGTGGGCAAAAAGCGCTCTACTATAACCAACTATATGCGATTGCTGCGGTTAGATCCAATTATACAAACCGGTATCCGCGACGGATTTCTTAGTATGGGGCACGGCCGAGCTTTGGTAAACATCGACAAAAAAGCAGACCAGATCTCACTTTATGAAAAAATCGTCGGTCAAAACCTCTCGGTTCGTGAAACCGAACGTGCAGTCAAAGCCTATCATCAGGGTTCTGACATCGAAAAAAGCTTGAAAACAGTAAACAAAACTCCCGAATTTGCACAAGGAAACATTGAAGAATTCACCAACCATCTTTCCGTTAAGGTTGCTATCTCGGCTTCCGAAAAGGGCAGCGGAAAAATAACAATCCCGTTCCACTCCAAGGAAGAGTTTAAACGAATCAAAAAATTGATCTTAGGTGAGTAAATCCCTAGTTACATTATTTTTTTTCGGACTTTTTGCGATGGTCATTAAGGCCCAAGAAGAAGTTCCTCAAAATCAAGAGGTCGATTCCCTTCAGATAGATTTGAAACAAGAAGGCATTGTCGTTATTGACACATTAAAGTCGAAAAAAGTAGGCATCAATCCATTAGCACCGAGTAAAGCGGCTTTTTATTCCGCCGCATTCCCAGGGCTTGGGCAAATCTACAACAAACGCTATTGGAAAGTTCCTATCGTTTATGGAGCCATCGGGGCGTCCATTTATGGCTATATATGGAACGATCAGCGTTACGACCGTGTACGAACCGCTTTTAAAAGAAGATTAGCAGGTTTTACAGACGATGAATTTTATGACCCTTTTGGTACTGGTACCGGCCCACTTATAGATTTGGAAGATCTACAAAACGAACAAGAAAAGTTTCAACGGGACCGAGACCTTTTATTATTGCTCACTATTGCGCTATATGCCCTGAATATAGTAGATGCTAACGTAGATGCCCATTTAAAGCAGTTCAACGTTGATGATGATTTGAGTTTTGATATGGAACCGTTTATAGGCCTCGACCCCATAACCAATAGCCCAAATTATGGAATGGCGGTGGTGATAAAATTCTAGTAATCAGTAATCAGTAATCAGTAATCAGTAATCGAGGAAAAGATTCCGTAGATTTTATCAACTCACAAACCGATAAACTTATAAACACAATAACTCGATACCTGAACAACCTAATAACCCGGACAGATTGCTGCCGGAGTTTATCATGAGCAGGGTCGAAGGGCCGTAATGACAATAAAAATAGCATACCCATGAACATAGCATTATTCGGATACGGAAAAATGGGGCGAATGATCGAACAGATCGCCCAGAGTAGAAATCACACTATAGTAGCCAAAATCGATTTGGATACCGAGACCATTGATTTCTCGAATATGGATGTTGCCATCGATTTTAGCATGCCCGAAGCCGCCTTTGGGAACATTACCAAATGTTTTGAGCATGGTGTACCCGTTATATCGGGTACTACCGGATGGCTCGAAAACTACGATGAGGCCATAGCCCTATGCCAGCAAGAAAAAGGAGCTTTTATTTATGCATCGAACTTTAGCTTGGGCGTAAACGTATTTTTTGAACTGAACCGGTATTTGGCAAAAATGATGCGTAATCTGAACCAATACGAAATTTCCATGGAAGAGATACACCATACCCAAAAATTGGACGCGCCCAGTGGAACTGCAATTACACTTGCCGAAGGCATTATCGAAAACAGTGACCACAAAGCTTGGAAGTTGGCTCATGCATCAGACGGAGAATTCCCAATTGCTTCAAAAAGAATAGGCAACACGCCAGGTACGCACACTGTTGAGTATAGTAGCGAGGTCGATAGCATCGAAATAAAACATACCGCGCATAACAGGGAAGGCTTTGCCCTTGGTGCTGTGATAGCCGCCGAGTGGATAGTTGGAAAAACAGGGGTTTTTACTATGAAAGATGTGTTAAACCTAGGTTAACGGAGGCAGTATTTTCGCGAGATTTAAGCTTATTTGCAGTATACCAATATCATTAAGACAAACAAATGAACGTAACACAGTGGCTATTATTTATTCTGATTATTCAAATCATCCATTTTTTAGGAACTTGGAAACTGTACGTGAAAGCCGGTAGAAAGGCATGGGAAGCTGCTATTCCCATTTATAATGCCATCGTTTTGATGAAAATCATTAATCGCCCTACTTGGTGGACTATTCTCCTCTTTATTCCAATTATCAACCTTTTGATGTTTCCCATTCTTTGGATCGAGACCATACGAAGTTTCGGCCGAAGTAGCCTTCTGGAAACGTGGTTGGTCGTTCTCACCTTCGGTTTTTATGTCTATTACGTGAACTATGCTCTCGATGTTAAATACGTAGAAGACCGTAGTTTGCACCCAAGAACAGCTATGGGTGAATGGGTCAGTTCTATAGCATTTGCTGTGATAGCGGCAACTTTGGTACACACCTATTTTATTCAGCCCTACGTGATTCCGACACCTTCATTGGAAAGAACATTGCGTGTTGGTGATTTATTGTTCGTAAGTAAATTCCATTATGGGGCAAGAACTCCCATGACGACTGTTGCCGCACCAATGGTACATGACACGTTGCCATTAGCGGGTGTGAAATCATATCTAAGCAAACCGCAACTCCCCTATTTCCGATTGCCCGGTTTTACCAAAGTAGACCGTAATGATATTGTTGTTTTTAGCTGGCCTGCCGACACGGTGCGTCAGTTTTTCAAGAAAGAGGCCGGTGTTGACAAGCCTATAGACAAGAAATCAAACTATGTAAAACGTTGTGTAGGTATTCCGGGGGATTCGTTGGCCGTTATCGACGGCTATGTCTATATCAATGGGAAGCAATTGGTGCTTCCGGATAGGGCTAAACCACAGTACGATTATATGATTCATGCCAACAAAGGGGTGTCTTCAAAGGTTTTGCAGAAGATAGGTGTAATGGACTTCGACAGAAAGTATATTTCCAGTCCAATAAATCAAGTCCAGTTCGATGCCATAAAAAAATACTTAATCTATACGGAAAGAATAGACGGTGGAAAGATTGCTTTGTACTCGAAATCCACCGGTATTCCGATGAATGTTATTCGAAATCAACGTTTGGCCCTTACCGAAGAAACTTCAAGGTCTCGTAGAGGCGCACTTACCGATGAAATGGTAGCGGCGTTACAAAAAGAATCTTCGATTGATTCTGTTGTTCGTGAGGCAGATACAAAAGGTGCGGCCGGACGAAATAATTTTCCTCAAAACCCCAGCTATCCATGGAACTATGATCAATTGGGGCCTATCTATATTCCCGAAAAAGGAAAGACTGTTGCCCTTACTGTGGAAACTTTGCCGTTGTACAAAAAAATTATTCGTGAGTACGAAGGCAACACGGTGAGCGCCTCGGGAAACCAAATTATGTTGAACGGACAGGTGTCAGATTCATACACCTTCAAACAAGACTACTATTGGATGATGGGCGACAACCGCGACCACTCAGAAGACAGCCGTGCATGGGGCTATGTACCCGAAAACCATATCGTGGGTACGCCGATATTTATCTGGCTGAGCGTTGATAATTTCAATCAAGGAATTCTTAAATGGCGTCCACGTTGGGACCGTATCTTCACTACCGTAAATGGCGAGGGAGAACCAGTATCGTATTTCAGATACTTCTTGATTGCCTTAGTGGCCTATTTTGTGGGCAGTTGGCTTTGGAGAAAAAAGACGAGTAAATAAGAGGCTGTTGGCAAGAAAAGATTTGAAAACAAAACTATTTTCAAATCCGCCTGCCGGACGGAGAGGTTTTCAAATTGTACATTTTTAAATTACCCAAATAATCTCCTTCGAAGAAGCACACAAAAAAGTTCTCGAACACCTATTAAAATTTGGAAACGAACTTGTTTCGCTGCTTGAGAGTGTAGGCTGTATTCTTGCTGAAGATATCAAGGCCGGCAGTGACTATCTGCCTTTCAACCGCTCTAAAAAGGATGGTATTGCAGTACAATTCTCCGCTATTGAAAAGCAAACCGTTGTTTTAGCGGAACCCTTACAACGACACCCAACACTAACGCTTTTTCTTCAAGTAAAAACCGGATAGCGAGAAGCCCGACTGTATGCCAAATTGGTTCGAGGCAACGATTCTGGCGATTTGATTAATTTGGCACAGGCTGATGGGTTTGTTTGTTTCCAGCTAGTGAGCAGCAACTCTTAGAAGATTCAATTTTAGATTTTAGT
>CAZRIE010000017.1:0-34731 GCA_964600075.1 uncultured Flavobacteriaceae bacterium
GGTTGGAACGAAATGAACAAATGGTGTAAATTCTACGAAGAAGTAATGGGCTTTGTCCAATTGGTCTCTTTTGATGATAAAGATATTTCTACAGAGTATACGGCCTTGATGAGCAAAGTAATGAGCAACGGTAACGGAAGAATTAAATTCCCCATAAACGAACCGGCAGACGGAAGAAAAAAGTCACAGATAGAAGAATATATAGAATTTTATAACGGGGCCGGTGTTCAGCATATGGCTATGTCCACGGATAATATTATCGAGACGGTAACGGCACTTAGAGACCGTGGAATAGAGTTCTTAACGGTACCCCCAATTTATTATGAAGATGTATTGGACAGGGTCGGCGAAATCGATGAGGAACTTGCGCCTTTAAAAGAACTAAGTATCCTTATTGATAGGGATGATGAAGGTTATCTGCTACAAATTTTCACGAAACCGATTTTAGATAGGCCAACAATGTTCATTGAAATCATTCAAAGGAAAGGGGCTAAATCTTTTGGGAAGGGAAATTTCAAGGCGCTTTTTGAGGCCATTGAGCGAGAACAGGAATCCCGAGGCACCTTATAAAAGCCATGGTTTTCTTAACAATTCGCCAATTTTCATAAAACAAGCATAAATATCTGTTAAGGGTTTAGTTAAAGTACGTTAAAAAGCTTTTGGACACCAATAGTATGTATTAATTTTGTGCGTGTAAGGGGTGGTTCCCTTACAACTTTAAGTATTGGTTTTTCATAATTTAAAGTTTGGTTGGTTATTTAGGAAAAGCCCTGACAGTGATGTTGGGGCTTTTTTTTAATCCAAGACGCGCTAAGAGCCTATTTTAGCATATGAACTTTATGCCGTACAATACTTTGGAATAAATATTGTTTAAGTTATTGTAGCCTAAATTTGTTTTTGGGATGCATTTTGTAATTTTACACTAATTTCAACAGTGATGAAGAAAGTTTTTACCTTATTATTTCTAGTGTTCGGATTGCTTGCCAATGCACAGGAAAGCGACTCTAGTGACCTAGTATTAAATTCACGGTTAATAAAATCTGCTAATAAAAGTAAGAAATCTTCAAAAAAAGAATCCGCTTTCAAACCAGGGGAGTGGTTGAAATTCCGTATGCATTACGGAATCCTGAACGCTAGCTATGCTACCCTCCATGTGAAGTCTGCGAAAATTGAGGGCGTTCCGGTTTATCATGTCGTTGGCCATGGCGAAACTACGGGTTTCGCAAGCATGTTCTTTAAAGTCGACGATACCTATGAGAGTTATTTCGATATGGAAGATGGTAAACCTTATAAATTTGTTCGTAAGATAAACGAAGGAGGATATACCAAAGATGTAGAAATCAATTTTGACCACAAAAAGGAGAAGGCCTTTCTTAACGATAAAAAGAACAAGAAAAAGCTCGATTTCGACTTGCAGGATAGTATTCAAGATCTTCTATCAGCTTTTTACTATCTCCGGAACAATTACGAGCCAAAAGATTTGGTAGAAGGGCAAACCATAAAATTGAAAATGTTGTTCGACGACGAAGGTATTTTCAACTTTAAATTGAAATATTTAGGCACAGAAGTGCTTAGAACAAAATTCGGTAAGATAGAATGTTATAAATTCAGGCCCTTGGTGCAGTCGGGCCGTATTTTCAAAGAACAGGAAGGCCTTTCGTTATGGGTCTCTACCGACGATAATAGAATACCGGTGCGAATTCAGGCCGATTTGGCCGTAGGCGCTATCAAAGCTGACCTTGATGCTTACAACGGCTTAAAGCATCAGTTTAGAATAATCATGGATTGATATATTGATATTTCGGATTCGCACCCCCTGTATGCTTCTCACGATAAGAGAAGCCCCCTCAATATCTTCTTCATTAAAAATCTTTACGTAGTTTTGAAAGCATAAATAGTATGGTTCGTGCCATTTTGATCTATCTCATGGTTTAAGGGAGCGATGGTATCGAGAACATTTGATAATGAAGAATAAAAAGCAGATCGATTCACAGATTTTAAAGCTTGAGGAGAAATACAAAGACTCTGGCCAAGATTTAAGCTCTTACCTAGACGGATTGCTTTACCAACGTTACCTGACGTATTGGGACTATATTCATCTCGATACGCTGTTAAGCATTCAAGTGCCACGTACCTATTTTCCCGATGAAGAAATCTTCATCATGTACCACCAGATTACCGAATTGTACTTTAAGCTCATTCTGCATGAGCAAAAGCAGCTGGTCGATGACAAATCGCAAAACTTGAATTTCTTTATCGAGAAAGCAAGACGAATCAATAGTTATTACGAAGCATTGATTTCTTCCTTTAGTATTATGATTAAGGGTATGGAGCGCGAACAGTTCTTGCACTACAGAATGGCCTTGCTTCCGGCCAGCGGTTTTCAATCGGCTCAGTATCGCATGATTGAAATTTACGCTACCTCAATGGAAAATTTGGTGCATCATAGCCAACGGGACCATTATTCCTCGAAAAATAGTATCGAAGAGCTGTACGAGCAAATCTATTGGAAAAAGGGAGCGACCGATTTGGCTACCGGAGAAAAAACGTTGACCTTAAAACAGTTCGAATATAGATATACGCCCCGATTGGTACGTATTGCCAATCAGGTCAGGAACAATACCATTTATCACAAGTATCTTCAATTGCCAAAGGCCAAAAAAGATAATAAAGAGCTGATAGAAGCGTTAAAGACTTTAGATACTAATGCAAACGTAAACTGGCCTTTGATGCACATGGGTTCTGCCCATCGATATTTATCAAAGGACAAAGAGCAAATTGATGCTACCGGGGGCACAAACTGGAAAGCGTATTTGCCACCCAGTTTTCAGAAAGTTGTGTTTTTTCCGGAAATCTATTCTAAACAAGAGTTAAATAATTGGGGTAAACAATGGGTAGACCATATCTTTAATCCCGAAAAGGAAATAAAAAAATAAAATGCGAAAATACTGGGGCTTAATTTTACTGCTTATACTATCCGTTTCCTGTAAAGAAGAAAAACCAAAAGTAGAACAGGAAAACATTAAAAAAGAAATTGCGGCAATAGTGCCCATTGAAAAACCTGTTTTAAAGCAATTCGGGTTCAATCTAAATGACTTTACCGTTCAACAAGATACGGTCAAGAGTGGCGACAGCTTTGGTGAACTGATGTTAGAGCATAAAGTAGACTACCCCAAAATCGCAAAAATCACCCAAGAATTTAAAGACACTTTCGATGTACGAAGAATTCGTGTAGGCAAACCTTATCTTATTCTCAAATCAAAAGATACCGCTGGTACTGCACAAATCTTTATATATGAGAACGATGCTATCAACTACACCGTTGTCGATCTGAGGGATAGTGTCAATGCCTACAGAGAGAAGAAAGAAGTAAAGTATGTCGAGAGAGAAGCATCGGGCGTCATCGAAACTTCATTATCCGAAGCCATTTTAGATCAGGGCATTGATTACAGTATTACAAACAATCTATCTGAAGTATACGCTTGGACGATTGATTTCTTCCGGCTTCAGAAAGGCGATAAGTTCAAGGTAATTTATAAAGAAAAATATATCAACGATTCGATATACGCGGGTGCGGGCCCGATCGAGGCGGCATATTTTGAACATGAGGGAAGACCGATTTACGCCTTCGCCTATGAAAACGATTCACTTAAAGGTATCGTAGATTATTTCGATGAAGAAGCCAATAACCTAAGAAGAACGTTCTTAAGGGCACCAGTGCAATTCAGCCGTATATCGTCACGTTTCAATCTAAAGCGGAGAATACGCTATTACGGCAACCGGATCAGGGCGCACAGAGGTACAGACTACGCTGCGCCTGTTGGCACGCCCATTATGGCTACGGCCGATGGTACGGTAACTGAATCGACCCGAAAGGGAGGCAACGGTAAATACGTAAAAATTCGACATAACGGCACCTATTCTACGCAATACCTTCACATGAAAAAACAGAAGGTAAAGAGGGGCGATCATGTTCGGCAAGGTGATGTTATCGGATGGATTGGCATGACGGGAAATACTAGTGGCCCACATGTTTGCTATCGTTTTTGGAAAAATGATAGGCAGGTAGATCCTTTAAGAGAAGAACTGCCAAAAGCTGAACCATTGGCAGAGACGCTGCAACCTAAATATTTTGATTACATCGTTCCGAAGAAAGATCAATTGGATTGTATGCTCTATCCTCAAAAGCCAGTTGAAGAAAATCTTGATGCGGACGATATGGTTTTTCTCAATAAATAATGGCGCCTTAGGGGTTTGGTTTTAGTAGTGCTATGGCTTAATTTTGGCCTTCAACTAATTTCCCAAAAAAACCTCAAATGTCATTACAGAACACGAACCCAACGGAAACAGCCGCTTGGCAAAAACTTACCCAACATTTTAACGATACTCGAGGTGGGCATTTAAAAGACTTTTTCAGGTCGGATAAAAATAGAGCTAAAAAGTTCACCTTAAAGTGGAACGACTTTCTAGTCGACTTCTCTAAAAACAGAATTTCTGAGGAAACCCTTCAATTGCTCTTGCAGTTAGCAGAAGAAGTACAACTTAAAGATGCAATCAATAAACAGTTCGCAGGCGAAACTATCAACCAAACCGAAGGTCGTGAAGTTTTGCATACCGCTTTAAGAGCAAAAAAAACGGATACCGTTCTGGTTGATGATGAAAATGTAATTCCCGAGGTCTATAAAGTGAAGGCGCAAATCAAGGAGTTTGCTGATAGTGTGATTTCTGGTCAGAAAAAAGGATACACTGGCAAGGCGTTTACGGACGTTGTTAACATTGGTATCGGAGGTTCAGATTTGGGCCCTGCCATGGTAACCGAAGCCTTAAAATTTTATAAGAACCATCTCAAAGTACATTTTGTGAGCAACGTCGATGGAGACCATGTGTACGAAGTGTTGAAGGAATTAAACGCAGACACCACTCTTTTCGTGGTCGTTTCCAAAACCTTTACGACCCAAGAAACCTTGAGCAATGCTACCACGATTAAAAGATGGTTTTTAAAGCATGGTACCCAAGAAGACATCGCCAAACATTTTGCGGCCGTCTCCACCAATACCTCGGCTATAAAAGAATTTGGCATCTCTGCCGACAACGTTTTTCCGATGTGGGATTGGGTAGGAGGGCGCTTTTCGTTATGGAGTGCAGTAGGTCTTTCGATTGCCTTGGCCGTTGGTTTTGAAAATTTCGATGCACTTTTGATCGGCGCAAATAAAATGGACGAACATTTCAAGGAGGCCGACTTTGAGGATAACATTCCAGTAGTTTTGGCACTGTTGAGTGTTTGGTACAATAATTTTTATGAAGCGGAAACTGAGGCCATCATTCCTTACACACAATATCTAAGTCGATTCTCAGCTTATTTGCAACAAGGTATCATGGAAAGTAATGGCAAGAGCGTAGACCGAAACGGAAACCGTGTGGGCTACGAGACGGGCACTATTATCTGGGGCGAACCGGGCACCAATTCACAACATGCCTTCTTTCAATTAATACATCAGGGTACAAAACTGATTCCGGCCGACTTTATTGGTTTTAAAGAATCCTTGCATGGCGACGCTGACCACCATAATAAATTAATGGCAAATTTTTTCGCCCAGACTGAAGCCTTGATGAACGGTAAAACTGCAGATGAGGTCCGTAGCGAACTGGAAAATAAGGGGTTGTCTGAAAGTGAAATCAAAAAACTAGTTTCTTTTAAAGTGTTTGAAGGCAACAAGCCCACCAATACGATTTTTATCGACAAGCTCACGCCTAAAAGCCTGGGCAGTCTTATCGCTCTGTACGAGCATAAAATATTCGTACAAGGGATACTCTGGAATATCTTCAGTTACGATCAATGGGGCGTAGAGTTGGGCAAGCAATTGGCGGGTACGATCTTAAAGGATATTCAAGGTTCTGAAATTGCCAATCACGATGCTTCTACGTTACAGCTTTTGCATTCTTTTAAGAGTTGAATTAGCACATTCGCATTTCTTGATAACCTATTCATAACTTCGTGTTTATCAAGGTTCAATATGCCAATTTAATGTTAATTTTGCTGCGTCTAATTTAACGTTCTCTTAATGTGCGGGTGCTAAAAATACGGCACTTTTGCAGCAAAATTGAAAGACTAAAAAACACTCAGAAAAATGAAAAAATTCTACATCGCTATGGCCGCATTTTTAATGTCGGTCGTTGCATTTTCGCAGGGAACTATCACGGGTACGGTTATTGATGGCGAGATGAACGGGCCACTACCTGGGGCGAGTATAGTAGTGCAGGGAACTACAAATGGCACTTCTGCCGATTTTGATGGAAACTTTACTATTGAGATATCGCAGAATGATGGAACTCTAGTGGTTTCGTATATCGGCTATACAACAAAGAGAATACCTTTTACAGGACCGGGACAGATTGCACAAATAACTTTGGAACCTAACGCCCAAGAATTGGAGGGTGTTATAGTCACTGGTGTCCAGGATATCGCGAGAGATCGGAAAACGCCCGTTGCTGTTTCTACAATTAAATTTGCTGAAATTCAAGAAAAACTGGGGTCTCAAGAACTTCCTGAAATATTGAATACGACACCATCAATTTATGCGACCAAGTCTGGTGGTGGTTTTGGTGATGGGCGAGTAAATATTCGAGGGTTTGACACGAACAACTCAGCAATAATGATCAATGGGGTGCCTGTCAACGATATGGAGAATGGTCGTGTTTTTTGGAGTAACTGGGCAGGACTTTCAGACGTGACTTCTGCCATTCAAGTGCAGAGAGGTTTGGGTTCTTCTAAACTTGCCGTCTCTTCAGTTGGTGGTACGATAAATGTTGTGACCAAAACTTCTCAGAATCCTCAAGGCGGATCTATTGGAGCTACTGTTGGTAATGATGGTTATGTTAAAACATTGGCATCTTATTCTTCGGGTGTTTTAGAAAACGGTTTTTCTACTTCGTTACTTTTAAGTAGAACGGGAGGCAATATGTATGCTGATGGAACTAACTTTGAGGGATACAACTTTTTTGTAGGACTGGGTTATACAACTGGTGCCCATAATTTCGAATTTATGGTAACCGGTGCTCCACAATGGCACCACCAAAGAAGTCGGGCATCGTCTATTGAAAATCATATACAGTATGGTAAGGGTGATGGCGAGCCCAATAGAAGGTATAATGAGGATTGGGGATATCTAAATGGTAAGGAGTTTAGTTTTAGAAGAAACTTTTACCACAAGCCAGTTATTAGCCTAGCCTGGAACTGGGAGATTAGCAACAAGACTACCTTACAGACAAATGCGTACGCTTCATTTGGTCGTGGTGGTGGTACCGGAGAGATTGGTGAGATTAATGGAAGAAGACAATTTGCTTTGCCCAGAACTGCCGATGGTTTAATTAGAGTAGATGATATTGTTGCTTACAATAGTGGGCAATTGGTTGCAGATTTCAGTGATACGCCAAGAGAGCAAATAGACGGTCTTTATCTCAATAATAGTGATCAGAACCCAAATGAAAATAATACGAACGGTATCACGCGTAGAGCATCTGTGAACTCTCATAACTGGTATGGACTACTAGCAAACTTCAATAATCGTATCAGTGACAAACTAACTATTGATTTTGGTATAGATGTAAGACAATACACAGGTTTTCATTATCGTAGGGTCGATAGTCGTTTAGGTGGCGATGCGTATCAGCAAACAGATGATAGAAATAACCCGGTTGGTGAAGGGGCGACTAACTTGTTCTTCGAAACCTATGAGTCGAATCAACCTTGGTGGGTCTTCGGGAATATAGATGATGAGGAAAAAATTGACTACAATAATACTGGTTTTGTAAATTGGTTGGGGATCTTCGGTCAAATGGAGTATAACTTCACTGAAGATATTACTGGCTTTGTGCAAGGAGCATTATCAAATCAAGGTTTTGCCAGAGAAGAGTTCTTTGGAGAAACACCTCCTCAAAAGACAGATTTTGAAAATATTCTTGGAGGAAACGTCAAAGGGGGCTTAAACTGGAATATCAACGAAAATCATAATTTGTTTGTTAATGGTGGTTATTATGAGAAGCAGCCATTATTTGATGCAGTTTTCATAAACTTTGGAAACAATTTGAACCCTAATTTAACGAATGAAAAAATCACGGGCCTAGAATTAGGCTACGGGTATCGAAGTTCAAATTTCAGAGCGAATGTTAACTTATATCGAACAAGTTGGAAAGATAGATTTGACAGTGTTACCGCAACCTTTAATTTTGGAGAACCTGATGAAGTAAGGGGCACAGCAAATCTACTAGGTATAACGCAGATACATTCAGGTATTGAGATGGATGGAAGATTTCAGGCTAGTGATAAACTGGCATTTACCGGTATGATTTCTATAGGTAACTGGGAGTATAAAGATGATATTTCAGCAACGTTTTTTGACAACGACCAATCTCCTATTCTTGATGAAAATGGAGAAGCGCTAACTGAAACCTTAGAATTAGATGGTGTAAAAGTGGGTGATGCTGCTCAGTTTACGGCATTTATCGGTGCTGATTATAATATATTGGAAAACTTAAGCGTTGATTTTGGCTACCGTTTTGCCGACAATCTTTATGCAGATTTTGATGCTACGGATATTGATGAGAATGGGGCATTGAAATTACCTTCCTTTGGCTTAGCTGATGCGGGTATTTCATACGGTTTACCGATAGGTGATTACAGACTGAGCTTTAGATTGAACGTACGTAATGTATTTGATACTACCTACATTGCTGAAGCTGATACAAATAATTTTATAGAAGCAGGTGATGAATCATATAATGGGATTAATGTAAGCAACAGGGTATTTTTCGGTTTTGGAAGAACTTGGGATGCTAGCGTTCGATTCAATTTTTAGGGAATCAATTCGTGTTTTAAATAAAAACCCTGCTAAAAGCAGGGTTTTTTTATGCCCAAAAATCTGTACATTTAAAGACTAAAATAAAACACTATGCAAGAATATGAACTATCAACGCAATGGGCACATGAGTTACACTCTTATCTGGCTTATATTGTTTTAGCCGTCCTCTTTTTGGCCGTAGCCAACGCCATTATGGGCTGGGTAGGGAATAAAATGTTCACGATGCAAAAAGATTTGAGGTTAAGTCTTTTCGCGTTGATATTAGCGCACCTCCAATTGTTGGTGGGCTTAGCTTTGTACTTTCTTTCCCCAAATGGCCTAAAAGCAGTTCAGACACTGGGTATGGGCGGGCTAAATTCCGCGTCGCGCCTTTTAGCGGTAGAGCATCCATTTATCAATATTATTGCAATTGTGCTGATTACAATAGGTTGGTCGAGACACAAAAAATTTATGGAGGGCAGCAAAAAGTTCAAAAGTATCGCTATTTTCTATGGTTTGGGCTTGGTGTTGATTCTCAGCAGAATTCCATGGGGGCAGTGGTTCAACTAACACTTTTATTGTCATTCTCGCGTAGGCGAGAATCTGTCGAATATACCTTAAACTTTATTTACATCTAATACCCGATAAAAAATGAAAAGAAGTATCCTATTATTGACCGCAATGGTTCTATTTGTATCCTGTGCACCCAAAGAAAAAGAACTCTTCAACGGCAAAAACTTAGATGGCTGGACCATCTACGGCACCGAAAAATGGTATGTTGAAGACGGGCTTTTGATATGCGAGAGCGGCCCGGATGAAGCCTATGGGTACTTAGGTACCGACGACCACTACAAAAATTTCGAGCTCACCTTAGAATTCAAACAAGAGGCCAATGGCAATAGTGGTGTCTTTATCCGTTCGACAATAGATGGCACAAAAATCAGTGGTTGGCAAGTCGAAGTCGCCCCTCCTGGGCACGATACGGGTGGTGTTTACGAATCGTACGGCCGTGGTTGGATCATTAAGCCACACCCAGAAAAAGACAAGGCTCTAAAGATGGGGGAGTGGAATACGATGAAAATACGGGTTGAAGGCGGTCACTTGACCTCGTGGTTAAACGGTACCGAAATGGTCAACTTTACAGATGACAAAATTGGAGCTGGTGAAGGGAGTATCGCGCTTCAGATTCATGACGGAGGTGGTATTAAAGTCAGATGGCGCAACCTGCGGATTATTGAATTGTAGGTTTTACCGTTTTGGCTCTCCTCCTTGGTAGGAGTCAGGTAATGCCTTTATCAAATACATATACACGGGAAAATGGTCTGAATAACCTCCCGTGTGACTGCCTCCCGCGTAAGTGCGAAAAGGATAGCCTTTGTATTGTCCCTTTTTTGAGACCAAATAAGGTGCATTGAAAACCCTTACCTTCCAAAATCGATAAGTATCACCTTTTGGGTGTAAGAGATTTTCAGTAAAGTAAATTTGGTCGAAAAGGTTCCATTTGTCGCGATAGGCCAATGAACCGACTCCTTTTTTATAAAGCTTTTCAATAGGGTTGAAAAGGTCTCCTTCTTCCAGTTGGTTCTGTTTAGCACGTGCTATTTTATCGTTTGTTTGGCCTTTACTTATTTCGAAAATTCATTTTTTGGCAGCCCAATAGGTAACAAAACATGGTGCCACATTCAATTAAAGTTATATCTGATGATTCAGAACCAGCCTGGGAGTTTCTTCTTTGAAATCATGAAAATCACTATATCTTGTCTGGAACATTACTGTAACGATTCAGGGTCTCACCAGTAGCGAAGCTCTCGATTCCAACTATCTTGTTGCTTAAGGAATTGTACTTTACTTCTACCCAAAAAGAAGATAAAGAATAAAGCACATATTTGACATCCTTTATTTGAACTTTGATTTAAAAATCAGTTTTACTGATTGATTAATTTGTAATCAAAGTCGTTGAAAAACTACTAGTTCAAAGCTTCCCCATTATATTTCAAAACCTCTTTTATTTGAAACCCTTGTCCAGTTCGATCCGGACCTATTTCAGCAGTTATTGGTTTATATTCCTCCAAAACATTTCTTAAACGCTGAGGAAAAATAGAAACATGAAAAAAGGCAGTTCTCCCACTAGAATCAACCTTTACAAACCCATAACCTCTTTCTTGAAACAACCTTATAATTTTACCTTCAATTGTTTATACACCAATTAACTCTCTTTTCATTGAGCTGATTAATGAAGTTCGTGCAGTTTATTAGACTTCTGGCCAGTCTATCCAACTTCTAAACTACTATCGTATCTCCTTCACGAGCATATTTAAGGAACTTAATTAAACTCTTTCTATCTTCTCTTGTGCTTTAAATTTTATCGGTATATATATTCTTGGCATCTATACCTTATTTCAAGAAGGTATCAATTTACAAATATAGATTTTGTTCATTGGTACTTACTCGAGCATAACCAATAGTTTAAATTAGGTTCAAAATATAAACTATTTATTTAGTACGTCAAATTAAACTTATTGAGAGGAATGAGCGTTGAGGCCTTAAAGTGTACAAATATACGGTCGTTTATTTATACCCCTGAACTGGCGGACCCCGATAACATTACGAGTGCCAGGTTCGTAGAGCTCTATAACGCCGATTCTGAAGTACTAAGTTTAAAGGGGTGGACACTACGTCGTTATACCAATGCGAATACAGAAGTAAGTTCAACAATCGATTTATCAGGATTAACGATTACCGCCGAAAATACTTTAGTCATATCGCCCAATGGCGCAGAATTCGAAAAGGTCTATGGTTTTGTACCTGATTTGGCCGTTGGCACTAATAGTGCGGCCGACTCGAACGGTGACGATAATCTAGAATTGGCCGACCCCTTTGGAAAGGTCATAGACGTTTTTGGTGTCATAGGCGAAGATGGAACTGGAACAAACCATGAATTTGAAGATGGCCGTGCTGTTCGCAATGCCGAAATTAAGCGAGCGAATCCAGTATACCCCTTTAGCGAATGGACCCTCTACAACGATTCAGGAGATTCGGGAACGATTAAACGGCCTCAGTTGGCTCCAAATGATTTTACGCCAGATAATCGAAATTAGAATATGTTATAAAAGCCATATTGCGCAAAAACTTATGCCAATACACGTTTTAAGACATCTGATGTAACGGGTTTGAGTAAATAATGTCCTTCTAGATTATAGGCTTTTGCCTTTTCCACATCCTTTACGTCTATAGATGAAGTCATGATAAAAATAATGGGCATTTCTTTTTCCTTGGGATAAATTTTGGTGAATTCTTCCAAAAACTCCCATCCATTCATCACCGGCATATTTAAATCAAGGAAAATAAGCGAGGGTAAACTTGATTTGTTTTTGATTTGTAAATCAAAGCTCTCATAAGCATCAAGACCATTTTTAAAAACCAAAATATTTTTTGAAATGCCAATGGATTCCGCACTTCTTTTTAAACTAAATATAGCAATGGGGTCGTCGTCAATAATACAGAAATCTTCAAACTTTTTCATTAAATATTTGTAATTAGGCCACTATGGTTAAGAGTTTTTTTTAAGATAGCTAAAAAATCCGTATTGGGTATTTTAAATAGTAGACTGCTTTTTCAAGAACGCGCTGCAGATCTTCCTGCGATAGTGGTTTGAGAATGTAGTTATTGACCACGTTGTCATCTTTTATCGGATCAAGGTCTCGCGGATCGACCGAAGAATTTATAGTATATATGATGATTTTTTCGCAGTTATGGTTCGTACCCCTAGGGATACCTTCGCTCATGGAGTTGCTGACCAGGTAGGTAATTTCTTTCTCATATTTCTCTTGTTTATAATAATTGTAGTTTTACGTACTACATTGATATCTATGTTTTTTATACTCTACTTTCAAATCGAAAGTGACGAATCCAAAATATTTAGTTCAGTATTGCGCCATGTTTTTTTTAATTTTAAAAGAGAAAAAAAATTGGCAACGGATTTTAGCATCGTAATGATTTTTCATAGCTTATTAAGATTAATTTGAAGCGGTTTTCAAGAGTTTGATCCAGGAATTTCGGAAAGGCTATTCTTCAAAGAATGTGAATATCGGGGTATTTGCCAATTTTGAAGTGGTGCCATGGTTTTAAATCTCGTGACCTGGGGTCGGAATCAGGAAGAGGTAAATTTAAATAAGCGCTAAGAGAACAACCCTTTAAAGATAGTTTATGAACGATGTTTTTTTTAAAGAAATACGAAACGGTAATCTCAACGAGGTGAGCGCGATATTAGTTAAAAATCCTGTATTACTTGATAGTAAAGACACACGTGGTTCGACACCACTCATTTTGGCGACCTATTACAATGAATCGGAAATCACAGACCTACTCTTGAACCATGGGGCGAAGATCAATGCTAAAGATGGTTCGGGCAATACGGCTTTAATGGGTGTCTGTTTCAAAGGCTTCACCGATATTGCCGAAAAATTGATAAAAAAAGGCGCTGACGTAAACGAACGCAATGCCATGGGTGCAACGTGCTTAATTTATGCGGCAACTTTTAACCGTTTGGAGATAGCAAAGTTACTGATAGCGTACGGGGCCGATGCTATGGCAAAAGACAATCGAGGGAGCACCGCTTTAGACCATGCAAAAATGCAGGGAATTCCTGAATTGATAGATTTTTTGGAAAAACGCTAAGCGGCAATCTATGAAAAAATTTCAACAGCTTGAGTATATTAAACGTATCATGGCTTTGGCCGAAACCGGCTTGGTTTATGCCGAAAGTAGCTATGCCAAAGAACGTTATGAAGAACTAAAAATAATAAGCCTGAAATTATTAACCTCCGTCACGAACACTCCTCTTGAGGTATTTCAAGATTTTTTCATGCCTAAAAAAGACTATCCTACGGTAAAAGTAGATGTGCGTGGCCTTGTGTTGAACGAAAACGATGAAATACTCATGGCGAAAGAAAGTGTTGACGGACTATGGGCCATTCCCGGTGGTTGGGCAGATATTGGTAATTCGCCTTCCGAAGCCGTGCTTCAGGAAATTAAAGAGGAGACTGGTCTCGATGCGAAGGTCGAACGTTTGTTGGCCATCTATGATAAGCGTTGCCATCCACATCCGCCACAACCTTTTTATATTTATAAATTGATGTTTCTATGTAAAATTACTGGCGGAAAGCTAGAACATGGTTTCGATATGCAGGGCGCTTCTTTTTTTTCGTTGGATAAATTGCCCGAACTTTCTAAAGACCGTATATTAGAAAGTCAATTAAAACAGTTGTTTGGTTTAGCAAAAAATCCGGCATCTACAGTTTATTTTGATTGATATGGATATGAAAAAAAAATTAGAAGTAGCACTGGTTCAAACACCATTGATTTGGGAAGACCCCGAATCGAATAGAAACAGGTTCGCTGAAAAGTTAGGGTCAATTTCTACGAATATTGATCTGATCGTGCTGCCAGAAATGTTCACTACGGGTTTTACAATGTCGCCCCAGAATATTGATAGCTCTGAAGGGCAGAAAACTCTTAGTTGGATGCAACAGAAAGCCAAGGAAAAGGAAGCTGCGTTGATGGGAAGTATTGTTTTTTTTGAAGACAGCACGTATAAAAATCGCCTTTTTTTCGTCGAACCCGACGGTAAAATAGCAACTTATGATAAACGCCATACCTTCACTTTGGCAGGTGAAGATAGAATCTATAGAGCCGGTACTGAAAAGTTGATTGTCGACTACAAGGGTTTTAAAATCTGCCCTATGGTATGCTACGATTTGCGTTTTCCGGTTTGGGCCAGAAATATAGAAGATTATGATGCTTTAATTTTTGTGGCGAATTGGCCCAAACCTCGCATTAAAGCTTGGGATGTCTTATTAAAAGCTCGGGCAATCGAGAATATGGCCTATTGTATCGGGGTCAATCGAGTTGGGGCAGATGAGATGGGTCATCAGTATTCAGGTCATTCGGGGGTCTATGATTGTTTAGGAGAACAAATCGCTTTTTCTGTTCAAGAAGAAATCGTTTATGCTTCGCTATCCAAAGAACACCTTATGGCAACAAGAAACAAATTAAAGTTTTTAGAAGATAGGGATATGTTTACTCTGGAATAGTGAAAGTCTGTTCCAGTTCCCAATTGGCACGAACTTCGATAATATCAGGGTAATAACTCACTTTTTCGGGCTGTCTATTTTTTAGATATTCGCCAGGATCCCATTTTCCATTGCCGTTCGCGTCAAAAATTACCCTTACCAAATAGGTCGAGGGCTCGATATTATTAAATTCGATTATCTTAGGTTCTGTTGTAATAACTTCTCGTTTCAGTAAACCCTGTTCATCGGTCAATTGAACGATGAGGGGATAGGTGCCACCGGCAATGGTTAAACTTAAGTTACCAAGATCGGCATAGCTTTGAGTCGACATATAGTAGGCGATCGTATCATTATTCTGACCAAAAAAATCGGTAATTGCCCCGGGCAGCAAATCCATTTGGTAGCTTTGATTGGGTTCGACAGTGAAATCGATATCGATTTTATTTTCCAATGTATCCAGATTAATAGTATAGTCAATCGCTAATGAGTCTTGGTCCATCATGCTAAACTTTGTAGAGTCAATTGCCGTGAGTGGCGTATTTGCTGCAATGTAGAACGGGTCGTTGAAATTGAGCGAGCCGTTTTGATTGGGGTTCAGTCGCAATGAATCGACACCTACCTTTCTGCTTTTAACGGTAAAAGTGTCGATAACCTTTAACCTTTCGTTGGTGATGGTAAATATTATAGAATCCATTTCAAAGGGCGTAAGCCAGAAGTTTATGGTATCCTTGTCACGCTCTTTCAGCAGTTTGGTTCGAACAGTATCGGGTAGAGTTGTGAGCGATTTGATTTCAACATCAGTGGCATCGCCATAGTATCCAAAGAGAATACGGTTTTTAGCAACGAAACTTGGTACTGCTATACTATAGTTGGGCACTTCTTTGAAAAGTGTCAATACATAAGTCGAGTCGGTAGGTAGGGTAATCGTATCTTGTAAAAAACCGATTTTGTCTACATTTTGGTCGAACATATTGTTCTTGGCCTCGTCTTTTAATGCGAACAATCGGTATTGGCCTTCTTTTAGGTTTTTCAATCTGAAAATAACAGTACTATCTAATGTGTTTGTAATGTAGTTCGGGGGTTTCTGATAAATGGTCGAATCGGTGTAGGCGGTATCTAGTTCGTAGAGCATAACACTTATAAACGCATCGACCTTCTTTTTAAAGGCATCTTTCACAGCACCCGAAACTTTTAGCGAATCGATGTAATCACCGGTAGAAAAGACATAGGTCAAAAAACTACTTGGGTTACCTTCGTTATTATCCTGAACACTTTGGCCGAAATTCATGGTGTACGTGGTATTTTCCTTTAAGGTATCCTTAAACACGATTTCTACGTATTTACTCGCACCACCTTGTGGTTTAATATCCGGTTGGTATTTTAAAGGGGGCGAGACAATAAGCTGATTTTGAACATCTTCTAGTTTAATAAATTCATCAAAGTAGAGACGTATGCGTTTGGCCTTGAAGTTTATGGTCATACTATCAGGCTCTGTCTCTGTCAATCTTGGAGGAGTTAAGTCTTTAGGACCTCCTGTCGGGGTACCCTTCCGAGCACATTGCCAAAGAACGGTTGCCACCAAAAATAGAAATAAAAATGCCACAAAACGACGAACCATAAATGCGCAATCTAGGGCACAAAGAAACAACTAATTTAATCAATTCCATAATTGCGGTACCACTGCCATACTTGCCAGATATATGGTAGTTCCAGAGGCTTCTGCTAGTTTTTTTGCGCAAATCTCCATAGTTGCGCCGGTAGTTATCACATCATCGACCAAGAGAACATTCTTGTTTTTTAAGTAATCGATATCGGACAAGGTATAAAGTGCCTTGCCGCTTTGCCATCTGCCTATACGGCCTTTTTTGGTCTGTGTCTTTGTATTGGCTGTCTTGATGAGTAGATGTTCGGCATATTTTGCATCGATATGACTGGCCAACCTTTTTGCGAATGCAGCTACCTGATTATAACCTCTATGCCTTAGTTTTTTACGATGCAAAGGTACCGGAATGACAACATCTATGGTTTTGTAGAGCTCACCATTTTCTTTTAAGGTCTGGCCGTACCATTCTCCTAGAAAAGTACCGATTTGTTCTTGGTTTCTATACTTGAGATGATGTATCAATTGCTGAACAATACTGTTTCCAGAAAAAAAGAGGAAGGAACTTGTTTTTTTTATGTTAATTCTACCATAAAATATACGGTCTACCGGGTTTTCTTCGTTAAAAGTATATTCGGTGAGCGACAAATCGTTTCGACAAACAGTACAGATGAGATGCTCTCCCCTGATTAAATGAGCGTTACAGCCAAAACAGACCTCTGGCACTAAGACCGTATTGATATCATTTAGTATATTTGTTAAATTTTTGCCCAACAAAATCTCAAGTCTTAGCCAAACCTACTATTAAGCCCACTCGTTCCAATGGACGGTCAAGATACTAAATTCAATTATAAAATAATCGTTGCAGCCATGGTCGCTGTAATAATGGGCATACTCATCGCCTTTTACTATAGTTATGCCCAGTCTAGAAGCGAAATTACTTTCTTGGAACAAGAGAAAGAATTGCTTGTCAAAGACCTTACTTTGATGAAAACCAACGTAGACCGACTTTCAGCTCTTAACGAGGTCAACGAAATCGAACTTGAAAGTTCAAAATATCGTGTACAGGAATTAATCGATTCTGTCGGACGATTGAATTTTACGGTAGAAAAACTTCGTGAATACAAGACAGAGCTCCGTAGGCTTGAAGCGAAGAACGACAGCCTTAAGCTCAAGAACAATTTCTTGAGGTACAATAATATGTTGCTGACTGATAAGTACAAAAAGGCCAAGAAAGAGGTAGAACAACTAAGGGGCAAGAGCCTTACTTTAGCAGAAGCTGAGGCCCTACAACGACAAAAAATAAACGAGCTTAACAAAGAGCTCAAATTGAAAAACTATCTAAGTTTACAGAATACAGAAGTTAGCGGATTTCGCTTGCGCAGCGGCAAACCCATTATAACGAACAAAGCTTCGATTATCGAAAAACTCCGCGGTTGTGTGACGGTGGTTGCCGATATCAACGAAATGAATACGCAAAAGGTTATTTATTACCAATTTTTAGGTCCGAACATGCAGGTTGTCGAAGACAACGCCAACACGATTTCCGTAAATGGCAATGTGTATAGTAAACGTTTAGAGTTCCTCTTTACCGGAGAAGACACTCAAGTGTGTAACTTTATTACGCTACCCCAAGGTTCGCTCGAAGAAGGCACCTATCGACTCAATATTTTTGAAAACGAAAGACTCTTGTCTTACTCAGAATTTGAGCTGAAATAATTACCCGAGTTATTTTAAAACGGTCTCCGAATATTCTATTTTTGCCGTATGGCAAAACAAGAAGACGATTTTAAGAAGGTAATTTCCCATGCGAAGGAATACGGTTATGTATTTCAATCAAGTGAAATTTACGACGGATTGAGTGCCGTTTACGACTACGCACAAAATGGTGCCGAACTCAAAAAAAATATAAGGGAATATTGGTGGAAGGCCATGGTACAACTCAACGATAATATTGTTGGTATCGATGCGGCCATTCTTATGCATCCCACCACTTGGAAGGCTTCAGGCCATGTAGACGCCTTCAACGACCCGCTGATCGATAATAAAGATTCTAAAAAAAGATACCGTGCCGATGTGCTGGTCGAAGACCATGTTGCCAAAATCGAAAATAAGATTGAAAAAGAGGTGGCCAAAGCTGCCAAGCGTTTTGGCGACAAGTTCGATAAAGAACAATTCCTAGCCACAAATCCTCGTGTCGTCGACTATCAAGAGCAGGCGACATCGATTTTGAAAAGACTAGGTAGGTCTTTGGAGAAGGAAGATTTGGCCGATGTAAAAAAACTTATCGAAGAGTTGGACATTGCTTGCCCCATGTCGGGATCCAGGAATTGGACGGATGTCAAACAGTTCAACCTTATGTTCGGAACAAAGCTGGGTGCCTCGGCGGAAAGCGCCATGGACCTTTATCTTCGACCCGAGACGGCCCAAGGTATTTTTGTAAACTTTCTGAACGTTCAGAAAACGGGACGTATGAAAATTCCATTCGGAATTGCCCAAACCGGAAAAGCTTTTCGCAACGAGATCGTTGCCCGTCAGTTTATTTTCCGCATGCGGGAATTCGAACAGATGGAAATGCAGTATTTCATAAAACCGGGTACCCAAAAAGGATGGTACGAAAAGTGGAAGGAAACACGAATGAAATGGCATCTTTCCCTTGGATTGGGAGAAGAGAACTATCGTTTTCATGACCATGAAAAATTGGCACATTACGCCGATGCCGCCTCAGATATCGAATTCCGTTTTCCTTTCGGATTCAAAGAACTGGAAGGAATACATTCCCGTACCGATTTTGATTTGGGGAGCCACGAGAAATTTTCGGGCAAGAAACTACAATATTTTGACTCCGAAACGCGGGAAAGCTACGTGCCCTATGTTCTGGAAACTTCCATCGGTCTTGATCGGATGTTTTTGGCTGTATTCTCCAATTCACTGCAAGAGGAGGAATTGGAGAATGGAACTTTTCGAACAGTACTCAAATTACCAGCTGTACTGGCCCCGACAAAAGCTGCAGTATTTCCCTTGATTAAAAGAGATGGTCTTCCAGAAATCGCTAAAGAAATTATCGATGACCTTAAATGGGATTTTAACGTGCTTTATGATGAGAAAGATGCCGTAGGCCGTCGTTACCGACGACAAGATGCCAATGGTACGCCTTTTTGTATTACAGTAGATCATCAGACGTTAGAAGATAAGACCGTTACCATTCGCCATCGTGATACTATGAAACAGCAACGAGTTGCTATATCTGAGTTAAAGGGTATTATTCACGAAGCAGTGGATATGAAGTCTTGGTTGCAAAAAATGGAGGGCTAAACTAAAATTTGTAGCCCAATCTTAAACTCCCATAAAAATTCCTTGCATCTCCGGGGTAATAATAGCGAGGTTCATTGCCGCCAAACCCTGAAGTATTGATCAATACCGATTGCGCATAGACCTTGTCAAAAATATTATTGATTCCAAAGTCGGCACCGATTGTAAAATGCGCTGAAAGTTTTTTGAGATACCCCATTCGGGTATTAAATACAGTAAAGGGTTCGCTGTAGAGATCTGCCGCATTCGTCAAGGGAATCTCACTTACATGTTGGAGAGTTGTATTCCAATAGAAGTTTTCAAAAAGACGCATTTGAATTCCTGAAGTACTTCTATGTTTAGGAACTCCTGTGAGCGGGTTTCCTGAGAAGTCATCTCCTTCATCAATGAACTCTGTAAAACTATGGTCTGTAAGGGTATAGTTCACAAAAGGCGCTAATTGAATATTCTTTGAAATATGCCAATTATAGCTCAACCCTATTTCGAGTCCACGATGGCGGGTCTTGCCGGCATTCTTACCCACGAGCCTGTCTTCACTAACGCGTTCAGCCACCAAAAGATTTTTGATGTTCATTTGATAGATTGATACATTCATTTGAAAGCGTCTTTCATCTAAATAAAGATTGTAGCCCAATTCGTAGTTCACACCTGTTTCTTGGGCGATATCTGGGTTGATAACTCCCTCTGGTGTCAAGGTTTCTTCCAAGGTAGGGTTAGAAAAGCCACGGCTGATATTTGCAAAGAGCTCATATTTTTCAGAGAAGATATACTCGAGATTTAAACTGGGCAATACGATGGTTTTGAAGTCTCTCTTGGCGCTTTTATTTTCCGCCCCTGTGTTGAACAGATCACGGTAATCATATTGGGTCTTGTTGAGGTTAAGTCCTAATTGTGCCGAAAACCTTTCTGAAAAGGGCATCAATAAGGTTCCGAAGGCGTTCCATTGGCTTCTAAATTCTTTATTGCGTGCAAATTGTTCCCCTTTTAGGCTACCGTTGCCGTTATTCTCCTCCCAGAGATTTTGAAATTCATCCCAATCGTATTCATCCTTGAGAAGTTCCATTCCAAAGGAATAATTGGCAACATTTTCCAATAAGTCAAAATTCCCTGAAAAACGTGTACGAAATCCGTAGCCTTTTGTGATTTCGTCCAATATTCCAAAAGGCCGCGCTTCATCCTTATCCAAATAGTTGTAAAAAATACTTGTAGAATTTTCCAATTTGTCATTGAATCGGTGCGAATAATTGAGCCCGACCAAGGTGTACTTATTGGCCTCAAAACCTTGGGAGACACGCCATGTAAAGGTGGCCTGCTGTGGGTCTTCGGCAAAGGCCGTCGCCCCTAATGAACTTGGAATTTGAGCTGTGTAATCAATATGATTAATTAGGAGTGATATTTTGTTCTTTCCATTGATTTGATAAGAAGTATTCAGTAGAAGGCCATCACGCTCAAAATTACTGTTCTGACGATAGCCATCGGTTTCCAAATGGCCATATTGTAAACCCAGTCTGAGCTTGCCATCAAAATGATTGAACGAGAGGTTGTTTTTTAAGAGTCCGAATGAGCCAACCGTGAAATTATTTGAAAAGTTTGTGGACCGACCTATAGCTTCTTTTGGATTCAAAATAATCGCTCCACCTAAATTAGCCCCAAAGGCCGTTCCCTTGGGTCCTTTGATAACTTCGATTTGACTCAAATTCTCCAAATCATAAGCTTCAATAGTTGAGAATCCAGAACCGTCGGTAACCGGAATATCGTCATAATACATTCGTAATTTATCGGTACCGAACAACGTTCTAGCCCCGATGCCACGTATGGTTATACGATTCGTGTTCAGTGCTCCTGAAAAGACATACACCCCCGGAATTTGATTCATCGCATTGACCATCGAAACTGGGCTATAATTCTGAAAGACCTTGGCGGAAATAACTTCGGAGGGAATAATTCCCGTCGCATTCTTTTTCTTTAGGGCATCTAAGAGAATAACCTCGTCTAATTGGGTAATGCTATCGTTGTCAATGGGGTCTTGTGCTTGGGTCAGTAAAGCACAAAAAAGGAAAAACAAAAGAAATGACCTCATGCATTTTTGATTAAGCACAAAAATAGAACTTAAAAACGAAACCCGTGCGATAAACCTGCCCTGCTCACCAAGGTATTTTGAAATTCTTGTGGATATATTTCGAACTAGACCGACCGAGATTTCAAAGACTACTGTTTTGCCAAAAGCCGACCATTTTCTACCTAGCCCCAGACCGTTTACGGCACTGTCGTAATCGTAACCCCTAATACCCAGATTATTTTAATTATTGGTTTCCTTCTTATAGTGGGGTCCCAAAGCTTTGGCGAACATCCTTTCTTTTGGGCCTGTAACCAAAATAGGCCTAAAGGTTCGGGGGAGGTGCCAAACTTTCCCGACGACCAGGGGCATCCCCATTGAAATAGGCGTTCAGCCGGTACTCGTATCACAAGCAATAATATTCATACAAGCCTTACAAGGCCGTAGTTGCTAAAACTGATTCATATTGAACAGGAGTTCATGGTTATTAAATGAACGTTGGCAAGGGACTTCTGCATTCATGAGAAATCTTCCCGTTAGGAATAGAAAAAATACGGTCCTATTTTTTTATATGAAATTGTTTTACCGTTCAAATGGAGTCAATTTGTGTTCCAAATTTTTCCGGAGCTTAAAACATTGCTTATTTTCGGGTAAAATCTGAACCTTATGAAAATAGTGTCCTATAACGTAAACGGTATTCGTGCAGCTTTAAAAAAAGGCTTTATCGCATGGTTGCAATCTGTGAATCCCGATGTAATCTGCTTGCAAGAAATCAAAGCTCAAGAAGACCAACTTGATCTATCGGTATTTGCGGAAGCTGGATACCCGTATAATTACTGGTATAGTGCACAGAAGAAAGGCTATAGCGGAGTGGCTATTCTCTCAAAAACCAAACCCGACCATGTCGAATTTGGTACTGGCATTGAAACCATGGATTTTGAAGGAAGAAATCTAAGAGCAGATTTTGGAGATGTTTCAATCATGAGTATGTACTTGCCTTCAGGCACTAATTCAGCTCGCTTGGATTTTAAGTTGAACTATATGGCGGAAATTCAAGAATATTTTAATGATTTAAAAAAAGAGAAACCAAATCTCGTCGTATTAGGAGACTATAATATTTGTCACGAAGCTATAGACATTCACAACCCTGTGGGACTTAAAAATGTATCAGGATTTTTACCCGCAGAGCGGGAATGGATTGGCAATTTACAGAAAAGTGGTTTCATTGACAGCTTCCGCCATTTTAACGCAGCACCTGATAATTACACTTGGTGGAGTTACCGCGCAAATGCCCGTAATAATAACAAAGGCTGGCGCCTAGATTATGGAATGGTAGCGGATTCTTTGAAAAGTCGATTAAAACGTTCGGTGATTTTATCAGAGGCAAAGCATAGTGATCACTGTCCGATTTTGGTTGAAATCGATCACTAAGAAAAAATTGGCCTTGTAAAGCAAAAAAACCACAATCAAATTTGATTGTGGTTTTTTTGCTTTACAAGGATTAGTTAAAATTCATCCGTCCTGTGCCCACATTTCCAGTATAATAGTAATCCCATCCTGTTGAGGTATTATTATCCAACCAAGTTTCTGGGTTTGAAAGAACGCGGGAGTTGCCTGTGGCACTTGAGAACTGCTTGTATGCCCATACACGTATGTCAAAATATTTTACGTGCCAGCCATCGGTGCCTCGGAGTGCTACTTGAGCACTTTCTGCCTCTAGCCAGTTTATCGAGGAGGCATGAGCCCCAAAATAATAAAAATCCCATGAGCCGTTTTCACGGTCATCACCCTCATTGTTCAATCTCGCCCAAGGTAAATTCTTACTTCCTTTGTCGGTCATAAAATTAAATCTTGCCCAAACACTTCCATCCGTTTGACTGTGCGCGTAGTTGCTCGTTTTTGTCCATACCTCGAAATAGAAATAAGACGCGGTTCTGTTGGTGTGTCCGGTCTCCTTTATAAATTTAGAGACTGCGGTTTGGAATAGTGCTTGTGCTTCTTCCTTGCTCAAAGAGGCATCGTACCGTTTATGAATTAAGGGAGACAAAACCTCTGAGGTCGCATCGATCTCCGAATCGTTATTGCCCGTTTTACTATAAAAGCCCTCTCCTTTGCTTTCTTCTTTGGGCAGGTCTATTTCAGTTTCCGTTTTTTCACACGAAATGGCAAAAAAAGTGCAAACCAATAAAAATGCAGTGGTTCTAAAAATGTTTGTATTTTTCATCTTTTTAAGATTTAAGTTTATAAATTGATTTTCATGTGACCGGTACATTGAACAATCCGCTAGCAAGCATCCTAATTACCTGATTAAATATCACACAACAAATGTCTATATCTGCTTACAAATTTGAAAGTGGTTTTGTGTATATGGTCAGTTTATACGTATTGGTGGTAATCCGTCGCATAAAACAAATTTAGTGACCTCATATAGCCAGAAATGACTACTCGGATCTAAAAATCAAGAAGAATTGTATCTGTTGTCTTGGTCTAGGTTCACATTATAAATCCCTATCCCGGAACCATCATTCTTGAAGTCCGCAATCTTAATCTGTCCGAGACATCGTTAAATTAAAATGGATAATCGCGAATCTTTAAACCGTGGATTTCCTTAAATTTGGCCTTTTCAAAGAACATACCCCAAAAGCCTATGAATTACAGCAACCTACCTCACACCGATATTGAAGTCAGCAAAATTTGTCTGGGCACCATGACCTGGGGTAAGCAGAATACTGAGGCCGAAGGTCATGAACAGATGGACTATGCCGTAGATAAAGGCATTAATTTTTTCGATACGGCCGAATTATACCCAATTCCTGCACACCATGATCGTCTTTCCGAAACGGAAAAAATTATCGGTACATGGTTCAAGAAAAACAACAACCGCGACAAGATCGTTCTCGGTACTAAAATCGCAGGAAAGGCAGAGTTTACGAAGTTTATTCGTGCTACAGGCTTTACGCCAGAGTCAATTCGCAGTGCTGTTGACGGCAGCCTTGAACGCTTACAGACCGATTATATTGACCTTTATCAGTTGCACTGGCCCGAAAGAACCACAAACTATTTTGGAAAAAGAGGCTATGAGCATGACGTTTCCAATCACTGGCAAGACAACATTCACCAAATTCTAGAAACGCTACGCGATTTAATTCGGGAAGGCAAGATTAGACATGTGGGCATTTCTAACGAAACCCCCTGGGGCGCCATGCGGTTTTTAATGGAAAGTAAAGTGCATGCCAGTTTGCCACGCACGATTACGATTCAAAATCCGTATAACCTATTGAACCGATTGTTCGAGGTAGGTCTTTCAGAAATCTCGATTCGTGAAAAAGTGGGACTATTAGCCTATTCTCCTTTGGGCTTCGGTGCCTTAAGCGGTAAATATTTAGGCGGAATGCGACCTGCGACATCTCGAATCACGTTATTTCCTAACTACAATCGCTACACTAGCGAGCAAGCTATAAAGGCTACGGAAAAGTATCATAAACTAGCCCAAGACCATGACTTGTCAATGGCCCAGATGGCATTGGCTTTTGTTAATACAAGACCTTTCGTGACAAGCAACATCATTGGTGCTACCTCGATGAAACAGCTGCAAGAAAATATCGCGAGTATCGATGTGAAATTGAGCGATGAAGTGCTACAGGGTATTGAAGAAATTCATAATGAAATTCCAAATCCATCACCTTGATATTTGAAATGATAGCTTTAAAAGTAGGACTTTGGCAGCTGGTCATAATCGTTGCGGTAATCATAATTTTTATGGTCCTCGCCCGGATTATGAGAGATAAACGCTAACCAAAGAGCCCGCTGACTACATCCTCAATTTTGGAGACTAGGTGTACTTCAATTTTTGTCTTTTTTAGACCGATTTTATTGTTTTTAGAGACATAAATTGAAGTAAATCCCAATTTTTCGGCTTCTAGAATACGTTGGTCAACGCGCTGTACGGGACGTATTTCGCCGGCGAGGCCAACTTCTGCGGCAAAACAGACTCCCTTTTCAATAGAAATATCCTCATTACTTGAAAGTATGGCTGCAATTACTGCCAAATCGATTGCAGGATCATCGACTGAAATCCCTCCCGTAATATTCAAAAATACATCTTTGGCACCCAATTTAAAACCGGCACGTTTTTCAAGCACCGCTAAAAGCATATTCAAGCGTTTGGCGTTGTAACCTGTTGTCGAACGTTGGGGCGTACCATAGACTGCCGTACTGACCAAAGCCTGTATTTCTATCAGCAATGGGCGCATGCCTTCAATGGTCGATGCGATGGCCGTTCCGCTGAGCCCTTCATCGTTTTTTGAAATCAATATCTCCGAGGGATTATTAACTTGTCGCAACCCACCGCCTTGCATTTCGTAAATACCCAATTCGGCAGTAGAACCAAAGCGGTTCTTTAGTGCACGAAGGATGCGGTAGACATAATTACGGTCACCTTCGAACTGTAAAACCGTATCGACCATATGTTCCAGAATCTTAGGGCCCGCGATAGAACCGTCTTTGGTGATATGACCGATAAGAATAACAGGCGTATTGGTTTCCTTAGCAAATTTGATGAGTTCAGCGGTACATTCGCGAACCTGGGAAATGCTTCCGGCAGCCGATTCTATGTAGTCTGAATGTAAAGTCTGAATGGAATCGATAACAACAATATCAGGTTCTGTGGCCTCGATTTGTTGAAAGATATTCTGGGTCTTCGTTTCGGTAAGAATAAAACAGGTCTCATTGTTCGGATGAATACGATCGGCCCGCATCTTGATCTGCTTTTGACTCTCTTCCCCCGAAACATACAACGTTTTATAAGGTAGTTTTAAGGCAATCTGTAATAGTAAGGTACTTTTCCCCACACCGGGTTCACCTCCTAAAAGCACCAAGGCTCCCGGCACAAGACCTCCGCCAAGAACGCGATTGAACTCCAAATCAAAAGTGTCCAGCCGAAGCTCTTTCTCCAAACTGATTTCATTGACGCGCAATGGCCTTGAAATTTTCTTCTTGGAGCTGGTCCTGGTCTTCCAGTTTCGCTTTTCGGCTTTTTGAACTACCTCTTCGACGACGGTATTCCATTCTTTACAGGCAGAACATTGCCCTACCCATTTGGCATATTGGGTGCCACAGTTTTGACAGAAAAAAGCTGTTTTTGTTTTGGCCACTTTTTTTTGATTCTGGATTGGGACTAAGATAGCCTAGTTGCTTGAAAAAACCAATAGAGTTTTGGTTTACATTTATAGCGTTTTGGCTTATAAGTACAAGGCGTTTTTTAGAAGCAGGATTATACCCGTCCTTGATGCTATGAGCGACCAAAGTAGCTAGAGGAATTTTTAGTTATGGGGTATTGGTTAGGTGATACGAAATATTTGACCCTATATAATATCAAGACAAATACAAAATCAGGGCTATTGCAAAACGTTCATTTGGCATTAACTGAGTCACACTGAAAACTGTTTGAAAACTTTGTGAGTAATACTAATTGTTAGACGCACAAAAAATTAGGCAGGGCTAGATAAGGGCTTTGAAATTTGAAGCTTCAAATTCGGAATTTAATTCCTAATACCCAAAATCAGCCTTCAAAGCATCGATTTTCTCCAAAGCCATTTCTTTGGTCAAGAAATCGATTTCATCCATGCCAAAGGCTTTTTCGAAAGTCTTTAAGGCTTTTTTAGGCTCGCCGAGCTGTTCGTAGTATTCGCCTTCGAAATAGAAACCGAGCATTGTACCAGGGAATTCTTTTTTACAAAGATCTGATAACGGTTTGAGCGACTCGACATCTTCTTTTTTACGGCTGGCGGCATAGATAGCCATAACGTCGTTAAGGTCTACTGTTTTTTGAATGCTGAAAAGGTCTTCGATTCCTTGGTATTTGTTTTCCAAATATTGAAAAACAGGTTCTTCGGAGGTTAGAATTTGCTCTTTATACTCCTTTGGGCTGATGGGTTTGAACATTTTAAAAATATTGTCAAAGGCCTTTCCTATACCATAAGTTGCAATAGAGATATGGTCAGCTCCGGCATATTCTTCAAAATTATAATGTAGCGTTTCTTTATCAATGGCTTTAATGGCTTTATCCATTGCCATGAGCTTGGAAGTGTGCTTGCTCTTTTCGGTTTCTACGATCAACTGATAAAAAATCTGTTTGTCAAATGATGCAAGTCGTGCTGGAACTCTGGTTTCCATTTCAGGGGCTAGGGTTGGAGAAATATTGATATAGGCATTGAAGAGCGAATTGTCTTTGAACAGCCAATAGTTCGTAAAGTTGGCCGTAATATCGTAACCAACTATCATTTTGAATGGTGCGGTACTATAGTTAAGATCTAAGTATGGAATCATCTCCATCCCCAAAAACTCAAAGAACTTTTTTCCTTTTTCCGAGGGCAATCCGGTATCAGGTTCAAAGGCACAATCGTCTAATCGAAGGCTTTCCTTGCTTTGGTGGATGCCGACTATGATACTAGCTGGCATACCATGAAATGTGTTATAAAATTTGGCGTTGGCCACTACTTGGTCGAAGAGATATTCGCCATCGAGCACAACGATCAATGGATATTTTTTCTCCTTATCATAATCTTCAGGAAAGTAATAGCGCACATCTCTACGTTCTTGTAATTTAAAAGATTCGAAAATTTCTTGGGTAACCTGTGCGTTCAGATTGATGCACAACAGCAGTGCGAAAAAAGTAAGGTTGCGTAACATGGTCTAGTTTTTTGGTAAAAAGACCTTATCGGTCTCTGTTCAATAACGGTAATACAAGAAAAGATATTGCCCCAAAAACGAGGATCATAAGGGTTTGTGAAATCCACATAATCCAACCAAAAGCGTCTCCCGATACTTTGCTAATACCAAAAATAGCCAAAGCCTTGCTCACGGCTATGGGGTAAAGGCCTATACCTCCGTTTGTGAACATCATGGCTAGTGCCCCCGCCACAAAGGCCACCATGAGTTGACTCAACGATAGGGTAAGAGTTTCGGCAACGGTAAACTTAATTACCCAAAGCATACCGATATAACAAGACCAAATAAAAAGGGTATGCCCAATAAAGGCCCATTTATTTTTCATTTTAAAGATACTCAGAACACCATCCATAAGGCCTTTTACAAAGCCTTTAATTTTGACTGCAATTGCATGGGTCGATTTTTTGATAAAGAACATAAAAAATGCGGTGGCCAAAATACCAGCCCCGAGCAAAAAGAGTATTTTATTCATTGGAATACCGATATTTTCGAGAAAACCCAAAATAATATCGGTCTGCAGAAACAGGGTAATCATGATAATGGCCAAAAGCATAATGACGTCTATAACCCGCTCAATAATAATGGTGCCCACCCCTTTTTCAAAAGGCACATTTTCATAAGTGGTCAGGGCGGTAGCTCTCAATATTTCACCCGTTCTGGGAATGCCCAAATTGGTCAAATAGGCCATGAGAATAATTAATACATTATTGCTAAGCTTAGGTTTATAGCCAAGTGGCTCTAACAGATAGTTCCAGCGAATGGCCCGTGAAACATGTCCAAGAATTCCTAAAAGAATAGAAACGCTCACCCAAAATAAATTGGCTTCCTTAATATAATAAAGAATTTGGTCTCTTTCGGTTACCGAAGTCGAACTATACCAATACCAAACCAAAAAAACTCCCAAAACAATTGGGATTAGGGTCTTTAATGTCTTTTTGATTGGTGTGGCCAAAATTAGTTCAACAGGTTATTTTCTTCATTGGGAAATACTAGTGAAGGATTGAATTTTTTCGCTTCCTCAATGCCCATCCAAGCATAGGTGATGAGAATGAGTATATCGCCTACGGCCACTTTTCGTGCCGCCGCGCCATTCAGAGTAAGTTCGCCGCTATTTCTTGGGCCGGGTATGGCGTATGTCTCCAATCGTTCACCATTGTTATTGTTGACAATTTGCACCTTTTCGCCACGGATAATGTTAGCAGCGTTCATTAAATCTTCATCTATGGTAATACTACCGATATAATTCAAATCGGCACCGGTAACCTTTACGCGGTGAATCTTCGATTTTACGACTTCTACTTGCATGGGGGCAAAGTTAATTAATTACAGGGCAATGTTATCGATAAGCCGAATACCATCGGCAAAAACGGCAATGAAGGCCCTATATTTTAGGTTATTGTTTTTTCTTTGAACGGGTGTCAGTGTTTCCACATCTGTTATCTCGATATATTCCAATTGAAGATTAGGATGTTTCTTGAACTGATCTTCTACCCAGTTCGTAACGTATTTAGCACTTTTCGTGCCAAATTTCTCCTTGGCAGTCAACAGTGTTTTGTAGATGAACGATGCCTTTTGTCGCATTGTTTTAGACAACCTTTCATTTCTTGAGCTCATGGCCAGCCCGCTTGCTTCCCTTATGATTGGGCACCCAACAATCTCAACAGGAATTTTACCAATTTCCACTAATTTTTTAATGATTTGCAACTGTTGAAAATCTTTTTCCCCAAAATAGGCCCTATCCGGTTTGACCAAGTGAAGCAATGCTTCGACTATAGTACCTACTCCATTAAAATGATCATCTCTAAAAGCACCTTCCATTATTTTGTCCAGTCCCTCGAAATCGTAGCTTTTTGACTGTACTTTATTATCATACATCTCTTCGGCGGTAGGGACAAAAACGATAATATCCTCAGAAACCTTCTGCAATAGTAGTAGGTCGGCCTCAAGGGTTTTCGGGTACTTTTTAAGATCTTCTTTGTTGTCGAACTGGGTGGGGTTGACAAAAATGCTTACAACTAATTTACCGTTTTCGGCAACCGCGCTTTGTACTAAAGACTCATGACCTTTGTGCAATGCCCCCATGGTAGGCACTAGCCCTAGGCTGCTGGTTTTGTTTAAAGAAAAGAGATGCTCTGCAAACTCATTTTTAGCGCGAAAGATTAGCATAGGGTTGGTTTAAAAGCGAGCAAACTTACCACATACTCCTCACATATGAAACTTCGGGCTTTTGAATCTTTCTTTTTCCCTTTCCCTGTCTTATCCCGACCGCTAGGGATTGCCTAGGTAAAGAAAAAAATAAATTCCCCAAAAATTCCCAAATTTTCATATGCGACACGTATAATTACGGCTAATCTGCATAATTTTTGTAATTTTGCAGCTAGGCTACAAACTACACAATAAAACTCAGCATACATGAATGGTAAAAAGATATTGTTCGTATCATCGGAATTGGTACCCTACCTTCCGGAGAACGAAGTTTCCCTAATGTCTTACGAAACTCCGAGAATGGTCAACAGTAACGGCGGCCAAATTCGAATTTTTATGCCTAGGTACGGCAATATCAATGAGCGAAGACATCAACTTCACGAAGTGATTCGTTTGTCAGGTATGAATTTGGTGATCAATGACATGGATATGCCCTTGATCATTAAAGTGGCCTCCATTCCACGGGAGCGCATTCAGGTATATTTTATTGATAATGACGAGTATTTTAAACGAAAGGCTACCTTCACCGATGCCGATGGCAATCTTTTTCCCGACAACGATCAAAGGGCCATTTTCTTTGCCAAAGGTGTTGTCGAGACCGTAAAGAAATTGAATTGGTCGCCAGATATCATTCATGTACACGGGTGGATGGCTTCTCTTTTACCATTATATCTAAAAAAGTACTACGCTGACGAACCTTTGTTCGACACTAGTAAAATTGTTATTTCTGTTTATGGAAAATCTTTTGAAGGGGAACTTGATAAAGATATGGTCAAGAAAATCGCTTTCGACGGTATTTCCGCAGAAAGTATCACTCCGCTTAAGACGCCTTCTTATAATAATTTGTTAAAGGTTGCTGTAGATCATTCTGATGCTGTTATTTTAGCCTCGGAAGAAATTTCCGAAGATTTACTAAACCACATTTCCAACCTTCAAAAACCTGTGTTGCCTTACGTATCCTTACAAGAGTTCGAGGATGCCTATGCCAATTTTTATAACACTGAAGTTTTAAAATAGCCCGAATGACTTTTTTGAATAGATTCAAATTTTCTGCGCTAGCAGTAATCTTGCTTGTCACTGCCATGGCTTCCTGTGAAAAGGACCCAACGACCATAGGTGCCGGAGTCATCGGAGGAACACCATTCACGACCGGCAAGAAAGTTTTTGACGTTTTTGCCTACAATAAAGATATTGAAGCGGTACGCACCAATAAGCTTCCGATATATCAATTGGGTGCATTTGATCACCCAGCTTATGGAAAGACGGAAGCAATGGTTAATTCGCAGGTTCTGCTTTCTTCGCCCAATCCTACCTTTGGAGCCTATTCGCAAGAGGTGGAAGATAATCCCAGTGATGGCATACCTGCCCAAATTCCAGAGAATGAAAGTGTAGATTCGGTGTATCTCTACATTCCTTTCTTTACCAACCCCACGGGCGATTCGGATCTTGATGGTCTTGCAGACGAGTTTGATGCGGATCCCTTAGATCCTAATAGCGACTCTGATAATGATGGTCTTACCGATAGTCAAGAGAATTCCAATGGTACTGACCCCTTGGATCCCGATACTGATGGTGATGGCATTGGAGATGCTGCTGATGAGGATTTTACACAAAATCAGTTTGTCAAAAGTTTTGATTTGGATAGCATCTACAAGAACGGTAAACTATATGATAATATGGGTAATGCCATGTTCAATTTGAAGATTGAGCGTTCAAATTTCTTTCTTCGCGATCTAGACCCTGACACAAATTTTCAAGAAGCTCAAGAATATTATTCAAGCCAACAGTTCGTACCCACTTTTGTCGATAGCCTTCTTTTTGATGGAGAAGTAAGCATAAGTGCCGAGCAAATACCAGTGCGTCGACGAGACGACCCGAGCACCGAAGATGAAAACGAAGCCGAGCAGTTCAACTACCTTGGGCCTGGCATACGGGTTGCTCTTGATAAAGATTTTTTTCAAAATAATATTATCGATAAAGAAGGTAGTTTTGAATTGATGAACCAAGCCAATTTCAGTGATTTCTTAAGGGGTATTCACTTCTCTTTGGCGTCTGTAACTGACGAATTCATGGTTTTGTTCAATCTTACTGCGGCTAATATTGTTATTTCTTATAACTACGATAGTTTTGATACCAGTGATGGCTCTACGTCGAAAAAACAAAGCGATTTTGTACTTAATTTCATAAGTCAGTCCCAAACTAATGGTGTTGTAACGGGTAATGCTGTTAATACATTTATAAATGAGGCCTATCCACAAGAAATCGAGAATAGTATGGATACTGGGGAGAATGCATCAAGAATATATGTAAAGGGTGGATCTGGGTCCTACGCTGAAATCAAGCTTTTTGATGAGATAAACGGTATGGAAATCATTAATCAGATAAAGGCTAATAATTGGATAATTAATGAAGCCAATTTGGTTTTTTATGTGGCCGATAATAGTGATGTAGCCGAACCGCCAAGATTATATTTATATAATGCGGAGACAGGTGGTCCTGTTTTCAGTTTTCCAAGATCGCTAAGCGAGCAGGCCATAACATTTTTCGATTACGACGGTAATTTGGTTAAGTCCGATGATGGAAAAGGCATAAAATACACAGTAAAAATTACTGAGCATATTAATAATTTAGTCATTCGCGACGCTGAAAATGCCACTTTAGGGCTTACTGTGACAGCTAGCTTATTTCAACCAGGCGTTTCTAATGCTATGTTAAGTAATGGGAAAGAAGAAGATATTCCTGTAGCTGCTACCATTACCCCATTGGGTACGGCGCTTTTCGGAAGCGACGTAAGTGCCGAAAACAGTGATAAAAAACTAAAACTCGAGATTTTTTATACCGAGGCAAACTGATCAGTTTTGAGTTTTTTCCCTTGTAACCTCAATTAAATTCTAAGGTTGCCATTCTTTAATATACTAGATAAAGAACGGGCGCGTTTTATAACGAGAATAATAGTGGGTTTTGTTCACTTCAAGTAAATTTACACTATAAACAAGGGTTCCCCGATTTAAAGAATCTATCAATTATGTGTGGAATAGTAGGTTATATAGGCCATAGAGATGCCTATCCGATTATCATAAAAGGCCTTCAGCGTCTTGAATATAGAGGTTACGACAGTGCCGGTATCGCACTTTACGACGGTAACGGTATCAATCTTGCCAAGACGAAGGGCAAGGTCGAAGACCTTAAAAGCAAATCAGAGAAGAACATTTCGCTAAAGGGTAGTTTGGGCATAGGGCACACCCGCTGGGCGACCCATGGTGAGCCAAACGATGTGAATTCACATCCGCATTATTCGAATTCCGGTGAATTGGTCATCATCCATAATGGAATTATTGAGAACTACGAGTCCATCAAAAAAGCGTTGATCAAGCGGGGCTATAAATTTCATTCGGATACCGATACTGAGGTACTTGTAAATTTAATAGAAGAGGTTAAGAAAACAGAAGGCGTAATGCTCGGCCAGGCCGTTCAGATTGCCTTGAGCGAGGTAGTAGGCGCCTATGCTATAGCTGTTTTTGACAAACAAAAGCCAGATGAAATCGTGGTGGCAAAGTTAGGTAGTCCATTAGCGATTGGTGTTGGCGACAACGAATTTTTTATAGCTTCCGATGCTTCCCCATTTATAGAATTCACGAATAATGCCGTGTATTTACAGGACGAGGAAATGGCCATTCTACGTCTCGGAAAAGAGATCAAACTTCGGAAAATAAAGGATGATGCCATTGCATACCCAAATATTCTGGAATTAAAAATGAATATCGAGGAAATCGAAAAGGGGGGGTACGACCACTTTATGCTCAAGGAAATATACGAACAGCCAAGAGCTATTCTTGATACCTACCGAGGTCGTTTAAGACCTGATCAAGGTCTGATCAAGATGGCGGGAATCGACGAGCATCTTGAAAAATTCATGAATGC
>CAZRIE010000017.1:34831-48210 GCA_964600075.1 uncultured Flavobacteriaceae bacterium
TTTGTTTTCGGTGTCTGTAATGTTGTGGGGTCTTCCATTGCAAGGGAAACTGATGCAGGTGCGTACACGCACGCAGGGCCCGAAATCGGGGTAGCTTCGACAAAGGCATTTACGACCCAGATTACCGTTCTGACCTTGATAGCATTAAAATTGGCCAAGGAAAAGGGGGTGTTCTCCGAATCTAAGTTCCATGAGTTTTTGACCGAATTGGAAACTATTCCGGCAAAAGTCGAAAAGGCATTGGAATCTAATCCTTTAATTGAAATTATTGCCGAAGTATATAAAGATTCTACGAACTGTCTTTATTTGGGTAGAGGTTATAATTTTCCCGTTGCTCTGGAAGGCGCACTCAAATTGAAAGAAATTAGCTATATACATGCCGAAGGGTATCCGGCCGCTGAAATGAAGCATGGTCCGATCGCTTTGATTGATGATCAGATGCCCGTATTCGTGATTGCTACCAAAAAGGGACATTACGAAAAAGTGGTCAGTAACATACAGGAAATCAAATCTCGAAAAGGAAAGATTATTGCTATCGTGACCGAAGGTGATGAACAGGTAACCGAATTGGCAGATCATGTTGTTGAGGTACCGGAAACTTTGGAAAGCTTGACGCCGCTATTGACTACTATTCCGTTACAATTATTGTCATATCACATTGCAGTAATGCGCGGTTGTAATGTGGATCAGCCCCGAAATTTGGCAAAATCGGTTACGGTGGAGTAACCATCCGAAAGATATTCATATTAAAATTACGGTCGAGGCCATGGAAGTTTCCATGGCCTCTCTTTTTTCCCGATTTCCTAAAAATGAGAGGCTGTATTTATCAAAAATATACTATGCATGCATAATTTTTTTCAATTTATGATTTTCGACGTAAAAAAAAATGTAACTTGCTTCTACAAAATATTTTAACTCAAACTTAGCATGAAAACAGTACTATTTTTAGCATTGCTGTTGGTCGGAAGCCTAGGGTTTTCACAGACAACGGTAGATGGGAAAGTGGTAGATCAGAACAACGAACCCGTACCGGGTGCCAATATCGTTATCACGGGAAAAGCGATAGGGACAACCGCCGATTTTGATGGGAATTTTATTCTGGAAACTTCTGAAGTCCCCCCATTTCAGTTATCGATTACGAGTATCGGATACTCCGATGTTACCCAAGAGATTAGTGCGAATAATCAGACCCTAACGATTGTGCTTACAGAGGCACAGACTTTTTTAGATGAGGTCGTAATATCGGCTTCACGAACCCCTGAACGTATCTTCGAGTCGCCAGTGACCGTTGAAAGAATGGGTGCCGAGGCCATTAAAAATACTGCATCTGCCGATTTTTACAGTGGTTTGGAGAATCTCAAAGGGGTAGATGTCAACACGAACAGTTTAACATTCAAATCAGTGAATACCAGAGGTTTTGCAACATTTGCGAACACTCGTTTTATGCAATTAGTAGATGGTATGGATAACTCGACCCCTGCCTTGAACTTTCCCATAGGTAACTTGGTCGGTATGGTAGAAACCGATGTGCTCAGTGTAGAATTGCTGCCAGGGGCTTCTTCGGCACTCTACGGGGCAAATGCCTTTAACGGTATTTTGTTCATGCGAAGTAAAAATCCTTTTGATTATGAAGGCATAAGCGTTTCGGTAAAACAAGGGGTTACATCACAAGAAGCTGCAGGTACCAACGCATATACAGATGTGGGTATAAGGGCAGCACATAAATTTAGCGAGAAGTTTGCCATGAAGGTGAATTTTGGATATTTAAAAGGTACCGATTGGGCTGCCAATAATATAGAAGGAAAAGACGAAAATAATTTTGGGATTCTTGGCAGCACAAGGGCTAATGATATAGGCTATAATGGCATCAACGTTTATGGTGATGAGGTATCTAATGATATAAGGGATGTTGCATTGCTAGGGGAAGCTGCTGGATTAGTGCCTGCTGGTACTAATGCTTTGATTCCCTCAGTTGTAGTTAGTAGAACAGGGTATAATGAAAGTGACCTTACCAATTATAATGCAGAAAGTATTAAAGCAGATTGGGGCTTATATTATCGTCCTATTGAAGGTAACAGTCTAGAATTTTCTTATGTAGGCAAGGTCGGTACAGGTTCCACGATTTACCAAGGAACGAATCGATATAATATCAATGGTTTCTTTCAAGAGCAGCATAAGCTCGAGATTAGAAATGATAATTTCTTTGTTAGAGGGTATTTAGTAGCTGATAAGGCGGGAGATTCTTATGATATGGTAGCCACGGCTATCAATGTAAACAGGGCTTGGAAAAGTGATAATGCTTGGTTTGGTGATTATGTAAGTACTTATGCAGGAGCTACATTAGGAGGTGCAACAGATCAAGAGGCGCATGCAGCGGCGAGAACTGTGGCAGAGTCGGGTCGATTCTTGCCAGGTTCACCAGAGTTTCAGAGTGCTTTTGATAAAGTAATCAAAGACCCGGACATTACTACGGGATCACAATTTAAAGATGCTTCAAAATACTACCATGCAGATGCCAATTATAATTTTAGTCATTTAATTGACTTTGCAGATATTCAAGTTGGAGGATCCTTCAGACAGTATAGCCTAAATTCAGGGGGAACTATTTATACGGATACTGACGGTCCAATTGATTATTCAGAATTTGGATTATATACCCAGATCCAAAAGAAAATCGAATTATCGGGAGAGAAAAGCTTGAAATTAACAGGCTCTGTGCGATACGATAAATCTGAATTTTTTGATGGTTTCTTTTCCCCTAGAGTTTCTGCTGGTTTTACACTCAATAGAGATCATAATATTAGGGCTTCAGTTCAACAAGGATTTAGAAACCCAACCACACAAGATCTTTTTATTGGATTATTTACAGGACGGGATGCTTTGGTTGGTTCTGCTCCTGATAATTTAGATAGATATTCCAGATCTTATAATGTTAGTGGCCGAGGCCAATTATTGGGTCAACCAGAAACTATAGTCCAAACAGGAAGAGCGGCTTACGAAAACTCTTATTCATTAAGTTCTTTTAATGACTTTAGAGATTCTGGCAATGCTGCCGACCTACAGATTGCAAATCCAAACATCGTAGCACCAGAGCAAGTCACTTCCTTTGAAATAGGGTATAGGGGCAAAATAGATAAACTAGTTATTGACTTTAGTACGTATTATAACAATTACAAGGATTTTATTTCTCAAGAAGTAGTAGTAGCGCCTTATTACGGGGAAGTAGGTGATAACTCGCTGTCAGTTAGTGCGGTAGCTAATAGAGATTTTGCAAGGTACGGAACGTACACAAATTCTGATGTGGACATCAGCTCTTATGGTGCTTCATTGGGACTTTCAACGAAAGTATTAGGAAATTTTGATTTAAGTGGAAGCTACACGTTTACAAAACAAGATTTTGACCAAGAGGCTAACCCAGATTTTATGTCAAACTTTAACACACCAGAACATAAGTTTAAAGCTTCCTTCGGGAATGCTGAATTGTTCAATAATTTTGGGTTTAACGTAAACTACAGATTTAGTGATGATTACTTCTGGGAGGCGACTTTTGGGAATGGTGTTGTGCCAGAGTTTCACGTTGTGGATGCTCAAATCAACTATTCTGTACCACGTATAAAATCTACCTTTAAAGTAGGTGGTAATAACTTATTTGGAGACGAATACTTTACCGCTTTCGGCACAGGATTTATCGGTTCCATTTACTATGTATCTTGGATCATCAATAACTAAGTGAAAACTAAATCGACTTTTAAGATGAAAAATTTTATATATATATTTCTTATAGCGTTAGTGTTTGTCTTTGTGGCATGTAATGACCCTGAAGATGTCGATATGACTCCTGTGATAGAGTTAGATTTTCCCGACCTCTCAACGGGGTCGGCAGACTTTTCTACGTATGTTTCAGTGGGAAACTCCTTAACAGCTGGTCTCACTGATGGAGCATTATTTATTGCAGGGCAAGAAAATTCCTTACCGAATATATTGGCGAGTAGGTTTGCTTTGGCGGGAGGTGGAGCGTTCGCACAACCCTTAACGAACGATAATATTGGTGGATTGCTCGCCGGTGGAAATCGAATACCGGGTATTAATCCGAGACTGGTTTTTACGGGCTCGCCCCCACCAGTAGGTCTTGAAGATGTCATCGGCCCAGTTATGCCTACAACGGATATTATTCTGAACAACCCTGCCGGACCTTTCAATAATATGGGTGTACCTCTAGCAAAAAGTTTTCATATGATAGCCCCTGGGTACGGCAATATCGCAAATTTAGAGGCAGGATTGGCAAATCCGTTCTTTATAAGAATGACTGGATCCACCCCAGATGCAAGTGTTCTGGAACTAGCGATGGCACAATCACCAACTTTCTTCACCTTGTGGGCCGGAGAAAATGATGTATTAGGATATGCTACGTCCGGTGGGGACGGTACTAATCCGATAACCGATAAGCCGACTTTTGATTTTGCCATTAATACGCTGGTTAGTACGCTAACCTCTGGTGGTGCGCAGGGGGTGGTGGTCAATATACCTTATGTGACCACTATTCCGCATTTTACCGCCGTGCCTTATAATCCTATTGATCCAGAAACCGAAGGTTTTGCAGAACAAGTGCCAACGCTAAATACCGTTTATGGGGCATTGAACCAAGTTTATGCAGCAGTAGGCCAGTCCGAACGTTCCGTAATTTTTTCCGTTACTGAGGCAAATGCCGTGGTTATCATAGACGAGAGCTTGACAGACCTATCGGCCACAATTATTGGGGCTCTAATGGCGAATCCGGCATTTCCGGCTTTTGTTCAGCAGTTAGGGTTGCCTGCGGAAGCGGCTCCCTTGGTTGCCAACCTTTTGGGAACTACTTTTGGGCAAACACGGCCTGCAAACGAAAATGATCTTTTGGTCTTGCCAAGTGCTAGCATAATAGGCGAGATCAATGAAGCTACTTTTAACGCGTTGATAACAGCAGGGCTACCTGCCGAATTAGCGGGACAGTTTTCTGTCGAAGGCATAACAAACCCGTTGGCTGACAAGTGGGTCTTGATCCCTGAGGAGCAAGCTGAGATAAAAGCCGCCACTGATGATTTTAATACCACTATTGCAGCCGCGGCTTCTGCTGCAGGCCTTGCTTTTGTTGATGCCAATATGCTTATAGAAGACTTGGCGGCCGGTGGTGTTACAGATGGTGACTTTACGTTAACAGCCAGCCTAGTTACCGGTGGTGCCTTTTCTTTAGACGGTATACATCCTACGGCCCGGGGAAATGCCTTGGTGGCCAACGAATTCATGAAGGCGATAGATGCGACCTATGGTTCAAACTTTGAGTTATCTGGATCTCTAGTTAATATTGGAAACTTTCCGACCAATTATTCGCCCACCTTACCATAGTTTCGGGCAGCAAGTACACTAAAAAAGGGCGCCAATTTGTAGTGCCTTTTTTAATGCCTAAAAAAGAATATAAAGTAGTTTTCAATTAAAGTTGAAAGACATATCTTTGCAGCCTGAAAAACATAGGTAAATAGTGCTGTTTTTTCGCAGTTAATCAATTGAATTTTTAAACAAAAGGGTAATGTCAAAAGTTACAGGTAAGGTTTCACAGATTATTGGACCGGTAGTAGATGTTCAATTTCAGTCAGGCGATACGCTCCCAAGAATTTACGATTCTTTGGAAATCGCCAATAAAGATGGTTCCATTCTTGTGCTAGAAGTACAGTCGCATACTGGAGAGAATACCGTCAGGACAATCTCTATGGATTCTACCGATGGTCTAAGTAGGGGAACGGATGCTGTTGCGACCGGTGCGGCGATACAAATGCCAGTTGGGGATGACATCTATGGCCGCCTGTTCAATGTAATCGGGGATGCTATCGATGGATTGGGAGATTTGCCCAAAGCCGGAAAAAATGGTCTGCCCATTCACCGTGATGCTCCAAAATTTGAAGACCTTTCTACTTCTACAGAAGTTCTTTTTACCGGGATCAAAGTAATCGATTTGATCGAACCTTATGCCAAAGGGGGTAAAATTGGTTTGTTCGGTGGTGCCGGTGTCGGTAAGACCGTTTTGATTCAAGAATTGATTAACAATATTGCGAAGGGCCATGGTGGACTTTCCGTTTTTGCCGGAGTAGGGGAACGTACCCGTGAAGGAAACGATTTACTTCGTGAGATGTTGGAATCGGGTATTATCAAATATGGTGACGATTTCTTGCACTCGATGGAAGATGGCGGATGGGACCTTACTAAAGTTGACAAGAAAGCGATGAAAGAATCAAAAGCAACTTTTGTTTTCGGACAGATGAACGAACCTCCCGGAGCACGCGCACGAGTTGCCTTATCCGGACTGACGATAGCGGAGTACTTCCGTGATGGAGCAGGTGAGGGGCAAGGTAAAGACGTACTTTTCTTCGTAGATAATATTTTCCGATTTACACAAGCAGGTTCTGAGGTATCGGCACTTTTGGGCCGTATGCCTTCAGCAGTAGGGTATCAACCGACTTTGGCAACAGAGATGGGCACAATGCAAGAACGTATCACCTCGACCAAAAGAGGCTCGATTACATCGGTACAAGCAGTATACGTTCCTGCGGATGACCTTACGGATCCGGCGCCGGCAACAACATTTGCCCACTTGGATGCTACAACGGTATTGTCGCGAAAGATTGCCGAATTGGGTATCTACCCTGCAGTAGATCCATTGGATTCTACTTCTCGAATCTTGACGGCCGATATTTTAGGAAAAGATCATTACAACTGTGCACAGCGCGTAAAAGAGTTGTTGCAACGCTATAAAGAATTACAGGATATTATCGCTATCCTCGGTATGGAAGAACTTTCCGAAGAGGATAAATTGGCCGTAGGTCGTGCAAGACGGGTACAACGTTTCCTTTCACAGCCTTTCCATGTAGCGGAACAATTTACGGGTATGCCAGGGGTATTGGTAGACATCAAGGAAACCATTAAAGGTTTCAATATGATAATGGATGGGGAATTGGATCACCTTCCAGAAGCTGCCTTCAACTTGAAAGGTACCATAGAAGATGCCATGGAAGCCGGGGAGAAAATGTTGGCCGAAGCATAAATAGTAAAAAGTAATTAGTACTAATTACCAACTACTTAATACATAAAATATGTACTTAGAAATCGTATCACCAGAAGCCACTTTATTCGCAGGGGAAGTCACGTCGGTGATCGTACCGGGAGTTGATGGGGAATTTCAGATGCTGAACAACCACGCACCTATAGTTTCTTTACTTCAAGAAGGCAATGTAAAGGTGGATGGAAATATAGCTATTGATGAGGATTACGCTTCAAAATTCTCAAAAGATGCCAATGGAAAGACTGTTCTTTCCATAACTAGCGGTACTGTCGAAATGAAGGATAACAAGATAATTGTTTTGGCGGATTAAGAAGTCAAAGCATATGATATTGAAAATCCCAAAGGTTCAAAAAATCTTTGGGATTTTTATTTTTACCGACTAAAACTTCCAGTGAACGGTAGCCGCGCTATTTTAAAATGACTTTACGCAACGTATTTCCATAAGATGTTTCCAGTAAAAGGGCATAGACTCCTGCAGGCAAGCCAGAAAGATTAAAAGGAATATTATAGGAAAGTTTGCCCCTATATTTTTCGGAAGCCATCATGGCATTATTGGCAAAACTGAATACTTTGTTGCTGATACTTCTTTTTTTGCAGCGTTTACTTCGGCGGTAAGTTTTTCATTACTTGGTTTAGAATATGTAAACTGTGTAAAAAACATATATTTTTTAACCTCTATATTTGGAGTATAAAGAACATATGTTCTTTATACAATTGTTACCTTTTATTTTCTTACATCGAAGTATTTGGTTTCCAATTGCTACAGCTATCCTTTTCGAGAATATCTTCAGTAAGTTCTGTATCGGAAAATGGCGTTTATAAAAAGGAAGGGACCCTTAAAACTTTCTTAGCGTAATGTCTTTAAATTGCACATCCGTACCTTTTGTATTCCAATGGCATAGCAGAGGTATTATGCCTTCTTTTGAGACTCTTGAGCTTTCCAAATCAGTGAGTTGAGCGGTAATAATTCCGTTGATTTTCAGCGTGTGCTGTGAGTCAAGGACAGAGACTGTGTATTCATTCCATTCTCGTTGTTTGATTTTAGCTTGTATCTTCTCTTCTACCAGTATTTCATCGTTTGTTATTTTGTTTCCCTTGTCATCAGTATGAACAATACTGCCTTGAGGAGAAAGAATACTGCGGGATTTAAGACCTCCGTAGCCTTGCTTGTAAATCATGCCGCAGAACTTAATTGGTTTAAAAGCCATATCTGCTTGGTAACCTGCAACGATCCAGTTTTCGGCATCAATAACCTTACTGCGATATTGAATACCAGAGTTTTCGTGAATTATTTTGAATTTGGCCTTAAGTTCAAAGTCTCCAAACACCTTGTCTTCCAGAATTAAATAATTCGTTTTTGTTACAGCCTTATCTGAAAAGCCATGATGGCACCATCTTTAACAGATCAGTATTAAGAATCGCCAGATCAACCCTTGAGTATCTTACCATCAAAAAGTGAAATACTGTCTTCTGTTTTGGTTTTAAAAGAGAGTCAAACTGTCCCCAAGCCATGTGCGAGCAGTAATATGATTGATTTTGTTTTCAAAATGATGATTTGAATTATTCTGAAGTTTACCCAAATTACTGGCTCTTTCCTAGTTCCGTAAGGTATTTCAAAAGGTCAATTAATTCATTCTCATTCAGGGAATCTGTTAACCCGGCGGCCATCATTGAAACCTTACTTGTCTCGCGAGATTTAATTTTGCTTTTTTGCATGGAGACTTCTTCTCCTGTAGAAGTTTTAATTGTAATCTTGTTCGTGTCTTCAAAAATAATTGAGCCCGCGTAAAAGTCTCCGTTATTTGTTGTGATTGTAGATGATTTATAACCTTCTTTTATTTTTTTACTTGGTTCTATTATAGACTCGATGATGTAGTCTGCTGGAGCACTAGCGCCAATACTGCCTAAGTCAGGGCCGATATCAGTTAAGCCCACTCCATTGAGTTTGTGGCATGAGATACAAGTAAGTTCAGGTCTGAGATATATTTCTTTTCCTTTCTCTGCGTCGCCGTCTTTTAATTTTGCGATGAGCTCCTTAGTCCTTTGGCCATTTTCCGACTCAGTAGAGGCAATTTTTACACCTCCTGCTTTAGCCAATGCCGCTATTAATTCCGATGTGCCTTCATGACCAGACCCCTGCACAAATCGAGAAGCTTGTAAAGCGGTTTTTGGGGCTATAGTTTTTCCTTCTAATGCAGAAATTAAAGCTGTAAAGGCCCCTTCTTTCCTTATGATTTTCTTGATTAAGTAAATGATTGTTTCTTTATCAAGTTCTTTGCTTAACAGGTAAGTTATTGCTTCTATCCCTTCCTCTAAATCAACTTGGACCAGCGCAGATACTGCTATCTTATTTGTGCTGATAGAACGGTCTTCATTAATAATCTGAACAAAGAATTTACGAATGTCGTCGGTATTAAACATAGCCAGCGCTTGAGCTGCGCTTTCTTGAATAGCATAGCTTGTATTCGGCTTACGCAGCTTTTCTTTTAGTACATCGATAAATTCTTTACTTTTCCAATAACCTGTAAGCGCACAGGCAGTTTCTTGGATATCCTCATTTTCGAATGTAAAAAGGTTTTGAAGTGCCTTTTCTTTATTCTTAGAGGGGAAGAGATCTCTGTCTCTTGCTGCACTTAGTAGGCCATATGCTGCATCACTTGTGTGAGGGTTGCCCTGTGTACTTGCAATTTCCGCAAGATAATTTAATTGCTCAGGGTTACCGCTTTTTCCTATTACCGTCAATATGCCAGCATCAGGATTTTCGCTATTCTTAAATAATTCGATTAACAGCTGGGTCGTTTGAGGGTCTTCTGTTGCCTTCAGTGCAAAGATGAGTGCGGCATCGTCTCCTTGAGGTTTCAAGTCGCCATTGTGGACTGAAGGGAGCCAATATTTAGATAACATGCGGCAGGTTTGACGCAATGCAAACGAGTAAGAAAGATCCATATTCGCTTTGTAGGCAAGGAGGACAATCTTGAAGGCTTCAACAGAGGTGAATTGACTCAGCGTAGTAATCGCTTCACGTCGCACGCTAGGATCTTGATCCTGAACGGCTGTTTTAAGCAAGTCAAGTGCATCAGGTACTTTTTCATTCCAATAGTAGAGAACCCTAGCAGCGGCTGAGCGAGCTCCTGCTGTTTTCGATTTTAATACAAGTTTTAGTAAGTCTATATCTATTAAGTTGATAGTCTGCACTGTCCAGAGTGCTTCGAGTCGGTGATGATCGTAGTCAGGATCCTGCGAGTCGAGTTTACCCAACCACTCGCTTATTGCCGGTAACACCTCGTTTGCTTCTCTAGTCTTTAACGTTTGTTTGGCCAGGAGTCTCACCCAGTTTTCATCTGCTTTCAGGAGGTCTAATAATTCAGGAATGCTCGACTGCTTATAGTTAGGCTTTTGAACCAGAGGTCTTCCCTTTGCTGTGATTCTCCAGATTCTTCCATGCTGATGATCTCTACGTTCATCACGAAAGTCAACTTCTCCATGTTGTATAATTGGGCTATACCAGTCTGCAATATACAAGGCTCCATCAGGACCCATTGTGAGGTCCACAGGACGGAAGGATTTGTGTGATGACTTTAGAAAAGTGGGCTCGAGGCTGGCTTTATAAGAGCTCCCATCTGCTTCCAGCGTGTAACGGTCTGTTATGTGTGCACGGAAATCGTTGGTAATGATGTTACCCTTCCATGACGAAGGAAAATGTTCTCCGCTGATAATTTCAAGACCACTGGCTTTAGGACTTTTAGGAGTGAGTATAGGAATAGATAGTGATTCGCCAGGAGAAGCCTTAGAAACTGAGTTTGGAAAGCTATGTCCAAAACCATTACCGGCACCATCAGACTCAAAAGACTGACCCCAATAGCTGACGGAGTGCCCCCAGGGATTTACATGTCCCTTTGTGAAGATTTCCAGACGTCGCGTGTCTACATCATAGGTCCAGAGACCTCCGCCATTAAGATGACGCGGGCCATAGGCAGTTTCTACATGTGAAGCAATGTAATAGCCTTGAAGCATATACAGCTTCCCTCCTGGGCCCCAACCAAGGCGGTGGAGGGTGTGGTGTGTGTCTTCTGTTCCAAAGCCAGTGAGTAAGACCTCTGATTTATCAGCTTTCCCATCACCATCTGTATCACTTAGGTGAATGAGTTTGTCACCGTTTGCAACATAGGCTCCACCTTTGTTGTCAGGAAGTACGCCACCAGGGATAATAAGCTTATCATAGAAAATGGAGGACTTATCGGCCACCCCATCATTATCGGTATCTTCAAGTATTACAATCCGGTCGCTAGGTTCCTCATTTACATTTAGTTGAGGGTATATATGGCTACCACAAAGCCAGAGCCTGCCCTCGCTGTCAAAATTAATTTGGGTAGGTTTTTCGATCATGGGGGTCGCCGCAAAAAGGCTTATTTCAAAGCCATCAACGATAGAAAAAGATGCTTGCTCCTCCTTTAGGTCTGGTTTTGGTATGTTATTTTGTGCCTGTAGGTTTTGGGTTAATAGACCGATGCAGAGGAGTAATTGGGATATTTTTTTAATATTTCTCATTATAAGCCCTTTAGTAATAATGTAATTGCTGCCTCTTGTTTTGCTATGAATGGCTCAATCTGTGCAGGTTCTTCCTGGGCTGTCCGCTGTTCATCTTTGCGTTCTCCGTATACAAATGCATCATTGCGCGGTCGCCAGCGGTGAAAGAAAAGGGTGTTCTTCTTGATAATAGTATTTCGAATATGGTCAGCCTTTTTAGAGTCAATTTTAATCGCAAGTGGAGGGAGTGTTAATGCTTCTGCAATCAGATCTCCTGCTTTGCGGTATCCTTTTGATGACAGATGTATGCCGTTTGTTGTGTATTTATTCTCTTTGCTGAACGGGGTAAATAGATCAATGAAACGGTAATTTCCCTTAACGGCTATCTCTTTGGTAGTTTCTGCATACTTTTTAAGTTCCTTATTTTGTGCTTCTATGTGCTCTGTGGGTATTCCAAAACCTTTTTCCATAGGTAGGGTAGAAATAAGAATTAGTTCGTGGCAGTGCTGACTGAGCATTTCCAGAAGATGATTTAAACCTTGACCGAACTTATCAATGCCTGTATCATCAAAGGATTCATTAAAACCATAGGCGATGAATATTTTGTCGGGTTTAAGTTCGGTTATTTGTTTATTCAATATCCCGAATCCTTCGTCAGGATTTCCAAATCGTCCCCCTCCACGTGCCCTTGTGCGTGCGTGTGCGTAGACATTATCTCCGCTCCAGCCAATGTTGCGGAAAGTTATATTTTTTTCAGGGAAGGAAAGAGAGAATGTGGTTTCGATTTCGCCACCTTCTAAGGCATTTTCAAAGAAAGCATTCCCAAGAAAGACAACTTTTTCATTTTGTTTAAAGACAAGTGATTCCAGAGAAGAATTGGAAGTACAGGCTGACAGAAGAACACCTATTAGCAGTAATAAAATACTGACTGTGGATATTGGTCTCATATTTGAATCTGATTTGTTAATAACAAATTGGTTTATTATTTATTTCAAATATACTTAACACATTGAATATACTATCCTCTATTGTACTTTAGGTATGACCAAAGAACAAATGCCCTGTATTCCTAGAATTATGCCACAGGAAAATATGTGGAACGAGATCGTTACCAGGTAAACGGAATCACTTACGTTTATCAATCAGATTTTGATTTGTTGATTTTGGTAACTAAAAACCGCACAGCCGATAGCGAAACTTTTATCGACAAAACTTCAAGAATACTAAAGGCAGAAAGAGCGCAAACACCTATTAGGCCCATAATAAAAGGTGTTGCTTTTACAAACGAACTACTAGAAAAAGTAGAACTAAACGTAGCCGAAACAAAACAAAAAGCGCAAGAAAATTTTGATGAATGGTTTGATAGTGCGAATGAATTCTTGACTAGCTTTCTAAGTAATTTTGATCGATAAAGTTTTGAAATTACAGCCTTTGAGCTTCACGAAGCCACCGAACGTTTTTACCATAACAATTCCTAGGTGCTAACCAACTACAAAATAAGCTCCACGATTTAGAGGATATAGGAAAGTTTGCTGGCTCCTTAGATTTAGAATTTAAGAAACTATTTCCTCGTCAAACTGAACAAGAAAAATACTGCTATCATTTACTCCTTAGAGCGTACATAGATTCTGGCTACAAGAAAGGTTACTCCATTACGAAAGAAGAATTAGAGTTTATGTCTTCGAGAGTTGCAAAGTTGAGAGATTTGAAGGAGCAATTTGCAAGGAGAAAACAGAAAGTTTTTTTAGAAAAATAAAAAGGTAAC
>CAZRIE010000018.1:0-47859 GCA_964600075.1 uncultured Flavobacteriaceae bacterium
AAAACTTCAACCTTTGAATCCTGTATTTCTTTGGCAATATGATAGTTTATTTAACTAATATTTTCCTATTTTAAATCTACAGATGCGACAGAACCAAAGCTTTTAGTTATAAAAGGACTTATTGGAACTAACGATTATAATGTAGAAACTAAACGACATTGAAAACTTTCTTATAACGTGCTGAAAATCGGCCCTTAAAAGTGAAATTGTGACGCCCACGTTACTTTTCCAGTACCAGAACACCGTAATAATTGCCAAAGCATAAGTCAATTTGGTGTTTCGATTGACATTGAAGTTGTCGAAAAATGTATAAAAATTAGGGCAATAGCCCTAATTTCGTATTTTTGGATAACTAAACACCTTTGAATTGACGACGAAATATCGAATAATCCATCAGGCCATACGATCGTTTAATGCTTTTGGTATTGCCAATGTTACTAGCAGAGATCTTGCTAAGGAACTGGGTATTAGTCATGGTAATCTTGAATATCACTTTCCAAATAAAGAGATGCTTTTACTGGCCATTTACGACCAAATGAAAGAAGAGATGTCCAGATATTATCTAGGACAAGGCGAGGATATCGTTAGTCCAATAGCCCATTTTCATAAGCTCTTAGTGCGGTTGGAAGACTTTCAGCACGAATACCGTTTCTTTTGCCTCGACATTATGGAAATATGTAGAAAGTATAGCAAGGTTAATCAGGATCTTGAAGACAATATGCGGATTCGAACAACACAAATGTCCGGCTTTTTTGAAAGATTTTTGTCCATGAAATATATAAAGTCCGAACCCGTTGAAGGCTATTATGAAAGGTTACGGCATACCATACGGATTCTACTGACATTTTGGAAGTCACAAGAAATAGTAGTCAAGAACCTCGAATTTAACGGGAGAGGAGAAATGGCGGCTCATGTATGGGAGTTGCTTATCCCGCATTTGACAAAAAAAGGACTCAACGAGTATTTCAAAGTTATGGCAGACCAGCAATATGTTTTAAAACAAGAACGATAATGAGCGAACAAGACTTACTAGGTGACCGATTAAGCGAATGCTATTCAGGGGCGGTCTATGATGTACTCCGCGCCATGGGCTATCCAGATCAAACATTGCCAAATAACATTCGTCCTTTGGAAATCGGTCAAAAGATGGCTGGTCCGGTCTATACCGTTAGTGGACGTTATGACGATACGTTGGATGGACATGAAACATTATTACAATGGACGGGGCTGCTTTCTAAGGCGCCAAAAGGAAGTGTCGTGATTTGTCAGCCAAATGATGACACCTTGGCGCACATGGGCGAACTTTCCGCAGAGACCCTTCAATTACGAGGTATTAAGGGGTATATCGTAGATGGCGGATGCAGGGATTCAGCCTTCATCAATAAAATCGGCTTTAAGGTATTTTGTAAATATTATACGCCCGTTGATGTAGTTGGGCGATGGGTCGCTGATGGCTTTGAGGTGCCAATACAAATTGGTAAGGTGATAATTAATTCTAGGGATTATGTGATGGCAGACAGGGATGGTATAGTAATCATTCCTTTAAAAATTGCCGAAGAAGTAATATCCCGAACAGAAGAAGTGTTACGGACAGAAAGTTTGGTGCGAAAAGCAATTATGAGTGGTGTAGATCCTCAAGAAGCCTATTTGAAATATGGAAAATTCTGATCAACTGATTCTTTTGGGATCCCATGACAATGTATTGATAGCCCGCAAGGAAATCATGCAAGGTAACACTGTCGTAATTGATGGAACCGACGTAGTATTGGTCCGAACCGTAAAATTGGGATTTAAAGTAGCCTCCAGATTAATTGATGCAGGTGAGAAAATAATCAAATATAGCGTCCCAATAGGGTCCGCAAAGACAATGATTCAAAAAGGGGAACTGGTACACGTGCATAATATGAAGAGCGATTATTCACCCACTTATACCATTGAAAACCAAATTGATTATATGGAATAAAGATGCGGGTTTGCGAAAATGTGCACAAGTTTTCCGGTAAATTGAATTTGGATTATTTGGTGTAATGATGAGTACCGATGTATGCATTGATTTTGATGATAGCACAACGGTAGAGATATTTATAATATGGATCAAGACAGTACTATACTAGCAACAACAGAAGATACATGGACCGGCTACCATCGTAAAGATGGTAGAAAGGGGATACGTAATATTGCCTTAGTGGCGTATTTGGTAGAATGTGCGCATCACGTTTGCACCGAAATTACATCTTATTTCAAGGGTAAGGAGGTACAGGTTATTGGTTTTGGGGGATGCTACCCGAACTCCCATGCCGATAAAGTGATGAAACGGCTTTGTACCCACCCCAATGTCGGAGGGATATTATTGGTCTCTTTAGGCTGTGAAAGTTTTAATCGATTTGCTCTCGAAAAGGTCATTAAAGAAAGTGGTCGTCCGGTTTCGACATTGGTCATACAGGAAGAGGGAGGAACCCAAAAAACTGTGGACAAAGGTAGGAAATGGGTGCAGGAAGCGCTTGAAGAACTACAGTCCGTTCCTAAGGTAAAAATGGGTATTCAAGATTTGGCGATAGGAGCTATATGTGGCGGTTCAGATGCTACAAGTGGTATCAGTGGCAATCCGGCAGTAGGTTTGGCGTTTGATCGTTTGGTACAAGAAGATGCTATTGCCATTTTTGAAGAGACGGGTGAAATGATTGGTTTTGAAGAGCATATTGCGTCAAGAGCCATAACCCCGGAGCTCGGTGAGGAACTGAGAAAATCCATCCAAAAAGCGGCGAAGTATTATACCATTATGGGGCATGCCAGTTTTGCGCCAGGAAATGCCGATGGCGGGTTGAGCACTATAGAGGAGAAATCTTTGGGTGCTTACAGCAAAGGAGGCAGTTCTAAGATTTCCGGTCTGCTGAAACCCGGTGATATTCCTAGAAAAGGAGGGCTTTATTTGTTGGATGTAGTACCTGACGGAGAACCGCGTTTTGGATTTCCTAATATCAATGATAACGCCGAGATCTCTGAACTGATGGCCTGTGGGTGCCATATCATATTATTCATTACCGGTCGAGGTTCCGTAGTTGGTTCCCCTATTGCACCGGTGGTCAAGGTTTGTGCAAACCCCGAAACATTTGCCCGTATGGCAGATGATATGGATATCAATGCTGGAAAAGTTATTTCTGGTGAGGCTGATCTGGCAACCGTATCCGAAGAGATACTGATTAAGATCAAGGAAACATCAAAGGGCAAAAAAACGGTGTCCGAAGCTTTGGGGCATCAAGAGTTTGTCTTGTTGTATAAAACATTTCAACCATTGGGGCCGTCATGTTTGCCCTAAGCGGGGTCGGTTTAGATTTTTAGCAAATAAAATTGCAGAATATGTCAGTAATTGATGGAATTGTAATCGTTGCATACATCCTAGGGATTTTGGTCGTAGGATTGTGGGTCGTGCGTAAAAGAACTATGAGCGCCGAATCCTATTTTATGGCCGATCGTTCACTCAAATGGCCTGTAATAGGTGCTGCCTTATTTGCATCGAATATCTCTACCATCCATTTGGTGGGTTTGGCCGCTTCCGGTTTTAAGGATGGTCTGGTCTGGGGGAATTTTGAATGGATGGCCGTTTTTACCCTAATTGTTCTGGGGCTTATCTTCTCCCCCTTCTATTACAAGACCAAAATAGCCACCCTTCCTGAGTTTTTGGAAAAAAGATACAATTCTACCTCCCGCACCTTTTTGGCTTTCTTTGCCTTGGTCGGGGCACTTTTCATACATATAGGGGTAAGCCTATATGCCGGGGCGGTCGTATTTGAACACTTTTTTGGGGTCAATGTATATGTTTCCATTTTGGCCATTTCGTTTATTACCGCTTTGTACACAATTATTGGAGGGTTGCAATCCGTAGTAATAACGGAGACCATTCAAACGGTCATTCTTATTGGCGGAGCCATAATTCTTACTATTTACGGATTTTTGGCCCTTCCAGAGCATGGAATCCATAGTTGGGAGGGCCTAAAGGCCGCGGCGAAACCAGAGCAATTAAGCTTGATACCCTCCGATTCAAATTCATCGGGACTTTCCTTTTTATCCATCATACTAGGGTACCCCGTTTTGGGAATTTGGTATTGGTGTGCCGACCAGACCATTGTGCAGCGGGTATTGGGTGCAAAAAGCCTAAAAGATGCCAAAACAGGTCCAATTTTTGCTGCTTTTTTAAAGATTTTTCCCGTATTCATATTAGTACTTCCTGGGGTTTTAGGGTATGTGCTTTTTAAAGATATCATTACGGATCCTAATGATACGTTTCCTGTACTTATTACAGAACTACTTCCAACAGGTTTAAGAGGATTGATGGCCGCTGCCTTGTTGGCTGCGTTGATGAGTACCATCGCCGCAGCCCTTAATAGCGCTGGTACTTTGGTTTCCATTGATATGTTTAAAAGGTACCAACCTGACATTTCCGATAAACGACAAGTACGGATTGGCAGGATAACCGCTCTTATAGTAATGATCATTGCTATTTTATGGTCTCCGCTCATCGCCAAGTTTAACAGTATATTTGAAGCCATTACCGTACTGCTGTCCGTGATTTCTCCACCCATCTCAGCTGTTTTTGTATGGGGTGTTTTTTGGAGAAGAGGAAATTATCAGGGAGCCAATGCCACTTTTATAGGCGGTTTTATACTGGGACTTATCGCCTTTCTAATTGACTTTCCCATCATAGGAGATGTAAAGATTATTACTGATACTTGGGGAATATCTTTTATGATGCAAGCTTGGTGGCTCTTCGTTTGTAGTTCGATTATTTATGTTGGAGTTAGTTTGATGACGCCACCGCCCGATCCGGTGAAAATAGAAAACTGCACCTTAAGTTCCCCCCTGGCATTTTTAAAAAAGGAGGAAGGGGAGAAAACCAATATACCCCTGTTATTATCATTACTTTTAATTGTTATTATGATTCTACTATATACAGTATTTAGTTAAAAAACCACACCTCTGAAAGCGGCATTAAAATATTGGCCAATACTTTTCCTTAGTATGGGACCAGTGACCTGCCACGAAACTCAAAAAGAAAACAACCAGGATTTTTTGGTGCCAAGTGTCGTATTATAGAATCCTTTACTTAAAGTTTTGCTTACGGTTTGTATTAGATTTGTTTAAGCACCTAATTTAGCAAATACAAACCGAACCTGCCGGTCGGCCGGTAGAGAATCTACGAGGATTTTCGTAAGTAGTCTTACACTAGCAATTAATTTTATACGATGTTCGCAGCTGGCCTATTTTAATATTTGTCAAGAGCGTTTCAGATTCCCCAGAATACGTCCTCACTATATTTTTTTCAGAATCGGTGTTTGCTATAAAGATTTTCCCTGTTCTGTTTTCTGTATTAAAATACATCATTGTATTTGTTCCAGGGTCACCACCAGTAGGCCTAATAACGTTATAGGCCAATTCTTTATCTATAAAAATTCCTATGTTATAATTTTCTTTTCCTTCAAAAACCGTTTCTTTCAATTGAGATTTGAAAAACTCTTTGTAACTATCTGAATTCATAACAGTTCCATTTACAGAATACCCTCTTATCAAATCTATAAGAAATTTACTCAAATCTGTACTTGAAGTAATGAGCCTACCATCTGGATAAGAGAGGATTTTATAATAGTGTAACTCTTGATTATCAAAATATAATTTTGAATAGTTAGTGCTATCAACATCTTCGAAAAACCAACTAGTTGAAGACATCGCTAATGGTTCAAATATATATTCTTTCGTGAATTCATTAAACGGTCTATCAGAAGCGGATTCTATAACTAGAGCACATAAAGCTGCTCCTATATTACTATATTCATATACTTCTACGGGTTTCCTTTTTGAAAAAGTGGAAGAATTGTAAAACACCTCATCTTTCTTTAAAATTTACCTAAATATTCGGCTAAAAGCATCCAGTTTTTTGATGGATTTTGATAATATAATTCATATTTTTCTTTAAGATTTTCAGCTATGGGGATGTCATCTTTATTTACATAAAAGGTTTCCATATAAATATCATTATCAACAATCGAACTTGTATGTGTAGCTAATTGTAATTAATTTATTTGGATAATTTGGATTTATAACCTTGAATGGTAAATGCTTATTGACTGGGTCATCTAAATCAACAAAATTCATTTCTTCAGCTTTTAAAAGAGCAACACCAATAAACACTTTAGAAATTGAGACGATATTAATAAACGTACTCTCCGTATATTTTTTCTTTTTATTTACATCGGCATAACCAAAACCTTGGTTATAAACTATTCCAGTCGTGTCCACTATGGCAGCAGAAAATCCATTAAAAACGCCAGTATTATATAAACTATCCATTTCTTTATTGAAAGAGCTGGTTACTAAATCATTAGTTTTTTTCTTTATTGAATTCCGTTTTTTCATTCTTCCTATTTTGGCAAGAGTTACATAAAATTATTAATAAGAGAAAAACTGTGTTTTTCATTTTTTGTTATTTGATTTGTGTTCCTATGTTTGCTTTCGTATTGATATAGTAAATTCTAACTATATTTTGTCCTACCTCTAAACGAATGGAGTTTTTAATGCCTTAAAAGTATTTTCAGCTACTTGGGTACTTCATAATTTTCCAATAATGCAAGTACCAGTTGGGCAGAGTTAACGGCCGCTACCTTAACAAACTTAAAATAATCGGAATGCGCTTGGGTATTGGCGTTATCGCTACAACTTCTTATAACCACGTAGGGCAGTTCTAACATGGTACAGATCTGTGCGACGGCAGCGCCTTCCATTTCTGTGGCAATGGCCTTGAAATCACCATAGAGTAATTTTGCTTTAGCGGGATCACTCACAAAGGTGTCCCCCGTAGCTATGGTACCCACAAAGAATTGGGGAAATTTGCCATTCAAAGGTTTCAAACGAATACGCTGCGATACTTTTTTACTTTGTGCCAATAAATTCGGATCTACGGACAGGTATAATGGATTTTTATCATTGTTTTGAGCTAGATTTCTGGTAGGCCAGGTTTCAAAGGCTCCGGCTTTAAGTTCTCCAAAGTCGTATTGAATCAGATTCTCTGAGATGACGATGTCCCCAGGTTCGATATCTGGATGTAAACCCCCAGCCACACCAGTAAAAATAAGGGCGTCTAACTTAAAATTGGTGGCTAACATGGCCGTACTATAGGCTGCATTTACTTTTCCAATACCTGCTTTTAGAATAACCACCTTTTGTCCTTTAAGAATACCCTTGTAAAAGGTAATGCCTCCTTTTTGAACTTCTTTTTTATTTTTTAAAGCATCTTTTAGTAAGCTTATTTCTTCATCCATGGCGCCCATTATGGCAATACGTTGCGATTGTGACGCCCAAAAACTAAGGAGCATAAAAACGAGCACTATTTGTTTTAGAGCCATAGGAAAAGAAGGGATAATAGATTAATAATCAGAAGCACAGGATTTACTTCCCGTTTTTTGCCGGAGCATACTTTGAGTAAGGTCCAACTTAAGAAACCAAAAATAATACCTGTAGTGATACTATAGGTAAGCGGCATAAGAATCATGGTTAAAAAAACGGGAATTGCCTCATCTGCATTGTTCCAATTGATTTTAGTCAAAGGTTTCATCATAAACGAGCCCACCAAGACTAAAGCAATAGAGCTCGCAATACTTGGCACAAGGGACAATAAAGGAGAGAAAAACAAGAAGGGTAAAAATAAAAGTCCTGCAGTGATTGCCGTAAGTCCTGTTTTGCCACCTTCCCGAATACCTACGGCAGATTCAATATATGCAGTTCCGGAACTACTGCCAACAAGTCCCGAAAAGATAGTCGTAATAGCATCTGTTAAAAGCGATTTTTTAAGATTTTTTGGGTTTCCATCCTCGTCTTTGTACCCCGATGCTTCGGCAAGACCTACAAAAGTGGAGAGGCTATCGAACAGATCGGTAAACGCAAAAACAAATATTACTGGAAGGAAAGCGTACTGAATGGATTCAACGAGGTTTGCTTTAAGGAACAAGCTAAAATCAGGCATGGAAAAGATTCCCACATAATTAACGATTGTGGGCATTCCGAAATTTATCAAAGAGGCATCTCCCCACCACCTTCCTATAGGCCATGCCAGTACTGTGGTCAACAGAATACCGATAATCATTGCACCCGTTACTTTTCTTGCGACCAGAACGGCGGTTATGCCCAAGCCGATCAAAAATGTTAGGCAAATGGGGTCTTTTAGGGAGCCTAGACCAACTAAGGTAGAGGTATCATCCACGATAAAATGGGCATTTTGAAAACCGATAAAGCAAATAAAAAGACCGATGCCCGAAGCAATAGCATAGCGTAAAGCATTTGGAATGGAACGCACTATTTTGTCCTGGACTTTTAATAGGCCCAGTATCAAAAAGAGTATCCCGGACCAGAAAACGGCACCCAACGCAGCTTCATAGCTAAGCCCTAAGCCCTAAGCCTATTACGGCCGTATAGGTAAAAAAAGCATTCAAGCCCTTGCCGGGGGCAATAACAAAAGGGTTTTTAGCGTAAACCCCCATCATTATGCTGCCAAAACAACAAACAAGTACTGTAGATGTTACGACAGCGGAAAATGGCATCCCTGCTTCTGAAAGAATAGCCGGATTTACAATAATGATATAGAACGTAGCCAAAAAGGAGCTTATCCCAGCTAAAATTTCCGTCCGTATAAATTTGGTTTTTTCTTTCAAGATGCCTTAAAATAAAAATTAGTAGTTTGTTTTAACGCTATTTACAGGTATTTTTTGGAGGTATAATAAAATGAGCAATAGGCGTATCTTGATTTTGGTAAATACCTACGGAATATACAATTTCATTGCTGAATCGCTACTGGAAGGAATTTTACAAAGTGTCGTTTAGCTCATCTTTTGAAATATAATGATTGCCCAACTTTCAAGGGTAGTTAAATGAATTTTCAAATTATATGAAGTAGAGGGCCGGCTGATAGCCGTCTTCTACTTGGCCAAATTCTTTTCAAGAAGAAAATGCCAAGTTGAGATGGGAGTTATAACATTGAATTCGTAACAGTGGCTTATAAGATAGCACCTAGAAATCACATATTAGCTAAAAAAACCCTGTCCAAAATATGGACGGGACCTTGTATTTGCAATGCACCTTCGGATTACTTTTACCCTTGACCAATAATTACTTGAAGTTCCCCGTTATCTTCGGATATTGCTTTTGCGGACTGTGCACTTACTTTTGTCTCCCAAAGGTAGACCCGTTTCAAACTTCCAATTTTTTGAATATCTGGTAGGCATGCGTCGCTCACATTAGTTCCATATAGATTTAAGGCCTCGAGATGTTCAAGACCTGAAAGCTGAGCAACACCCTTGTCCGTGATACCTGTTTTTTCTAATTGAAGCCGGGTCAGGTTCGGTAATTTTCCGACAGTAGCCAACCACTCGTCCTCCACATTGGTCTGTGCCAAAGACAACCAAGTGATATGGTCTTTTACTTTTTCCAATTCGGCAAGTTGCGTTTTGGTAAGATCGTTGCCTGAATACTTAACATCCAACAGCGGATTTTTAGCCCCAAGTGTTTTGACCGTAAATCCACTTTTTTGAAGATTTACGATTTGAAGACTGTCCAAAGGTTTCAACTGTACGGTTTCGTACCAAGGTTTGGGATCCGTATCGAGCCCATAGCGTCTTAGCAGTACGGGTTTAATGTTATCAGTGACCTCCATTGAAGTGACGGCACCGTCAAAAGAGGCGCCTTGTTCGATCCACCACTCTACGGTTTTAATTTCATCGTAAGTGAGTACATCGTTGGTAGGGGGCATGAACTTTATATTTTTTTGCGGAAGGGTTATCCGTCTAAAAAGCTCACTTTCTTCAGTATTTCCAGCGACCAATACATCTTCGTTGTCTCCGCCCAATTGTAACGAATCTGGGTGGCTCATGTTCAACCCTCCACGTTTGATTTCATTATTATGGCAGGCAAAACACTTTGATTCAAAGATCGGTCGCACCAAATCGGCATAGACCAGAACGGAATCTGGGTTTGCGAAGAAAACAATGGAATCTTTTTCCCCCGAAGCTCCCAACAAATTTTTTATGGGTTCGGGAGCATATTCCGTTAAATAGGTATCGCCGTGGGTCAGGTTACCGCCCTTATGGCCTTCGACGAACAACATACCCAATAGCAGAAAATTTACACTATGTTGTACCCAGTTCGAATATTCGTTTGGCTTTCTTTTGAGCCACCATCCCACAAAGGCCACAACGACTAGGGCAATACCCAGCCATCGATGTGAAAAAAGCATATCTTCTTCATATAGGCCGGTTTCACCAAGCCACCAACCAGAAAAGGCAGCTCCGGCTGCACTTACGCCGCCCAAGAACCAAGCAATCGGTATCAATTTACTTTTAGTTTCGGTCTTTTTAAAACTTTCATACCACTCTAACACCACGGCAAGAAAAAGAAAGCCGATAGGCATATGAACGAAAAGCGGATGAAAACGCCCGATAAAAGTTGAAAATTCCAGTGCAATCATAATAGGTTGTTCTTAGTTGGTATACTCGGTTTAATTCAATTGGATAGGTTTGGCTGTTTTTTCATTCGCATCAAACGCTATTTTAAGCTAAAATTTCTTTTACGAGTTCGCCGTGTACATCCGTCAATCGATAGCGTCTTCCTTGAAATTTAAAGTTCAGGCGCTCATGGTCTACTCCGAGTAGGTGCATTAAAGTGGCCTGAAAATCATGAACATGCACCGGTCTTTGCGCCACATTGTACCCAAAATCATCGGTAGCGCCTAACGTAAAACCTTTTTTGATACCGGCACCAGCCATAAAAATCGTAAAGCATTTTGGGTGGTGGTCACGCCCAAAATTGTCGGGGGTTAATTTTCCTTGGGAGTAATTGGTGCGGCCAAATTCGCCTCCCCATATGACCAAGGTATCCTCTAACATACCACGTTGTTTCAAATCGGTGATCAAGGCAGCTGTGGCCTGATCAGTATCTTTGCACTGTACCTTTATGGCATTGGGCAAATTGCCATGTTGATCCCATCCCTGATGGTACAATTGAATGAATTTTACGTCACGTTCCGCTAATCGTCTGGCTAAAATGCAGTTGGCGGCAAAAGTGCCCGGTTTTTTACTATCCTCGCCATACATATCATAAATGTAATCGGGTTCATCTTTGGTATCCATAATCTCCGGTACCGATGTCTGCATACGAAAGGCCATTTCGTACTGTGCCATTCGCGCCAGAATTTCGGGGTCACCGATATCGTCGTGATTGATTTTTTCTAATTTTTGTAGCTGGTCGAGCTGTTCTCTTCGACTTTTTTCTGTGATGCCCGGAGGATTGTTTAAGTAGAGAACAGGGTCTTTACCCGCCCGAAACTGAACCCCTTGGTGCTGCGACGGAAGAAAACCATTACCCCAAAGTCGAGAGTACAAAGGTTGCCCGTATTTGTCTTTGGTTACAAGCACAACAAACTCCGGAAGATTTTTATTGTCAGAACCTAGTCCGTAACTGACCCATGAGCCAATCGAAGGTCTACCGGGAAGTTGTGATCCTGTTTGAATAAATGTTATCGCCGGATCATGGTTGATGGCCTCGGTATACATCGATTTGATAAAACAAAGTTCATCGACTATTTTCGAAGTATGGGGCATGAGGTCGCTCATCCAGGCTCCGCTATCACCATGTTGTTTGAAATCAAAAATGGTGCCTGCGATGGGTAAGGTTGCTTGGCCCGATGACATTCCTGTCAGCCGCTGTTCGCCTTGCACACTTTTGGGTAGGTCTTGCCCTTGCATTTTGTTCAAGAGGGGTTTGTAATCAAAAAGGTCTAACTGCGAAGGTGCACCACTTTGAAAGAGGTAAATCACGCGTTTTACCTTTGGCGGAAAATGGGGCTGCCCCAAAACACCTCCACCGACACTTGGATTCGTAATTAACGATTTGTCTTTTCCGAACAGATCCATCGGGTCTAACATTGAGGCCATTGATAAAGCGCCCATACCCAATGAGGTCTTGGTCAAAAAATCGCGACGACTGTAGTTCTTATTTTCGTTGTGTGTACACATGGTTTTAAAGTTCAAGAACAAGTTCAAGTATCAAGTATCAAGTTCAAAATGAGTTTATAAGTTTGTTGTGCATGGTTTATCTAAACTATGAAAAACTTTTCTTTGATTACTGATTACTGATTACTGATTACTGATTACTGATTACTGATTACTGATTACTGATTTGCACATTATGTTTTTAGTTTTGCCTCTTTGTTTTTGTCCTTTTTATTCTTCTTTTCGTTGAACTTAAACTTGCGTTTGAATTTGAGATTGTCAACGTTTCATATACGCCTCGTCATGGTTTAGCATGGTATTCGCGACCATTGTTAAGGCTGCTGTTTTATTCTTGTCCATTGATTTGTCAAATTGTTTTTCACCTACCGATAGGAGTTTATAGGCTTCTTTGGGATTCTCTTTGAATCGTTCCTCTTGCGTATCATAGAATTCCTTAAAGATAGCAGTTTCCTCTGTTTTTGGATATCTGCTCACTGCCAACCGGAAGCCATAGGCGATTTGATCTTCCAAAGAGTCTCCTCCTTCTTTTTGCATCCGTTCGGCCAATACCTTCGAAGCTTCTACAAATTGTGTATCGTTCATAAGTACCAGGGCTTGTAAAGGGGTGTTGGTGTTTTCACGTTTTACGGTACAGACTTCTCGCGATGGAGCATCGAAAGCGGCCATTGCCGGATGTGGCGAAGTTCGCCGCACAAAAGTATAGAGTCCTCTTCGATACAAATCGTCACCTTCCGATTCTTTATAATTCAATAGGATATGGGAAAAGCTATTTTTTTCTATCCAAAGGCCTTCTGGCTGATAGGGCTTCACACTTTTTCCGCCTACTTGTTGTGCCAAAAGGCCACTTGCAGCCAACGCGTTATCGCGGATCATTTCAGCAGGTAGTCGGTAGCTATTACTTCGGGCTAGATACCTATTTGTTGGGTCTTTTTCCCGCATTTCATTGGTAGGTTCAGAAGACTGTCGGTAGGTATGCGACATAACCATAGTTTTTAAGAGTGCTTTCACGTCCCAACCGTTTTCCATAAAATCGACTGCCAGCCAATCAATAAGTTCTGGATGAGTCGGCAATGCACCCTGAACTCCAAAATCTTGGGGAGTCGTTACCAGCCCTTTTCCGAAAAGCATTTGCCAATATCGATTTACGGTCACACGTGCCGTTAAGGGATTGTCTTCGGAAAAAAGCCATTTCGCCAACCCTAATCGGTTTCTTGGGTATTTCTCAGAAAATTCAGGTAGAACCCCGGGCGTATTGGCTTCCACTTCGTAGATGGGCTGTTCGTAGTCGCCACGATTATAGGCGTAGGCCGTTCTTTTTTCAGGCATTTCTTCCATCACCATAACCTCGGTAAGGGGCATCATCTGATCTATCCAATTTTTTCGAAGTGTCTTTAATTCGGTTTCAACTTTTTTTACTTTCGGGTCTTGAGAAATCCAATATTCCGCAAGCATTGAATTCTCGGGTCTTTCGATACCATTATTGGTTTCCCCCAAATTGGCGACTTCCAGAGGTACAAGTTTTCTTGAATAGATGCGAATATCGTCTAATGCGCCTTTAAAAATTCCATTTTCCCCAGTAAAACCACGATAGCTCTTGGCCACTTTTACAGGTCTGTTCTCTACCTTATGAACTGCCGATTGCAGTGTCTTTATCGATTTGGATAAACGATCATATGGTATTGTAGTCTCCGCCTTTTTTCCATCGATGTAAAGGGCCAATCCTTTTGCTTTTCCAGAACCATCATAAGCAAAGGCCACATGTCGCCATTCGTTAGTTTTGATGGAATCTTTCGAACGGACTTGAATATAATTATGCGGTAAGGAATTTATTAATCTGGCATTTAAATGGTTCAGGCTATCCAAGTAAAAATCCCACCCGCTCCAAAAATTGTTCTTTAGTCCGGAGGTACCTAGTAGTTGCTGTGTTTTTTCTTTCTCCCGTTTGGTAGTGTTCATCCAAAGCGATGCCGAAAATTCGTCGTTCCATTCAAAATTTGGGATGTTTTTCAGGTTCAATTCATCATATTCCCCCGTAAAGACAAAAGCGTTCCCTTTTTTGCCTTTTACCACTTCGGGTGCTTTGTTGGCTGTGGCATTCGAATTGTTGTCCGCAATAAACTGGTTTCCTTTCTTGCTGATTTTATCGAAGGCATAGTGACCTAACAAGTCTTTATTCTTGACGCTATTGGGTAATTGTTTTACATAAATGTCAAGATCCTGCAATTCTTTTTTGGTCAATTGCAATTCGTTCTCTTTCTCTAATATGGATTTTTCAATCGTATTTAGTCGGTCCTTCTCCTCCTCGTTGGGTAATGTCAAAATCGGACCGTAGTTACCATCGTCGCCGGTCATACCCAGCTCTTTAACATTATTAAAAAACGCGGCCATTTGAAAATAGTCTTTCTGTGAAATCGGATCGAACTTATGATCATGGCAGCGAGCGCAGGCTACGGTAAGTCCCATTAGGGCAGTACCTACTGTTTCCGAACGGTCCCAAACATAGTTCAACCGGAATTCCTCCTCGATGGCCCCACCCTCGGCTGTCATTGGATGGTTTCTGTTAAAAGCGGTCGCTAATTTTTGCTCTCTGGTCGGGTTGGGCATTAAATCTCCAGCCAGTTGCCAAATCACAAATTGATCATACGGCATATTTTTTTGAAAAGCATTGATTACCCAATCACGCCAAGGCCACATAGATCGCCAGCCATCGGCATGAAGGCCATGGGAATCTGCGTAGCGCGAAAGATCCATCCAATCTAAAGCCAAACGTTCGGCATTGGCATCGGTCGCTAAAAGTTTATCTACTAATTTTTCATAGGCGTCAGGACTATCATCTTTTAAAAATGTGTCAAGTTGTTCTATAGTCGGGGGAAGACCGGTCAAATCTATCGATACGCGGCGAAGCAGTCTTTCTTTATTGGCTTCCATGGAAGGTTCAAAACCCTTGGGTGCTAGACCTTGTTGAATGAACCTATCGATTTCATTATTGGTTTTCCATTCAGAATTAACGATTTGCGGAGTTGCCTGCTTTTCAGGTTTGGTAAAGGCCCAGTGTTCTTTCCATTGTGCACCCTTTTCTATCCACTTGATGATCGTCGCTTTTTCCTTGGCCGTAAGAGATAAATTCGATTCAGCGGGAGGCATTGAAATCTCCGGATCTTCACTGAGTATGCGAATAATACTTTCACTTTTTTCCGGGCTACCAGAAACAAAAGCATGATTGCCGTTACTTAGCGCAGCGAATGCACTTTCTTCTAGATCTAGGCGCAAATCGGCCTTACGTGTATTGGCATCAGGGCCGTGACAAGCAAAACAACGATCCGAAAGAATTGGTTTAACATGAAAATTGAAATCTACGGTCTCAGGAAGCTCGGCATAGGCTATTTCAACCTCTGCGGGCATATCAATACCACATGAAGTCGCTAGGAGGCCAACGCATAATATTAAAATTTTTATTTTATTCATTCGATTTAAAAACTATTTTCTAAAATACACTTTTTTGAACTAGAGAATGGTCATTTCTTTGGTCTGTTCGTGTTTTCTGGTTTAGCTTATTCTGTATGTCAAAGTTATTATCTTTTCATATATGTTTCATCGTGGTTCAATATCGTATTGGCTACCATGGTCAGTGCTGCGGTTGTCTTGAAATTCAATGATTTGTCGATTTCTTTCTGTCCCACGGATAGAAGGTCTAAAGCTAGCTTCGGATTTTTATCGAAACGCGCAGATTGTGTTTCGAACAACTCTTTAAGAATTGTTTTTTCTTCCTCTTTTGGAAATCTTGAAACGGCCAACCGGAATGCATGAGCTATCTGCCCGTCTAAAGTATTGCCTCCTTCTTTTTGCATCCGTTCCGCTAATATTTTTGACGCTTCCACAAACTGAACATCGTTCATCAAGACCAATGCTTGAAGGGGTGTATTGGTATTTTCACGTTTTATGGTACAGATGTCCCGCGACGGGGCATCGAATGCGAGCATGGCTGGGTGCGGGGAGGTGCGACGAATAAAGGTGTACAGCCCTCTACGGTAGAGGCTGTCTCCTTCTGATTCTTTATATCTCAATAGTTTATGTGAAAAATTACTTTTTTCAATCCAGAGATTTTCGGGTTGGTAGGGCATTACACTTTTGCCGCCAACGGTTTGCACCAAAAGCCCACTAGCAGCGAGGGCGTTATCTCGAATCATCTCAGCGGGCAAGCGGTAACTATTACTGCGAGCCAAATACGAGTTCATCGGGTCTTTTTCACGCATTTCTAAGGTGGATTCAGAAGACTGGCGATACGTATGCGACATGACCATGACTTTTAAAAGGGCCTTTACATCCCATCCCGTTTCCACAAACGATATGGCCAGCCAATCGAGTAATTGTGGGTGTGTAGGCAATGCGCCTTGTACTCCAAAATCTTCAGGCGTGCTTACTAGACCATCGCCAAAAAGCATCTGCCAATAACGATTTACGGTTACCCTGGCCGTAAGGGGGTGTTCTTCGGAAAAAAACCATTTTGAGAGTCCTAATCGATTTTTGGGATACTCTTTGGGAAAGGCGGGTAAAGCTTCAGGAACAGCGGCTTTGACTTGGTATATTGGCTGTTCGTAATCGCCTCGGGCATACGCAAAAGTTGGCCTTTTTTTAGGCATGTCTTCCATGACCATTATTTCCGGTATGGGATTCATGAGCGTCAGCCAGTTATTTCTTAGTGACTTGAGCTCTTTTTCCAAGGCCGTTACTTTTTCAGATTGGTCAATCCAGTAATCGGTTGCCGGTTTATTCTCTATAATCTCTTGCGAGTCATCTGTTTTGAATATGTACGCTACCTCGAGAGATGTAAGTGTTCTGGAATATATTCTGATATCGTCTATTTTGCCTTGAAAGATGCCGTTTTCACCCGTGGAAAAACTGTAATTTCTAGCCACCTTTACCGAACGGATGTATAGCGTATGTTCCTTATCCTTTATGGTTTTGATGCTTTTGTACAATCTGTCGTATGGTGTTTCAACGTTTTGTTCTTGGCCGTCGATAAATATTTTTAGACCCTTCGCCTTGCCCGAACCATCATAACTAAAGGCAACATGTTTCCAAGTATGCTTCTTTATAGAATCTTTAGTACGCACATGAATATAGTCGTGTGACAAAGAACTGACCAATCTCGCGTTTAAGCGGTTGAGGCTATCCAAATGAAAATCCCACCCCCTCCACATGCTGTTCTTACCGCCTACGGTACCTATCAATGTCTGTGTTTTACCTGCTTGCCGTTTTTTGGTATTCATCCAAAGACTTGCTGAAAACTTGTCCGTCCATTCAAAGTTTGGTGTGTTATCGATATAGACTTCGTCATATTCGCCAGTAAACTCAAAGGCATTTCCTTTTTTGCCCCGCGCAATAATAGGTTCCTTATTGGTAGTTACCTTGGGATTGTTGTCGACAATATACCTTCCTTCTTTATTGGTTGTCTTCGAAATTCTGTCCATCGCATAGCGACTTATCAAGCCTTTTTCGTGAAAGTTGTCGGGCAATTTTTTAATATAGGCATCTAAATCATGCAACTCTTTTTTCGTCAATAGCAATTCTTCTTCCTTTTCTTGAATGGATGTTTTAAGAACCTTAAGGCTTTGCTTGGTTTTATTATCGGCGAGCGGCAACATGGGCCCTGCGTTCATATCGTTTCCTGAAACGCCTATTTCTTTGATGTTGTTAAAGAACGCGGTCATTTGAAAATATTCCTTTTGTGAAATGGGGTCGAATTTATGGTCGTGACATCGCGCGCAGGCCACTGTAAGGCCCATAAAAGCTGTACTTACAGTCTCTGCCCTGTCCCAGACATAGTTCAGTCGATTCTCTTCGTCTATTGCCCCACCTTCGCTTGTGATAGGGTGGTTGCGGTTAAATGCTGTTGCCAATTTCTGTTCTTGGATAGCATCAGGCAAAAGGTCGCCCGCCAATTGCCATGTAACAAATTGGTCATAGGGCATGTTTTGCCTGAAGGCATCAATGACCCAATCGCGCCAAGGCCACATCATCCGATATCCATCGGCATGTTTTCCATGGGAGTCTGCGTAGCGCGAAAGGTCCATCCAATCTAGGGCCAAACGTTCGGCATTGGCATCTGTTCGCAATAGTCCGTCTACCACTTTCTCATAAGCATCAGGACTTTCGTCTTTCAAAAAAGAGTCAAGTTCGTCGATTGTCGGGGGTAGCCCGGTTAAATCTAAAGAAACTCTTCTCAAAAGCCTCTCCTTATCGGCTTCAGGTGAAGGCTCAAAACTTTTTTGCTCTAGTTGGTGTTGAACGAACAAATCGATTTCGTTATTGGCTTTCCATCCGGGATTTAAGATTTGAGGGATTTTTCGTTTTTCCGGTTTGGTAAAAGCCCAATGCTCTTTCCATTCGGCTCCCTGTTCGATCCATTTGATGATTGTGGCCTTCTCCTTGACGGTTAAAGAAAGATTTGATTCGGGCGGGGGCATCAAAATTTCAGGGTCATCGCTAAGTATGCGATGTACGCTTTCACTTTTTTTGGCACTTCCAGAAACAAAGGCATAATTTCCGTTACTGAGTTTTGCGAACGCCTCCTCCTCTAAATCCAAACGCAGATTCGCTTTTCTGGAATTTGCATCCGGACCGTGGCAAGCATAGCAGCGGTCGGATAAAATGGGTTTTACATGAAAGTTGAAATCGACCGTTTGGGGAAGTTTATGATAAGCTTCTTCCACATCGTTCGGCATGTTTTGTGAACACGATAATATCAACAAGCTCGAGATAAGGGCAATAGCTTTGGACACAATTATTTTCCCATTCAATAGCATTTTTAAAAATACATTTTTTTAACTGATTTATTGCACAAATGGAGGTGATGGGTCATATCTGATGTCGATATGTTCATTTGTGGTTGTATTTTGATAGGGTAATTTTGAAAAGTATACGAAGAGGAGGTGATAAAGTGGTGCTGAAGATTTGTATTAAGTTTTACGGATATCAAAATATGTTTTACATTTGCTAGCTAGTTTATGGGATATTAGCTCAGTTGGTTTAGAGCGCTGCCTTGACAGGGCAGAGGTCACTGGTTCGAATCCAGTATGTCCCACAATTTTCACCCTTTCTTTAAATAAAATCTAAAATTCGCTCCAAAGCCATACCACGTGATCCCTTTATAAGGAGCGAACCCCGTTCTTTCAAAGTATTCTCTTCTAAATACTTTGAAATTTCATCGAACGAACGAAATTTTTTGAGCGAGGTATCTGTGGTGTAAAAATTTTCGCCGATCAGATATGTTTCATCAAGGCCCATTTCATTAACTAAATCAGCTATATTTTGGTGTTCTGACTTAGCGGTTTTCCCTAACTCGAACATATCGCCTAAAAACGCGATTTTGTGAAAACCATCCATTGACTTAAAATTTTCCAAAGCGGCTTTCATACTAGTAGGGTTAGCATTGTATGCATCTAGGATAATTCGATATCCTTTTTTTTCGATAATTTGCGAACGGTTGTTTTGGGGTGTAAAGCTTTCTATGGCACTTTTGATATCCATCAACGAAACATTGAAATATTTTCCCATCAGTATGGCGGCCGCACAGTTAGTGAAATTGTAACTTCCTATAAACTGTGATTCTATAACCGTTTCTTCCACTTTTATTTTCACAAACGGCTTGGCCTCTAAAAAATCAATATTGTAGTAATCTTGTTTGTCGGTGCTGAACCCGAATTTTTTGATGTGGCCTCTCAATTTCTCAAATTGAATAGGGTCATCGGCATTCATAAATATATACTTACCATTGCCGATTAAATTTTCGTAGAGTTCACTCTTTCCTTTAATTACACCTTGTTCGCCTCCAAAACCCTCAAGGTGCGCTTTTCCGAAATTGGTGATATAACCAAAATCGGGTTCGACCAAACTGCTTAGAAATTCAATTTCTTTTTGATGGTTCGCACCCATCTCGACAACAGCAATTTCTGTATCCGCCTGAATCGTGAGTAAGGTCAGCGGAACGCCTATATGGTTGTTGAGGTTGCCTTCTGTTGCAATGGTTCGATATTTTTTTGAAAGTACGGTGTTAATCAATTCTTTCGTAGTCGTCTTCCCATTGCTTCCAGTGAGGCCGATTACCTTTGCTTTTGAATAATTTCTGTGAAAGGTGGCTAGTTTTTGAAGGGCCTGCAAAACATCTTCGACCAAGATATAGCGGTCGGAAACTGTATGTTGATTTTCGTCGATTACTGCATAGGCGGCACCTTTTTTCAAAGCCTCCGAAGCATATCGGTTTCCATTGAAATTGTCACCCTTTAGAGCAAAAAAGATACAGTCTTTAGTAATTTTTCTAGTGTCAGTACAGACTTTTGGAAATTCTAAAAAGTATTGATGCAATTGCGCTGTCGTCATGGAACAAAAATATAAAAAAAAGTCCCGGACAGTTGCCGGGACTTTTTAGAATTTTATGATTTCTTAGGCTTATTTTGCCTTCTTGCCTCTAGGAGTTTTGTTCTTGGTTTTAGACTTTGAACCTACCCTAGACATGGCACATCGGAAACCGATATAGTCCGTTGCCATATATTGCGGCATATACCTTCTTTGCGCAGGATCCAACCAATAGGCCCGGTCTCTCCAAGAACCACCTTTGAAAACACGAACCTCGTCGTTGATCAAAGTTGATCTGTTGTTCGATTCATCGTACTGCCGCACCAATTTACCTGCAGAATCCCTTTCGACATTATGTACAGGTGAGTTGTACATTTTTTTATTGGGGTCTTGCTCTTCGTCTTCATCGCTAAAACGATCAAAGAATCTAGAAGAGCCCGCATCACCATCACGATAACCTCGGTTATCGCTAGTGGAGAAGTTGGTTCTTAAATAGGTCTCTTCTTCATCGACGGGCACCATTTTAATTTCTCCGGGAAGATTTACGGCAACAACTTTTCCGTTCGGCAAGGTATCGTACATGACAGAATCTCTAAGAATGGTTACTTTACCGTCTTCGCCGATGGCTGATTTCATGTAAATATTTCCTCGATAGTAGTTAAAATCACTTACTTCGTCATCAACTATTGGACGATAAACGTCAGCTACCCATTCGGCAACGTTACCTGCCATGTCGTAAAGACCTAGGTCATTTGGCTTGTATGACATTACTTGAGCAGTAATATCGGCACCGTCATCTGACCATCCTGCAATTCCGCCGTAGTCTCCTTTACCTTGTTTGAAGTTGGCCAATTGGTCACCTCTACCGACTCGTTGTCCGTTACGGGTATATTCCCCTTCCCATGGATATTTCTTTCTACCTCTGTAGTTATTGTATTCTCTTGTTCCCTGGTTGGCCTGGGCGGCATATTCCCATTCTGTTTCGGTAGGCAGGCGATATTCAGGCATGATTACGCCACTGCTTCTTTTTGCATAAGTGTTGACGCTATCTTTTTTCTTGCTTCCCTGAAGGGAATCGATTTGACCATTGTAAACGGATTCAGGGCGGTTTAAATAAGCTTGGGTACTGAATGTACCGGCAACTTCACCGGTTGCAGCTTGGTATTTGGCATCCTTGGCCAAGTATCCTTCGCGCTCCAACATTACCTCGTTCACACGGTCTGTACGCCACTCGGCGAATTGTGTTGCCTGTATCCAGTTTACGCCTACCACAGGATATTCTGCATATGCAGGGTGGCGCAAGTAATTGTTCGTCATTGTCTCGTTAAAGCCCAATCTGTTTCTCCAAACCAAAGTATCTGGTAAAGCACCTTTATAGATATTGGTATATTGTGGATTTTCCGGTGGGTAAACGCTCTTCAAGTAATCGAGATATTCCAAATACATTACATTGGTTACCTCGGTTTCGTCCATATAAAAAGACTGCACGTGTTGTGAGGTCGGGGTATTGTTCCAATCGTGCATAACGTCATCTTGCACTTTACCTTTCGTAAAAGTACCTCCTTCAACAAATACTAGACCCGGAGCGGTTTCTTGCTCTTTAAAATCCGTATTGTATTGAAAACCACCTTCTTTGGCGTTTATTTTCCAACCCGTGGCTCTCGACACGTTTTTGGAAGAAGAAGAACCGGACTTTTTACAGCTGGTAACCGTAAAACCGCCTGCTACAACTGCACAAGAAAGTACAACTTTGATAAACTGTTTTTTCATAATTAGGACTTGAGTTCAAATGGTTCGACTCTGTACAACGGTAGTCGGCTATTTGTATTTTGATTAATTTTTAGCTTCACTTTCGGCATATAAAACGATGATTTGAACATAATATTTTATACTCCAAAAAAAATATTTCATGCTGTGGATGCCGCTGTCAGGTAAAAAACAAGTTGCATCTCAAAAATCATAACGGTGTAAAAATCATAATAGTATTGCGGTGCGTATTTCTTTTATGTAATAATCTACGATAGAAACTGGGATTTACTTGAAAAATCGAAATTACAAAACCCAACGGTACTTTGTAAGGGATTTAATAACTATGTGGGAATTTGAAAAATATTGTAGGTTTGATATAAGATATTACCAAAAAGCCCGTTTACATGTAGTACATCCAATATATTTTTGAATTTATATACGATTTGTAATATTTGACCGACTAAAATTTAGCCCTATTTAAAATGAAAAAATTATCAATACTTATTTTGCTGGTAGTTGTATGCAAATTATCGGCGCAAGAAGCTAGTGATCGGGTGATTACGACGGCTGTTCCCTTTTTGAACATTGCCGCTGACGCTAGGTCGGCAGGTATGGGCGATATGGGCGTAGCAACCTCTACAGATGCTTATTCCCAACAGTGGAACCCTGCTAAATTTGCTTTCGCAGAACGCAAAATGGGAATTGGTTTAGGTTATACTCCGTATTTGAGCAATACCGTCTCCGGTATAGGCCTTTTAAGTGCTAGCTTTTTCAACAAAATAAATGATCAAAGTGCTTTTGCATTGAGTCTACGTTATTTTACCTTGGGCGAAATTGAGTTAAGACAATCTTTTGATGATATTGGTACTATCGTTAAGCCGAACGAGTTAGCATTTGATGGATCTTATTCTTTAAAATTGAGCCGAACTTTTTCAATGTCCGTAGCTGGTCGGTATATAAGATCTAATCTTAAATTTCAGACTGAAGCTAATATTGATTCAAAACCGGGTAGCACATTTGCGGTCGACATATCAGGTTTCTATCGTTCCAGAGAAATCGCTTATAATAGTTTTGATGGTCGATGGCGAGGTGGTTTCAATATTTCCAACCTAGGAGGTAAGATTGCCTATGATGAAAATGGGCAGGATAATTTTTTACCTACTAACCTAAGATTAGGTGGGGGTTTTGACTTTATCTTAGACCAAGACAACGTTCTAGGCTTCACTGCTGAATTCAACAAGCTTTTAGTGCCTACTCCACAAGATTTAGATGGTGATGGTGATTTAGATGCTGACGATAACGATTTATACCAGAATATTGGATTCTTAAGCGGGATGTTCGAATCTTTTGGCGACGCCCCTGACGGTTTCAGCGAAGAGTTAAAAGAGATTACTTGGGCCTTGGGTGCAGAATATATCTATCAAGATGCCTTTATGTTCCGTACAGGATATTTTAATGAAAGTGACGTAAAGGGATTTCGAAAGTACTTTACATTAGGGGCCGGATTCAAATTTAAATCTGCACAGGTAGATTTATCTTATCTTTTCTCAACATCGAAAGTTACCAATCCTGTTGAAAATACACTTCGTTTCTCTTTGACTTTTAATCTAGGCGAGGAATTTTTAAATGACTAAAGTATAACGTATTCATTATAGTCCAAAAGCCTGCCTTGAGCGGGTTTTTGTATTTTAGAGGACCAGTATCGACATATGCGAAAACACAAGATAGATTTTTACCTGACGATTTATGAATCTTTTGACGAGCTTTCGAAAGAAGACCGGTTATTAATGTCAGAGGCAATAGCAGCCCGAAAAAACGCCTATGCTCCCTATTCCAATTTTCATGTAGGTGCGGCTGTTTTGTTAGAAAATGGTAAAATCGTTATCGGTAACAATCAAGAAAACGCCTCTTACCCCTCGGGCTTATGTGCTGAACGGGTCGCCGTTTTTCATGCAGGGGCGAAATATCCAGATGTCCAAATCAAATCGATTGCGATTACGGCAACTTCTAATAATTATATGGTGAGCACTCCTGCGGCACCCTGTGGTAATTGCAGGCAATCTATTTCAGAGTATGAAGTAAAGCAGAAAATCCCAATACGATTACTACTAATGGGTGAGATAGGTGAGGTGTTTCAATGCAATTCGATAGCCGACATACTTCCCCTTGGTTTTGATAGTTCTTTTTTAAAATAACGGCACATAGATTTACCGCGTAAATTCTCGAAAACCTTTTTCTTCAATTTTTTTCAACTAATGATTTAATATGTATTTTTGTTTTCTTGTCCGTTCCGATTAGCTTCGGAATTCAAACGGGATAGTTGAAATACTAATTGAGCTAGGTAAAAGATTTTGTTTGTTACCTAGAATCATGGTTTTTCTACCATAATGGAATTTTTTTTATGCACAGCATGGGAAAAGGGGTTGAAAAACAGTATGATTATGGTGAGGACTGCCCGCAGACAAGAAAAAGTTTAAACGAGTTCATAAATAGCATCAATGAAAAAAATTACCAAAGAAGTATACCTAAGGTGGTACGAAGACATGTTTTTCTGGCGAAAGTTCGAAGATAAGTTGGCCCAGGTCTACATTCAGCAAAAGGTCAGGGGTTTTTTACACTTATATAATGGGCAGGAAGCCGTTTTGGCAGGATCCCTTCATGCGATGGATCTGACTAAAGACCGTATGATTACAGCTTACAGAAACCACGTTCAACCTATCGGAATGGGCGTAGATCCAAAAAAGGTAATGGCTGAACTTTACGGTAAGGTTACCGGTACCTCAAAAGGTATGGGCGGTTCTATGCATATTTTTTCAAAAGAGCATCGTTTTCACGGGGGCCACGGTATCGTTGGTGGTCAAATTCCGCTAGGGGCAGGTATGGCTTTCGGTGATAAATATGCTGGAAGAGATAACGTCACTTTGTGTTATATGGGTGACGGAGCAGTAAGGCAAGGTTCCTTCCATGAAGCGTTGAACCTGGCTATGCTTTGGCAATTGCCGGTCGTATTCATTTGTGAAAACAATGGATATGCTATGGGTACTTCCGTTGCTAGAACTTCACATTCCACTGAAATCTGGAAATTAGGCCTGGGTTATGAAATGCCTTGTGGCCCTGTTGATGGCATGGATCCCGTAACCGTTGCGCAAGAAGTCAGCAAAGCTGTCGAACGTGCCCGAACTGGCGGCGGACCAACTTTCCTTGAAATGAAAACTTATCGTTATCGCGGTCATTCAATGTCAGATGCACAGCATTATCGTACGAAGGAAGAAGTGAAGGAATATCAAAAGATCGATCCGATTACCCAAGTACTTGATATTATCAAAGAAAATAAATACGCAACAGACGAGGAAATCAAAGAAATTGATGCGGATATAAAAAGACGAGTTTTGGAGTGTGAAAAATTTGCAGACGAGTCTGATTATCCACCCGTACAGCAATTATACGACATGGTCTATGAGCAAGAAGATTTTCCATTTGTACAACATAAATAAAAAGTAAATGGCAGAAGTAATAAACATGCCCCGATTGAGCGATACCATGGAAGAGGGTACCGTGGCCAAATGGTTGAAGCAAGTCGGCGATAAGGTTGAAGAAGGCGATATCTTGGCTGAAATAGAGACCGACAAAGCAACTATGGAATTTGAGTCTTTCTACGAGGGCACACTTTTGCATATCGGTATCGATGAAGGTGATGGTGCTCCTGTCGATTCGCTTTTGGCAATTATCGGTGAAACGGGCGAAGATATATCGGGCTTGTTGAATGGTAGTTCGGTTGGTTCCGAAAAGGATGAAGTGCTTGCCAAAGAAGCAAACGTTCCACAGGAAAATACAACTGAGACTTCCGGCGATTCCGGTTCTTCTACAGAAATTCCCGAAGGTGTTGAAATAGTAAAAATGCCACGTCTTAGTGATACCATGGAAGAAGGCACAGTCGCCGCTTGGTTAAAAAAAGTAGGCGATACTGTTGAGGAAGGCGAAATTCTTGCTGAAATCGAAACGGATAAGGCTACGATGGAATTTGAATCATTCTATTCAGGAACCTTATTGTACATAGGTATTCAAGAAGGAGAATCTTCTCCGGTGGATGCTGTACTTGCCGTTATAGGGCCAGCAGGAACAGATGTTGATGCCGTATTGAACGCCAAGCCATCCGTAGCTAAAAAAACAGTTAGCGGTACGCAAGATAAAAAGGAAGAAACGAAACAGGAAGATTCCAAGCAGCAGTCTGCTTCAAAATCTGTCAGTGATGGCCAGCGTATTTTCGTTTCTCCGTTAGCCAAAAAGATGGCTGCGGATAAGGGTATCGATTTGTCAGGCGTTTCTGGATCGGGAGATAATGGAAGAATTGTCAAGAAGGATATCGAAAACTACACGCCTTCCGCGAAAACGGAAGTGCCAAAACAAGCTGAGATAGTCGCACCAGTTGCTGCTCAGAGCAAAACGGTCGCTCCGATAAATCTACCGGTCGGTGAAGAAAGTACCGAAGAAGTGAAGAATTCCCAGATGCGAAAGATTATCGCCAAGCGATTAGGCGAATCAAAATTTTCTGCACCACATTATTACTTGACTATTGAGGTCGATATGAGTAATGCGATTGCTTCTAGAAAACAAATTAACGAACTGCCCGACACCAAAGTATCCTTCAACGATATGGTTGTCAAGGCCTGTGCAATGGCATTGAAGAAACACCCACAAGTAAATACAACTTGGAACGGCGATACCACACGTTACAACCATCATGTACATATAGGTGTAGCGGTGGCTGTAGATGAAGGCTTGGTAGTACCCGTCGTGAAATTTACCGATCAGATGAGCCTTACCCAGATTGGAGGTTCAGTAAAAGATTTGGCAGGTCGTGCAAGAATCAAGAAATTGACTCCAGCTGAAATGGAGGGTAGTACCTTTACGGTTTCCAACTTGGGGATGTTCGGAATCGTTGAATTCACTTCTATTATCAACCAGCCGAATTCAGCTATTTTATCCGTTGGGGCAATAGTTGAAAAACCTGTCGTAAGAAACGGTCAAATCGTCGTTGGTAATACCATGAAGGTTACATTGGCTTGCGATCATAGAACAGTTGACGGGGCTACGGGTGCACAATTTTTATTGACGCTACGAGCGTACTTGGAAAATCCGGTGACAATGTTGGCATAATGTTTAAATCATTAATGATAATAGATAGGGCATCTTCGTTATTTCGAGATGCCTTTTTTATTTCTAAATTGTAATCTTAATTCTAAAAAGTATATATGAAAAATCTCGTCCTTTCATTAATAGGGTTGTTGACTGTAACTTGTGGTTCAACTAAAATAAATGAATCGGTTACCTTAAAAAGTGAGGATGCCGTAAAGTTTGATCGTAGCCTTATGGATGTGCCCAAAAAGGCAAGTGAACTTGAAGGTATATCACAAACTGCAAATACACAGCAAACCCAATTTACAGATTCCAATAAAATAGCCGTCATTATGGAGTTTCTGGCTTCCGATGGTTTAAAAGGAAGGGATACGGGAAGCGAAGGAATAGCAAAGGCCGCTGATTTTGTCGAAAAAATCTTTGAGAAAAACGGCGTCAAGCCGTATTTTTCAACTTATCGCGATATGCTTTCAAACTTCGACAAACCGGCTTACAATATGGTCGGAGTTGTTGAGGGAAGCGACCCAGATTTGAAGAATGAATACGTCATTATCGGTGCTCATTATGACCATTTAGGGATTATTGAAGCAGAAAACGGAGACAATATTGCAAACGGTGCCAATGATAATGCCACAGGAACCACAACGGTATTAGAACTGGCCCGCTATTTCGGGAACAGTAAAACGAACAAACGCAGTATTATTTTTGCACTTTTCAGTGCCGAGGAAAAGGGACTTTTAGGATCAAAGCATCTAGCACAAAAACTAAAAGAACAAAATTTGAACCTGTACGCCATGTTAAACTACGAGATGGTCGGTGTTCCGTTGGTCGGAAAAGACCATTTGACTTACCTGACAGGCTACGAGCAATCGAATTTGGCTGAGGTCGTCAACAACTATTCCAAAGAAACATTTACAGGGTTTCTGCCCAAGGCCAAAGAATTCAATCTGTTTAAAAGATCTGACAACTATCCTTTTCACGAGGCCTTTGGCGTACCATCGCAGACCTTCAGCACTTTTGATTTTACCAACTTCAACTACTATCATAAGGTAGATGATGAAAACTCAGAAATGGATTTTGAACATATGGCCAACATCGTAAATAAGAGTATTCCGGTTATGGAAGGTATCGTTAACTCGCCCACCAAGGAAATCAAGTATAACTAATGGCACATATAATTGTTACGGGATCTAGCAGGGGTATCGGCTTTGAATTGGCGAAGTTATTTGCAGATGACGGACATCAAGTTTTAGCCTTGTCGCGTAATGATAAACCCATTGCCGACCTAGACCATAAAAACATATCGACCTTTCCGTTCGATCTTTCCGAGCCTTCGGATTATGTGAAGCTGGAAAAATTTGTGGAGGATAATTGGAAGACTGTCGATATCCTCATAAATAATGCCGGAAGATTATTGAACAAGCCTTTTCTTGAGACTACTACAGCAGAATTTGAGGAAGTGTATAAGGTAAATGTTTTCGGTGTAGCCGAAATGACGAAATCCGTTCTTCCTCAAATGGGTAAAGACGGGCATGTGCTCACCATCAGTTCAATGGGTGGGGTGCAAGGGAGTATGAAGTTTCCCGGGCTATCTGCATACAGTTCTAGTAAAGGCGCGGTTATTACGCTTACCGAACTTTGGGCCGAAGAATTTAAGGAAACCGGACCTTCGTTCAATGTGCTGGCCTTGGGAGCGGTGCAGACCGAAATGTTGGAAGAAGCTTTTCCAGGTTATAAAGCCCCGACTACCGCTTTGGAAATGGCCGTATATATTAAGGATTTCGCTTTGGATGGGCCTAAATTCTATAATGGAAAATTATTACAAGTAAGTAATAGTACACCTTGATGAAAAATTACAAATGCATCATTTTCGATTGCGATGGCGTGCTTGTCGATAGCGAAGTCTTGGCCATTCAGACTTTGGTCGATATGGCCAATGAACAGGGTGCGGAAATTGACCTTAAATATGCGCTACAAAATTTTAAGGGAAGTTTTTTGGCAGAATGTTTCCGTAAAATAGAAGCGATAAGCGGAAAATCGTTGCCCCAAGATTTTGAATCCCAATATCGAAAACGCTCTTTTGAAATTTTTAAAAAGGAATTACAGTCGGTTAAGGGCATCAAAAAAGTGTTGGAAAACTTGACCACCCCTTTTTGTACGGCATCCAGTGGGCCACAGGAAAAAATCAGGTGGAATCTTACCATTACCGGACTGTTCCACTTTTTCGAAGAAAATATTTTCAGTTGTTACGACATCGGAAAATGGAAACCAGACCCTGCCATTTTTCTACATGCTGCGGAGGCCATGGGTTTTGCTCCTGAAGATTGTCTGGTTATCGAAGATACCATTCTAGGAGTACGCGCAGCCAAAGCAGGCGGTTTTGACGTTTTTGGTTTTGCCGAGCTTAACGAAAATGATGAGTTTACAAGAGAGGCAACTACAATATTCTACAAGATGGATGAACTATTAGCACTGATAGGCAGTTCTCCAAAATCTTAGATGACCGTAAACAATCGATCCAAAATAGTCATGGTTTGAGTAGTAGCAAGCTCAGGGGTCAAAGAGGTGTCTGAAATGCCCTAAACCACTTTAGAAATATTATGCTCTACCATCCCCCTGTCTTTGTCCAAAAATTTATAGGTGGATCTATCGCAAAACTGCTTTGGTTGAACAAAGCCATTGAAGTGCCGAGTATCCTCATCCTATTTGAAAATTATTTTCTGCTTATGCTGTTCATACTACATTCCATTTACTATCAAACGACGCAACTTCTGAAAATCAAGTTATACCTAAGTTAAAGATCTTTAAGAAAGCTCTCAACTGGTTTGGTCATATATTAATTAAGTTCTGTTATTTTTACAATATATTGGATACTATATTGCGAAAATACCTCCCCGAAAGGGCCGTCGAACCTTGTTTGCAACTGATCAAGGAAACGGGCGTTCACCTAAAAATCGTTAACGAACGGGTCACCCGCCACGGTGATTACCGCAGAATGCCCAACGGAAAGCACCAAATAACGGTAAACGCAACCTTGAATAAATACCGTTTTCTGATAACCCTGGTTCATGAAATCGCCCATTTGGTAGCGTTTGAAAAATACGACCGTCATATCAAGCCCCATGGCCTGCAGTGGAAACGCACCTTTCAATACCTAATGTTACCTTTTATTAGGCCTGAAATCTTCCCGTCGCAGATTTTGCCCTTGCTAGCAAAACATTTTAAAAATCCAAAAGCCAGTAGTAGTACCGATGCACAATTGTCTATGGCCTTACAACAATTCGATACACAACAGACCGATAAAACCTATGTTTTTGAATTACCTTTGGGTAGTATTTTCCGTATTCATAACGGCAAATTGTACAAGAAAGGAAATAAACGTGTAAAGCGCTACGAATGCGTTGAAGTAGCTACCGGGAAACTATATCTCTTTCAGCCTAATGCTGAGGTTGAGCTGGTCGCCTAACGTACTGCAAGCGAAGCGAAGTAGTATGTTGAAATTTGGCTAGATTTGAAATAGGTGTTTACCAGCTGACATTTGCATTTGTAACTAAAAAATGAGAATTTGGACCAGCAGGTAGTGGATTGCCACGCTGCGCTCGCAATAACGAACAAAATGAACAAAAACTATTATGCAGTTTTAATGGCCGGGGGAGTCGGTTCCCGATTTTGGCCGATAAGCACATCTTCCTTCCCGAAACAGTTTCACGATATGTTGGGTACGGGAGATACGCTTATTCAAAAAACGTTCAAACGATTGAACAAATTCGTTCCGACGGAAAATATTCTCATCTTGACCAATGAGCGGTATAATGATTTGGTGCTGCAACAGTTACCAATGGTCAAACAAGAGCAGGTAGTCTTGGAGCCCGCGATGCGTAATACCGCCCCTTGTATTTTGTACGCCGCGCTTAAAATTCAAAAGATGAACAAAGATGGGGTAATGATAGTGGCCCCAAGCGACCATTGGATAGAAGATGAGACGGCCTTTGCCAAAGATGTTACCACCTGCTTCGAGAAGTGTGAAAAAGAAGAGGTGTTATGCACCCTAGGTATCAAGCCCTCATTTCCTAATACAGGTTTTGGATATATTGAATTTGAAAAAGATAGTGGTGCTGAACTCAAGAAAGTAGACCAGTTCCGTGAAAAACCGGATTATGAAACTGCAAAGGAATTTTTAGCACAGGGCAATTTTCTTTGGAATGCCGGGATTTTTATGTGGAGCGTAAATACTATCGTAAATGCGTTTAAAAACTACCAACCAAGTCAATACGCTCTGTTTGAATCAGGTCGGTCCTGCTACAATACTCAAGAAGAAACCGGCTTTATTCAAGAGAATTATCCAAAAGCTGAAAATATTTCTATAGACTACGCCATTTTGGAAAACTCGAAGTCCATTTTTGTGCTTCCGGCCACTTTCGATTGGAATGATTTGGGCACTTGGGGGTCGCTATACGATAAGTTGGATAAAGATGAGAACAACAATGCCGTGGTGAACAGCAGGGTTGTTGCTGAAGATGCCTCAGGTAATATGATCCGTTCCCCAAAGGATAAAATTGTAGTAGTCGATGGTCTCAACGATTATATTATCGTCGATAAAGAGGAAGTACTTCTCATTTATCCAAAATCCAAAGAACAGGATATTAAAAAGGTTTTGGGTAAGGTAAAGGATAAATTTGGAGACAAAGACTCATAATATGAGCGAAAATTTGAACAAAGACACTATTACGCCCATCGAAGAGCCCAAGGAAAGTAAAGAGGCTATAAAAAAAGATGCCAAAGGGCTTTGGGATAGTATTCGTAGGTTTCTCCGTGAACTTTTAGACATTCGAACTAATACGGATCAACAAGCGACCAAAGAGGCGATTATCGCCGATATTCCTTTTAAGGGCCATACATCATGGATTTTGGTCTGTTCCATTTTCATTGCTTCGATAGGTTTGAACGCGAATTCGACGGCGGTCGTTATCGGTGCGATGTTGATCTCTCCTTTGATGGGCCCAATTTTAGGTTTGGGCATGTCATTGGCCATAAATGATATCGATAGCTTAAGGCGCTCGGTAAAGAACTTTGCGGTCATGGTCGTTTTAAGTGTATTTACGGCTTATCTGTTCTTTAAATTCTTTCCGATACAAGACGAATCCTCGGAACTGTTGGCGCGTACCGCTCCGGATATCCGAGATGTGCTAATTGCATTTTTCGGTGGCTTGGCACTCGTTATTGCCCGCGCTAAAAAGGGAACTATTGCGAGTGTTATTTTTGGTGTTGCCATTGCAACTGCATTGATGCCGCCCTTGTGCACGGTAGGTTTCGGGCTAGCCATAGGAAAACCCGAATATTATCTAGGTGCGATGTACCTATTCGTCATCAACACCATCTTTATTGCCTTGGCCACGTTTTTGGTTATCAAAATTTTGCGTTTTCCCATGGTACGCTATGCCAACTCTAAAAAAAGAAGGTTTATAGCGCGAACTGCATCGGTGGTTGGGTTTTTGGTGATGATTCCCGCCGGATATACCTTTTATAAGGTCTTTCAAGAATCAATGTTCAAAAAACAAGCGAACGATTTTATTTCCGAGACCATCGGTAAATACCAGTTTTCAGGAGAAGGGCGATATCTAGAAAATCTTAACGATATTGAATACAATAAAGGCCAAAATCCTCATATAGAAATCGTTTGTATGGGCAATGAAAGCATACCGGAAAACATTATCGCCAGTTGGAATACAATCAAAAACCAAGATGCAGATTATTATCGGCTTCGTGATACAGAACTGCAGATTATACACGGTTCTAGGAATGTAGAGGGCGACCAACTGCGATACATCAATGAGCTCTACGAATCTCAAAAGAACCAATTATCGGGCAAGGACGAAAAGATCACTTTTTTAGAGACCGAACTGACACGTTTGCAAAAAGTGGAATCTAAACAGATTCCCTTTCAAGATATCAGTGCAGAGGCCCGGGCAAACTATGAAAATCTGGTTTCCTTAGAATATGCGCTTGCCGTCATGACCGATTTTAATAAAATCGATACCCTGTCAATTTTTGAAGCGAAGTGGAAGCAAGGCCTGGGTGCAAGCCAAGTATCAGCGGAAAATAAAAAAATATTATATTGGTTAAGAATCAGGTTGAAGGATAGTACGGTGCGACTCCGTGCGTTCGATAACTAAACAGTTTTACGCAGTGGTAGAGATAGAAAGAATCAAGACCCAGAAGCTACGGTACGACCAGAGCCAGGAGGCAAGACCGACAAAGTGCAACCGTCAAGCTAAAAAAGCTATAATCTTATAGGCTTAGAAGTGCGGAAGTTTATTTTTGTCTACTATCTAAAAATTTAATTTCGCTCCTCAATATACATCTGGCGCACTTTCTTGAAAAGGTCTGACGAATACACAAAATTGGTTACGGCCTCGTTATCGGTCTTGAAGATTTCTTTGTTGGTACCTTCCCATGCTTTAAGTCCGTCTTTGAGAAAAAGTATCTTTTCGCCGATTTCCATCACTGAGTTCATATCGTGGGTATTGATTATGGTAGTCATATCGTATTCTTTAGTAATTTCTTGAATAAGATTGTCGATTACTATGGCCGTTTTAGGGTCGAGGCCCGAATTAGGTTCGTCGCAAAATAGATATTTAGGGTTCATTACGATTGCACGTGCAATGGCGACCCGTTTTTGCATACCTCCAGATATTTCTGATGGATATTTATGATGTGCATCTATAAGATTGACCCTTTTCAAGACAAAATCAATCCGATCTTGCATCTCCGATTTGGGCTGTTTGGTAAACATTTCCAATGGAAATTTCACATTACCCTCAACGGTCATCGAATCAAATAGGGCACCGCCCTGAAATACCATGCCCATTTCTTGGCGAAGATCCCGTTTTTGTTCATCGGTAAGTTGAGCGTATATTTTTCCGTCATAGCTTATTGTACCTTCCTCCGGTGTAAAAAGACCTAGAAGGCACTTTAGAAAAACGGTCTTTCCAGAACCGCTTTGGCCAATGATCAGGTTGGTCATGCCTTTTTGAAAACTAGCACTAACACCCTTTAGTACATGGGCTTCTCCGAAAGATTTGTGTATGTCGTTAACTTCTACCATTAGCCCAATAAGAGTTGAGTGAGAACATAATTTGTAATTATAATGACCACACTGGTCCATACGAAAGATGTTGTACTGGCCTTACCGACCTCTAAAGCCCCGCCGGTCATATAAAAACCGTGAAAAGAAGGTACGGTCGCCAGAACAAATGAGAACACCAAAGTTTTTATAAAAGCATAGGTGACTTGAAAGGAGTCGAAGTCTAACTGAAGACCCTCGACAAAATCCGCGCTGGTTAGATATCCGCCGAAAACTCCTGCAATCCATCCGCCAGAAATACCAACGAACATTGAGATGGCTATTGCAAACGGATAAAAGAGCATGGCGATAATCTTGGGGAAGACAAGGTAGTTGAGCGCATTCACCCCCATCACATCTAGGGCGTCTATCTGTTCGGTCACACGCATTGAACCTATGCTCGAAGTGATATAAGAACCTACTTTTCCTGCCATGATGACAGACATAAAGGTTGGCGAAAATTCCAAGATCAGCGATTGCCTAGCCGTAAAACCGATGAGGTATTTAGGGATTATCGGACTGGTAAGGTTCAAGGCGGTTTGGATGGTTATTACGGCCCCGATAAAGAACGAAATAAAAATTATGATACCTAATGAACCGAAGATGAGCTCGTCTATTTCCTTTAAAATCAACGATTTCATAATACGCCACTTAACAGGCTTTTTAAAGACCTCTTTTATCATAATGGCATATTTGCCAATCGACCTTACGTAGCTCATGCGATAAAAATAAGTTTATCCGTACAAAAGTAGCAATAAACAAGTTGAATTGAGACTGTTTTCAATTTTATGGGGGAATTTATTTACTTTTACCCAAACAATAATTTCAACATGCGCAAGAACTATTTAACCCTGTTTTTTTTGATTCTTTTCACCACTTTTCCCGTTACGGAAAACTTCGGGCAACGAAAGTCGAAAGATGCCCCCAATCTCGAATTAAAGACAACGCCCAAATTAGTGGTGGGTATCGTTGTCGATCAGATGCGCTACGATTATATTACCCGTTTTTGGAACCACTACGGAAGCGATGGATTCAAACGATTTATCGATGAAGGTTTCAATTGTAAGAACAACCATTACAATTATGCGCCCACCAGTACAGGACCAGGTCATACCTCGATATATACGGGCACGACGCCAGCAATGCATGGTATTATAGGTAACAATTGGTACGATAAGGTATCTGAAACCGAAGTATATTGTGCTTCCGACTCCACCTACACATCGGTGGGTACTACTTCCGATGCAGGCCGAATGTCACCACACCGAATGAACGTTACTACAATAACGGATGAATTACGTCTACATACCCAAATGCGCGGAAAGACCATAGCGATCGCCTTAAAAGATAGGGGAGCAGTATTGCCGGGAGGTCATACAGCAAATGCGGCCTATTGGTTCAATAATGGTAAGTGGATTACCAGCTCTTACTATATGGAAAACCTGCCCAATTGGGTAGATGATTTTAATTCGTCGACTAGCGTTGAAAAGTATAAAAAATCTTGGACGACCTTGAAGGATATCGACACCTATGTGGAAAGCGGGTCTGACAATAATGTATACGAAGGCCTTTTCAAGGGAGAAGAATCACCGGTCTTTCCCCATAATGTGCCCAAGCTTTGGAAGGAGAACGGAAAGTACGAGCTTTTAAAGGCGACCCCATATGGTAACAGTATTACAGCAGATTTTGCTATAGTAGCTATGGAAGCCGAAAAATTAGGCACCGATACCGATACCGATTTTTTGGCGATCAGCTTTTCAAGTACCGATTATGTAGGCCACAAATTCGGGGTCAATTCCAAAGAGGTGCAGGATACCTATTTACGATTGGACGAGGACTTGGCGCGTCTGTTCAAAGCGTTGGATAGTAAAGTGGGAAAAGAAGAGTATACCGTTTTTTTAACTGCCGACCATGCGGCAATAGACGTTCCGGCCTATTTGAAGGACCAAAAAATACCAGCAGGATATATGGAATGGGACAACATAGAAACGGAGTTTGGTCAATTTTTGCAGTTTACCTATGGTACCCCCGGTATCGTCAAAAACTTTTCTAATTACCAATATTTTTTAGACCATAAGATTATCAAAAATCTCGATTTGAACGTTCAAAACGTTCAAGAAACCATTGCTCAAGAATTGTTGAGCTACAAAGGTATCGACCGAGCGTATACCGCTCATCAGATGTGGCAGAACAATTATACCCACGGTATTCCTTATATACTTCAGAACGGATACAATCAAAAACGTTCTGGAGATATTTTGGTGGTCTTGAAAACGGGTACGATTACGTATCCGAAAACGGGCTCTACCCACGGGTCGCCGCATATTTACGATACGCATGTGCCGTTGTTGTTCTTTGGAAAAGGAATTAGTAAAGGGAGCACGGTAGAAAGAACGGAGATTTCCGATGCTGCACCTACCATTGCCGCTTTGCTCGGCATTGCATTCCCTAGCGGAACTACGGGAAAACCTATTGTTCAAGTGCTAGATTAAGTGTTCTTTAGGGACAGTATGTAGAATTCATATCCAAAAAAGACTTCGAATAAATGAACAGCGATCCTATAGGTATTTTCGATTCCGGTGTTGGGGGAACTTCCATTTGGAAAGAAATCCAAAGACAGTTGCCCAACGAGAGTACCATTTATTTGGCCGATAGTAAAAATGCACCTTATGGGAAAAAATCCAAAGAACAGATTCTTCAACTCAGTATAAAGAATACGGAGCTATTACTTGAAAAAGGAAGCAAAATAATTGTAGTAGCATGTAACACCGCAACAACAAATGCCATTGACTATCTTCGGAATAATTATAATATTCCATTTATAGGCATTGAGCCGGCCATAAAACCTGCGGCACTGCAATCGAAATCAAAATCGGTAGGTATTCTTGCTACCAAGGGTACCCTGTCGAGTAGCCTTTTTCATAGTACTTCAGAAAACCATGCCAGTGGTATAGAAATCATAGAACAAGAAGGTACAGGTCTGGTGCCGCTAATCGAAAGGGGCAAAGTGAATTCGAATGAAACCAAGGCTCTACTACGAACCTACTTAAAACCGATGCTAAAAAAGGGTATCGACTATTTAGTTTTGGGCTGTACCCATTATCCGTATTTGATTCCTGTTTTAAAGGAGATGCTCCCAACAACTGTTCAGATTATTGATTCGGGAAAAGCGGTTGCACGGCAGACAAAGGCCGTATTGCAGAAAACGGACCTATGGAACGCTTCAGAAAAAATAGGTGGTTATAAATTTTACAGTAATTCTGATACTTTCGCTCTAAAAAGTCTTCTACGCGATGTGGATACGGCTCTTGAAGTTTCCTATTTGGATTTTTGAAAGGGTGCTTTCCAATTTGACCTCCTCCAGATAAACTCCTCGGCTGAAATTATACCTCAAGTAAATGGTCAGCCTTCATTCTCCAAAACACAAGTGTAAGAAGAAACGAAACCTAAAAAACCTTTGGACATACAAGATGCAGCATAGGTTCTACATTGGTCATATTGCCTTGTTGTAAATACTATCAACCGCATTATGGCAATGGGTAAAAGTCTACCAAAAAAAGCGGTCGAATATGATGTATCACATTCGACCGCTAAGTTATTGCCAATATAAAACAAAGTAAAAAGATGGTGATAGTTTAGTTTAGAGAACCTTCCATTTCGCCAATAAATGGAATAACCTCTTTCATCTCTGACTTCACTAAGGTTTCCATATATTTTTCTACCTGCATGAACTTGGCAGCTTCGACAGGAGAAACCACTTTGCACATTTTTTTGTAATATTTTAATTGCAGTTTTTCGGTTGCAATATTGTTTTTGAACGAACGGTTCGTCAAATCTTTGGCTTGTTCATCGTTGATATTATCATAAGCATTGGCGTAATCTTGGATGATATTAAAACGTTCTTGCCCCAGTTCTTTTCGCTCCATAGCGTAACTATCATAAACCGGCCAAAATGCTGACGCTTTTGTCTCGTCCATCTCCATGTAGGCTCCTACTACTTCTTTTTTTGCCATACCCCACATTTCCTGAATAATTGCCATCTCATTCATGACGGTATCTTGAGCGATACCAAATTGAAAACCTCCTAAGGCCAAAGCCAAACAAATAATACTAATTCTTTTCATAATCTTAAATTTAAATTTCTGTGTTCTTAATAGTTTTCTTATTCAATATTATCTTGAGCGTTGTCTATAACTGTTCTCAGTTCTTCACCCTTATTTTTTAAGAAGTTCTTGCCCTTGCGTATTTTCAAGGAGACTACAATTAGTAAAACCCCGATCAATAATGCGAAGAAACCAATGATGTACATTAAGGAACCGATACCCAATAAGGGTCGGGCAAAAATCAAAAGACCAAAAATTACTGAGATTGCTCCTCCTAGAATCATCCAACCTTCGCCTTCTATCTCTTTTCGTAACTGAATGGCTTTCGCAATGCGGCTTACGCCTGCAAATACAAACCAGAAACCGATAAAAAGACTAACAATCAATAGGGTTACACCTGGGGTCATGAACAATATTAGGCCAAAGGCCAAACTGATCAGTCCTTCAGCTAAAAAAAGCCATTTGTCCTCTCTTTGCTTCCAGCTGCCGATGGCTGTAATTGTCGATGCCATTCCGTCGATGATAATCAACAGTGCAAACCACATGGCCAGTGTCGCTGCGCTGGCGCCTGGGTTAAAAAAAGCGAATAATGCGAAAATAATCAGCAAAACTCCTTTGATGGTCAGTAGCCACCAATTTTTGTGCAAAAGGTTTAACATGTTACTCGTATTTTAGTGTTCATATTTATGACAACTCGGTTAGCTTTTATAAAAAGGGTGGGGAACCTGTAGTAACTTAAACTCCTAAAAAGGCTTTTAAATAACGCGATAAATATATTCATTAAATTCTTAAAAATGTAATTTTTTTTATTTGGCGATTACCAACAACTTCTATTTTTAACTTGCGCTGTGATGGTCGGATTACGACTTTTGGTGCTTGCTGTCCTATACAAGCCCGGTAAAGCTTTCGTTCTTAGTTGGTGCTATATGGTAATCGTAAATAGCGATGGAAATAGCCTAATGAAGGGCTTCGGTGCTTCCTTTTATGCTCTTTTTTATCTAGTTTTTTGTTTTGGCATTGCTGTGAAATTGGGTAATTTGGCTCATCGCTAATGACGCCTATGCGTAAAAGTTTTAAACATCCGGTTTTTCACATTGTGGTATTTGGTCTATTGGCGGGTATCATCATCTTGATTTTGTCCGGTCTTAAAATGCCCTCGGTAGTAGATCGCCGTATTGTTATCGGAAATACTGATTTGGCACATGTATTGGTATTGTTGACGCGTACCTGGCAATATCCTCCCACAAAAGAAGATTTAACAGGCGTCTTACAAAGATATATCTTGCACGAATTGGTCTATCAAGAAGCGCTGAGCCAAGACGGGGACGACAATAACGCTCTAGTAGAACGTTCATTGATTATGTAGATAGACATGCTGGCCGCCAAATAATGGGTGAGAAATTACCAAAGGGGATATTTAAATTGATCCCCATTTTTTTATCTGACATTAGATCATTCTTTATGTTATAATCTCATTAGTGATGGCTGATAAAGGATCTCCCCTTGATGAATCGAGTATAAAATTTAATTAAACCATACACCAAAACCGAATCATGGAAAAATCCAAAGACAAAAAGCCGTTTTTTAGTTTTGTTCAACAGCGGTACATCTTTACTGGGTTAGGAATTTTGTTGGTGTTTCTGGCAATTCTTACCCCCTTCAAAGATATCGTCGAACCCGCCAAATATATAGGTAGTTTGTTGGTTTGGGCCGCAATTCTTGAGGTCATACACGGTTTTAGAAGATCGGCAAAACATGCACGGTTTTCTGCATGGGCCAGTGGTGGAATCACATTATTCATCGGTGTCTTTTTAGTCAATGACCAACTGTTTCAACAACAGCCACTGGTACGGATCATCATTTTTCTCTTATTGATAGACGGCATTCGAAGTCTCGGTTTCTTTTTAAAACGAAGGGAAGAGGAGAAGTCAATACTGAATTACTTACTTCCAGGAATTGGAAACTTTCTAGTGGTGCTATTGATATTTATTTTCGAAGGCAAAGGTTTTACATGGACTATCGCCATCGGGGGTGCTTTACGCATACTCGGTACGGTCTATAACCTGTTTACGGCAAAATTAGGCAGTGTAGAAAATGTGGCTGACGACATCGTTCACAGTTTGGGTATCGATGGTGATGAAGAGCTTGTAACCCTTGCAAAAAAACTAGAAAAAGAAGATGAGCAAAGGGCGTCTATTGATGCAGGATGGATTTTAGTCTTTACCCTGACCTTATTTTTTATACACCTTGGCCGGATGGGATTTGATCGGTCTACTTTTGGAATTCTTTCTCCTCTTGTTGCTGTTGTAGGCGATATGTTTATCGCCTTGGTCATTGCATATGGCATAATAGCCCCAATTAGAACGGTCTTTAGAAAATTTAGTAGTTTTTTCACAAAAGTGTGTTCCAATTGGGTTCAGAAAGTACCGGAGTCGGAAAGAAGATTTTTCAGTCTGAGAACGTTGGTCAGCTGGTGGATAAAGCAACAACTGAACCTCTCGATATCGATGCGAAAGTCAGCCTATTCATTCTCGACTGCGTTTAGAAATGGTCTTAAGATCGGCTTGCCGTTTGCAGCGCTTCTGGCTGCTATAATGCCGGTGCTTGGAATGAGCTGGTACTTTGATACGGAAAATTGGGCCTCTGGCATATGGGATGGTTATGCCGGATCGCGAACAGAAGTTTGGCGTGAATCAATGGTCCGGGCAAGCGGTGAAAAAGTAGGTCCGAATGCCTTTAAATTAGAACCTGAGGGCGTGCCTGCAAACGGAGACTTTTCTTTTGTCATTATCGGTGATCCTGGAGAGGGCGATGCCTCCCAGCTCATCTTAAAAGATCAGATTTTGGCAGTTTCAAACAAACCTGATATAGGTTTTGTGGTAATTTCTTCCGATATTATTTACCCATCGGGAGCGATGCGTGATTATGAGCGTAAATTCTTTCTACCTTTTAAAGGAATTACCAAACCCATTTATGCCATACCAGGTAATCATGACTGGTATGATGCCTTGGAAGGTTTTACTGCAACATTTTTCACCCCTGAGGCGGCGGTTAAAGCGATGGAAGCTAGAATACGTGGCGATTATAACCTGACCTTAACAGATTCAGAGGATGTTCAAAAACTAGTTCAGCAGGCGTCATATTTAAAGAAGGAGTACCAGCTACCAACGGGATATCAAAACGCACCATTTTTTCAAGTTTCCAATGAGCATTTTGTATTATTGGCGATTGACACGGGTGTCCGTCGAAAAGTAGATTCCATCCAACTCGATTGGATAAAATCGGTGTTGGAAGCTTCTAAAGACAAGTATGTTATGGCTTTACTAGGGCACCCCTTTTATGCAATCGGCGAATATCAGGGTGATATGAATCCCGATTTCAGGGCCTTGCATGATCTACTGCGTGAATATAAAGTTCCCCTGGTAATGGCCGGTGACACCCACGATTTGGAATACTATAAAGAACTGCCCCAAAACAATGATGCACATACCATGCATCACTTTGTTAATGGCGGGGGCGGCGCATACTTAAGTATTGGGGCCGCAATGGCGAAGGTAGAAGAAAGGCCAACAATAGATTGGGCAAATTACCCATCACATGACCCGCTGGTGCAAAAAATCGATTCGCTAACCCCAAAATGGAAATATCCGGCATGGTTGTGGGTTAAAAAATACAATGGGTATCCCTTTACCGCAGAGTGGCTTTCCGCTGCTTTTGACTATAACAAGGCGCCGTTCTTTCAAAGCTTCATGGAAATAAAAGTAGAAAAATCCAAGAATCGTATAAGACTAGTTCCCTACGGAATAAATGGACAACTACAATGGAAGGATTTTCAATACGGTGGTTTAGGAAAGCCTGAGGGCGTCGGTGGGAATGATCTGGTTGAATGGATTCTGCCCATGTAAGTTTACCCTCAGCTCATCAACTAAAATAAAAATCCTTTGCTAGAAAAACGATTCCACGTCCTTATTGTCCTAACAACAGGTCTATCTGTAAATTATTAAGTCGATTGCCCTCAATTTATAATATTAGAATATATTCGTCTACTTCCTTCAAATACCCAACATCAAATCGATGCAGGACGTTTATGTACCACTGTTAAAATCGCAGATTGTTCAGTTTTTAAGTGCTAGGGTTTGTCCTTATTATTCCCTTTTTTATTTTGGCATTGCTACGGAATTGGGTAATTTGGCCCATCAATAAAAACGCAAATGCGCAAAAGTTTTAAGCATCCTGTTTTTCATATTGTGGTATTTGGTCTATTGAAAGGCATCATCTTCTTTATCTTGTAAGGTGCCAAAATACCCTCGGTAACACGAATAATGTAAGATTTCGCAAGGTTAAGCCCGATTTGGTATGCTATCAAGTATTGAATAACACTTTTTCATTGTTCATCGAGCTAGCCCAAAGGGAGCGGATATTTTTGAGAGATTGGATTGTTAATAATAAAAAGAATGAAAAAAGTTTACAAAGGATTGTTAGTCTTGGTAGGTGCGATGCTAATACTACTGTTATTGTTGCCGATGATTATTAAAAATTATGCCGTTTCAAATAGTAAAGAACTTTTAGGTAGACAGATTGAGATCGGTAAGTTGAAATACAATTATTTCTCGAGTACAGCGAAAGTCTATAATTTTAAAATGCTTGAGCAAAACGAGAAGGGTGTTTTTACATCTTTTGACACATTGATTGTTAATGTTGAACCTTACCGACTTTTATTTAATGAAAAGGTTGTGGAACAATTTTATATCAAAGGATTGATGGTTAAGTCCGTCATGAAAGATTCTCTCTTTAATTTTGATGACCTCATAACTTTTCATACCCAAGACACGGTTACCACCAAAGATGGGGATGCCGAAACCTTTAAATATGACATCTCTAATATTGAACTCAAAGATTCTAATTTCTTTTTTGATAATCAGAATGTTGGTAAAGAGACCCACATCGAAGATTTCTCATTTGTCATACCCTACATTGGTTGGAATCAAGAGGAAAAAAGTAACGCAGCGATAAAGTTCAATTTTAAAAATGGCGGGTATTTTCAATCGGCTTTAAATATTAACCCTGTAGATGGTGAATTTGATGCCTCGATTACCCTAAAAGACTTGTACTTAAAGCCATTTTATGAATATGTTCTTGAATATGCCGAAATCAATGATTTTAATGGAAGCTTAAATTCACAAATAAAAATTACGGGGAATACCAATGAAGCCATAAATTCTATCGTTTCCGGTCATGTAGATCTCAATGACTTTGTAATGACCGATAAAAATGATAAAGCCTTTTTAAAGGCCGACAAAATATCGACCAACCTGAAGAAGATCGATTATGCCAATAGTTCTTATGTCATTGATTCCTTAAAGGTGAACGGTTCGTATACTTTCTTTCAATTGGATTCCGTGTCGAATAACTTCTTCAGGGTTTTCAAATTAAACCAACCCACCGATTCGACCCAAACGGAGGATAAGGTAACCCAAACTGCCGATTCTGTTGGCGTTGATTCTGCCCCGGCAATTGAAATGTATTATGCGATAAACCATTTGGATATTGACAATGGAGTACTCGATTATACCGACAATCTTACTGGCCAACCCTTTGCGTATCATTTAAGTGAAATGGTCTTAAAATCGGATAGCATTTCGAGCGACAAGGATTGGGTCGATCTGTATTCCGATATGCTGCTAAACGACCGCGGTACCTTACATGCAGAACTGGGGCTCAACCCATCCGACTTGAGGAACGCTAAGCTGGACTTGACCATTGAAAAATTCATGCTTTCCGACATTAATATATATGCCAAATACTATACGGGGCACAGTATTCTTTTAGGTGATTTTTACTATTATTCGAATTCGACCATTACCAACGGCGCTATTGTCAGCGAGAACAAATTGATGGTCAAGAATGTTTCTGTAGAAAACAACAAAGGCGGGCTGTTTACCTTACCGCTGAAATTTGCCCTATTTTTATTGACCGATAAAAACGGCGATGTCAATCTTGATATACCCGTAAGGGGAGACCTCAACGATCCGGAAATCAGTATAGGGAAGATTGTATGGACGACCTTTAAAAATGCCATTGTTAAAACGGCGGCCAGTCCCATTAATGCCATTGCGGGCCTTATTGATGGCGACCCCAAGGAATTTGAGGAAATGACATTCTCTTATTTGGATTCTATCCCTTCCGAAAAACATCAAAAAAAGTTGAACAAACTTCTGGAACTTGAAGAGAAAAAACCGGGACTTAAAATCGAACTTATCCATTATGTCGATAAAAATTTGCAGGCCAAAGCAATAGCTATTGGTGTTGCCGAGACACCTGAGAATGGTGACGCGAACGCCGAGGAGGATGAAAACGAAAATGAACTGGAAACCAATACTCAGAAAAAGATTGTGATGAACACTGCAAAAATAGACTCCGTTGTTAACAATGCAGATAAGTTACAAGTAATAGATCCAGTTGGTGCAGGGGCTACTGCAGATCGTTATACCGCCGCTTTGATAGCAAGTACCAATGCGTATTTGAAGAGTGTCAACGCCGCAACACAAATCGAAGCAAAAAAATCGGACCCTCAAGAACCTAAAAATGTGGGTTCGGCATCACGCTTCAAAATCAATTACGATATGCTCGAAGATTCAGTAGAATCACCTGCCAAGATACCAAAAGACATTTCAAATGTTAAGCCTTAGAAAAATGAAAAAACTTATCCTTATTATCGTGCCCATTGTCCTTCTTTCGGTTACGGCCTACAAGCAGAGTGTCAAAGAAGTTGAAGTGACCACAGAAGCAGTTTTGGAAGATGAAAGGGCGGAAAGAACGGCGGAATACAATCCATTAAAAAATCTGTATTTCGGTCAGACCCAACAACATACGAACTGCTCTTTCGATGCGGCGATTTTAGATGTTAATGGTGGCCCCGAAACAGCCTATAGGCATGCCTCTGGCGAAAAGTTAAAGCACCCGTCAGGTATGGAAACACAATTGAAAGTGTCGCTGATTTTTTATCGGTTACCGACCATGCGGAGAATTTAGGGGGTAATTATGCTCAACGTTTTTTTTACTAATATTTGTATAATTATTCCGAATAAAAAACCTTGATTTTGTCCTGTGTTATTCTAATTTGGTGTTAATTTTTACTTATATTTATTTTTTGAATTTATCCATATACTTTACAACCATGAAAAAAAACTTTTTAGTACTTCCATTGCTTCTTGTCTCGTTTTTAGTGGACGCACAAGAAGTTAAAGAAATGGATTCTGTTGCCATATTCATCTTAGATAAAATGGGTGAAGTCATAGGCGACTTAGAATCTGTAAATTTTACTTTAAATAATTCGGCAGATAGATTAGATGCAGACAAAAATATTATAAAGCACTATTCTACGAGTGCTATTTCCTTTTCTGGATCTGACAAATTGCATATTCGTACTGAAGGTACAAAGGGCAAAAGTGGTTTTCATTATGATGGTGCTTATATGTCCTACTACAATTATGATGAAAATAACTATGTTACCCTTGAGGCACCGGAATCAACTTTAGAGATGATTGATGAGATGCATCTTGATTATGATTTTAAGTTCCCGGCTGCAGATTTTTTCTATCCGTCTTTTACAGACGATATGATTGAACAGTTTAATAGCATCAAATTTTTAGGAAAGAAAACTATTGATGGCGAAGAGTGTTATCATATCATGGCAACTAATGCAGATTCGAATATGCAATTATGGATTTCAAATGAAACCTATTTACTTCCAAAGCACTTTGTGCTTATTTATAAAAACAAATCAAATCTGCAATACGAATCAACTTTTAGTAATTGGTCATTAAATCCAAATATTCCCGATGCTGTGTTCGATTTCATGCCACCACCAAATGCTAAATTAATAAGCATTTTAAAAAAGTCTTAATCGCTACAGCACAAAATTAATTTATCATGACAACACATACTTTTAACATTAAACATAAATTAGGGATCATATTTGTTTTTTTGGTCTTAGCCTTTCCTTCAGATTTAGTAGCTCAACGCATGGGCCATGGTGCTTCTAGAGGTGGAGGTCGTTCGATGTCTAGGCCAAGTGCATCTCGGTCGACGCCGAGTAGGTCTATAAACGGAGGTCATAAGGCATCTACGAGCAGAAATATTTCAAAACCTAAAACTTCTACCAATAGAGCAACAACAAGACCCAAAACTTCTACGAATAGAGCCACAACAAAACCAAATGTTTCCAGAAATAAAACAACTGGTACCCGACCTACCACTAGTAATGTAAAAAATAAAAAGACCTCTACTGTTAAAAATAGGAGCACCAATAAGGTGGGCAACAATAACAAGGTTGGTAATAAAACGCGCGTTGGTAATAATAATGTCAATATTAATGTGAACAATAGTAGGCATACCAATGTTAGAAACACAAGAGTAAGAGGGAGCTCTAGAGCGTATGTTAGACCGCCATATCGCTATGGTGGTCGTGGTTATTATTGCCATAGACCTTACTTCTACCATCCGTACCGACCATTTTATTGGGGCCCATATTATCATCCCTGGGGCTATTTTGTGACAACATTGGCTACTACGGCCATAATTGTGGCCATAGTTAATGATAATGATGACGATGACAATGACGAATATCATTATGAAAACGGAACCTATTATTTAAAAACAGAAGATGGCTTTGAGGCAGTTCAGGCACCAGTTGGTGCTCAAGTTCCCTCCATACCCAAGGAAGCCGAAACGGTAGAGGTCAATGAAACCAATAATTATTATTATGGTGGTGCCTTTTATGAACAAAATTCTGAAGGTTATGTAGTTGTGCCAGCCACTGCCGGAACAATAGTTCCTAATTTACCAGAAGGAGGAGAAGAAGTGAAAATAGGCGAGCAGACCTATGTTCAATTTGGAGATACGTATTATCAACCTATCCAGTTAGATGGTAAAGACATGTATGAAATAGCTGAAATTAAGGAAGAATAGAAAATGTGTTTTTAAAGTTATTCTTAAAGTGAAGCGTGGTACTATTTTACGACGCTTCACTTTTTTTATTAGTAAAACACATAAAGTATTTTGTATACAATGGATATAAAGTTACTCTCTTGATTTGCTCATAACTTAAACCCTTAATAATCCTTATTATGAAATTGAAAGTAGCTACATCACCAATTGTATAGAGCCCCAATTAGAAAATTATGATTTAAGATGTCTATTTGGTATTAACCAGTAAAACCCTTTAGTATGAAAAAAGCACCAATACTTCTTTTGTAAGCACGGGCCTAAGCAGTTGTTCGACCATCAATCGGCACTTTCAGGAGTAAGCCTAGTTTTAAAAAAAAGATGTTAAAAAATGCCCTTG
>CAZRIE010000019.1:0-47548 GCA_964600075.1 uncultured Flavobacteriaceae bacterium
GTCGTAATGCCAATACTACCTTGCTGATATACCGAACTCCATTATCCTTAAACAGGGCGAAATCGGAATTGATATGCGTGAGCAACCAACCAACAGGATTGCTAACCAAAATACCGCTATGTGCTCTTCCGTTCCAACCCATCACAAGCCAATCACAATGTGTCTGGTCACTAAGTTCATGAATCGTATCGGATATTTCATGGGTGACCACCGCTTCAAAATCAATCGAAATATTCTTTGAAACAGCCAGACTAGCGATACGTCTATCCAAAGAAGTTACCTGAGGGTCTTCCTTTTTCTCAAAAGCATCTAAAAAAGTCTGGTTTGGCACCTCGGTAATATTGACAGCCTGAATTTTATCACGCCTATTGATAGCGGCAGCAATCTCTACCAGCATTTCAGCCGACTTTTCATTCCCCAAAAGAGGTACCACAACTCCTGCATCGGAGACCAACTGGCCATCCAGATTTTGTTCGGCAATAGGCTGGTTTTTTCTATATGCAAACTGCTTGCGTTGCTTTCTCTTGTAAAAAAGGTAGAGTGCAGGGCGATGGCCATATTTTCTAAGGATTCCCGTTCGGGTGGCATTTTTTCCGAACTTAAAATAAATGAGAAAGCCCAAAACAAAGATGCCAATGATCGCTATTAGTGGGCCGAGGCCCAAAAATACCAAAAGGGCAATTCCTGTTCCTATCCCAAAAAGTTGAACAAAAGGGTATAGTGGTGAGCGATATGGTGGGTTATACCATTGCGCAGATGTCTCTCGTAATACAATAACACAAGCATTGACCAAAATGAACATCATGACCATAAACGCGCTAGCCAGTTTGGCAATTTTTTCCACATCAAGAAAAAGAATTACCAAGGCCATAACAACGCAAGTCATTATAATCGTCACTACCGGAGTTAAATACTTCGAATGAATTTTTGCCATGAAATTTGGCAGCAATTGATCGATAGCCATTGCAAACGGAAAACGTGATGCCGCCAATACCCCTGAATTTGCCATTGATATCAAGGTTATGATTCCAATAAATGCAGCGATATAGCCAATATAGCTTCCACCCAAAAGATTCGCTACCGTATAAATTGGTTTGATATCGGTTCCCAAATATTCCAAAGGAATATTTCCTACAAGAACAAAAGCCACAAAAACGTAAATGAATGTCATTATAAACAATGAAAGAATCATTGCACGTGGTAAATTCTTACTTGGGTTTTTAATTTCTCCAGCTATCGCGGCAACTTTGGTTACCCCGGCATACGAAATGTAGACGAAGGCAACTGTAGAAAACAGTCCCATTTTACCTTCCAACAAAAAAGGCTCTAGAAGTTCGGGTGATGTTCTAGGTAATCCGAAAATCAAAATCATTGCTAACGTCACGAGACTAATAGAAACAATGACAATTTGAACTTTCCCCACCTTTTTTACTCCCATAATGTTGAGGAACAGAATAACCACCAAAAAAATGAGTGCGATGTATTTGGTTAAGCCTGATTCGATATTGACCAATATGGCCAGATACGCACCAAAACCTACCAAGGCAAAAGCACTTTTAAAAAGCAGGGACAACCAAAGACCTATGCCGGCAATAGTTCCTAAAAGTGGTCCAAAAGCCCGTTCTATGTAAACGTAAGTACCTCCTGATGAAGGCATTGCAGTAGCCAATTCAGATTTGGAAAGTGCCGCGGGCAAAATGCAAACTGCCGCAAGAAGGTACGCCAGCCAGACTGAAGAGCCTGTTTTTGCCGCAGCAAGACCCGGAAGCACAAAAATACCGCTACCCAACATTCCCCCAATACTAATGGCAATAACAGAGGTAAGAGAAAGGCTGCGTTCTAGTTTTTTCAAATCTTGATTTTGGTTGGGGGATAAAAATAGGCTTTTTCATACAATAACCTATTTTAACTCTAAAGCATAGAATAAAAGGATTTCAAAAAATCGAGTCAAAGTCAGTTTGGTATTCCAAATTCGCTAAATCGTGCTTTTCTGAGCTAATCCTAAAACTATATAGTTTGTTTGTCTCTTGGGTATTGAACTCTTGGCGTTTTAGAAAAAAGCTGTAACTAATGCACAAAAGAGACGATATTTTCTTCATCTTGCCTATTTATTTTTTTTGGTTAAAATTATAATAATTCATTTTTCATTTAATTTAAACAACATCATTTTAGTATTTTTGAGTGATGAAACTCTACCCCATAGAAACCGGAAATTTCAAGCTCGACGGTGGTGCCATGTTCGGCGTTGTACCCAAGACCATCTGGCAAAAGACCAACCCGGCAGACGAAAAGAACCTTATCGATATTGCAGCACGTAGCCTTCTTATCGAAGATGGTAATCGACTGATCTTGATAGATACGGGTATGGGCAATAAACAATCCGATAAGTTTTTTAGCTATTATTATAAATGGGGCGATCACACTTTGGATGGTTCGTTGGCAAACTATGGTTTCCATAGAGATGATATCACCGATGTCTTTATGACCCATTTACATTTTGACCATTGCGGTGGAAGCATTCAATGGAACAAAGACCGAACGGGCTTCGAGCCCGCTTTTAGAAATGCTACATTTTGGACGAACGAAGCGCATTGGAAATGGGCCACAGAGCCCAATGCACGTGAAAAAGCCTCATTTTTAAAAGAAAACCTTATGCCTATGCAAGAAAGTGGGCAATTAAAGTTTATCGCCCTCCCGGGCAGTGGAGAGGGAGCAAAAACATTTCAAGAAAATTCGGAATTGGGCTTTGGAATTCTTTTTGTTGACGGCCATACGGATAAACAGATGTTGCCCCATATTAACTATAAGGGTAAAAAGCTCATCTTTATTGCCGATTTGATTCCTACCGTCGGCCATATACCCCTACCCTATATAATCGGCCATGATACCCGACCATTGTTGACCCTTGCGGAGAAAGAGATGTTTTTGAATAAGGCGGTATCGGAAGATTACTTCCTTTTTTTCGAACACGATGCCCACAATGAAATTTGTACCTTGCAGCTGACCGAAAAGGGAATACGCCTAAATAAAACCTTCGCCTTTAATGAGCTCTTCAACTAATCGAATCAGAAAAATATTTATAAGTATTATAATCGGGTCCCTATTGTCTTGCTGTAAGGCGCAACAGCCGCAAAGTTCTGATTTCACTTCTGAATGGTCATTTACCAAAGGTATAGAAGGCCCGGCCGTTGATTCGGAAGGCCGTCTATACGCCGTAAATTTTAAAGAACAAGGTACTGTCGGAATCGTATACGAAAATGGTGAAGCATCCACTTTTCTTACCCTTCCCGGCGAAAGCGTGGGTAATGGCATCCGCTTTGATCAAGAAGGGAACATGTATATTGCCGATTACGTAGGGCATAATGTATTCCAGGTCAAAAAAGGAACTTCAGAACCTATTGTTTGGGCACATAATCCCGAAATGAGCCAACCGAACGACTTGGCGATAGCTCCCAATGGTACGATTTACCTGAGCGACCCCAATTGGGCAGAAAGCACAGGTCGTATTTGGATGGTAAATGCATTTCAGAAAATCATTCTTCTGGAAGATAACATGGGAACGGCCAACGGTATTGAAGTAAGCCCCGATGGTAAAAAGCTATATGTCAACGAATCTATACAACGCAATGTTTGGCAATACGACATCAATGCCGATGGGAGCCTATCAAATAAATCAAAATTTATGGTGTTTGAAGATTTCGGGATGGACGGTATGCGCTGTGATTCGGAAGGAAATTTATACATAACCCGTTACGACAAGGGAACGGTAGTTATCGTATCACACGATAAAAAAATCATAAAAGAGGTACAATTGAAGGGGGAAAAGCCCTCAAATATTACCTTTGGAGGCGAAAATGGCAAAACATGCTTCGTGACGATGGCGGATAGGGGATGCTTTGAAACTTTTTCCGCACTACATACTGGTGCTTTTTACGCACACATACACTAATCTCAAATTGACTTTATGACACGATTTTTTTCAAAATCCGTTTACGGATTTTTAACCACCCTTTTGCTTATGGGTTGTGGGGCGACGGCGTTGGTATCTACCCCTATCGAGAACATTGATACTACACCTTTAAAAATATCGGACCTTACCGATACCGAGAAAAAAAATTGGGGGCATTTAGACCTAGTAGCCGATACCATTCCTGGTATGAGCATCGATAAGGCCTACGCTGAAATCATTAAAAACAAAAAAGGAAAAAAGGTCATTGTTGCCGTTCTTGACTCAGGAATCGATCTGAAACATGAAGACCTTGACAATGTTCTTTGGACGAACAAAGGAGAAAAGGCCGGAGATGGAAAAGATAATGACAACAACGGCTATATCGATGATGTTCACGGTTATAATTTTTTGGGCGAATCGTATAACGAACAGTTAGAAGCCACACGTATCGTAAAATTAAAATTGGGCGATGTGGCCTTACAGGACAAAGCGAAATCTAAAGTAGAAAGCGAATACGCCAAAGCCTTAAAACAGAAACAACAATATGAACAGATATTTCAGACTGTTAAAAGTGCAGATGCCGCGGTAAAAAAGGAACTGGGAAAAGATTCCTACACTAAAAAAGATCTTGCCGGTATGAAACCAACGGATGAGGCCATGCAGCAAAACGTTGGTGTTTTGACACAGATGTTCACGTATGAAGATAGTATCTCCAAGGTTTTAGAGTCGATCGAAAGTGGAGTCAACCATTTTTCGGATCAAATAAATTACAACTACAACGTCGATTTCGATGGTCGCAAAGTAGTCGGTGACGACCCGTATGATATAAAAGACCTTGGATACGGTAACGGAAGTCCGCAGAGTCGCTCGGAAGACGAAAGCCACGGTACCCACGTAGCCGGTATCATAGCGGCAGAAAGAAACAACGGCAAAGGTGCGAACGGCGTGGCTGATAATGTTGAAATCATGAGTATTCGTGGGGTGCCCAACGGAGATGAATATGACAAAGACATCGCTTTAGGTATTCGTTATGCCGTCGACAACGGAGCAAAAGTAATTAACGGCAGTTTTGGGAAGGGCTTTTCTCCAAATGCCCAATGGGTGTATGATGCCTTGAAATATGCCGCTGAAAAAGATGTGCTGTTCGTACATGCAGCGGGTAACGACGGTGCAAACCTAGACGACCCTTCCAATCCGAACTTCCCGAACGATCAGATTGACAATGGCCCGGAAATTGCCAATAACGTTATAACGGTAGGTGCTTTAGCATCGAAGTACGGCTCTGAAATGGTTGCCGTGTTTTCCAACTATGGAGATATCAACGTAGACGTTTTCGCTCCAGGCGACGGTATCTATTCTTCAATGCCCGGAAACGAGTACGATTATCAGGGCGGTACATCAATGGCGGCACCAGCAGTTGCAGGTGTTGCAGCGTTAATTCGATCGCATTATCCAAAATTGACAGCTTCTCAGGTGAAGCAAATTATAATGGAATCAGGTCTAGCGCCAAGAACAAAGGTTATTTTAGGAGGCGATACTGAAAAGACCGCGACATTGGATAAAATCTCGACTTCTGGGAAAATTGTAAATGCCTACAATGCCTTAATTATGGCAGATAATGTATCCTCAGGGGAAATTAAACTATAATATACTATGCGGTATTTTTTTAATGGGGTTTCATTAGTTTTCTTGTTTCTTTCACAAGTTGTGATTGCTCAAAATGGGTCTTATTGGCAACAGCATGTCGACTATACTATGGAAGTCGATATGAATGTCGAAGACTATCAGTACACCGGTACCCAGAAACTGGTTTATACCAACAATTCACCCGATGCATTGACCCGTGTGTATTACCATCTCTACTTTAACGCCTTTCAGCCCGGTAGTGAAATGGATATGCGCTTACAGAGTATTGCTGATCCCGATGGGCGTATGATGAGCGAACAAAAAACAAGTAGAATCGCCGTTTTGTCCGAAGAGGAAATGGGCTATTTGCACCCCACTTCCCTGAAACAAGACGGTGTCAAGGTAAATTATATAGAGGAAGGCACCGTTTTGGTCGTCGAATTGTCAAAACCCATTCCTTCAGGTGGAAGAACTACTTTCGAAATGGAGTTTAAAGGACAGGTGCCCCTGCAAATCCGTCGTTCTGGCCGAAACAGTGCCGATGGAGTGGCATTATCAATGAGCCAATGGTATCCGAAGTTGGCCGAATACGATTTTGAAGGCTGGCATGCAGACCCATATATCGCCAGAGAGTTTCAGGGGGTTTGGGGCGATTTCGATGTAAAGCTAACAATAGACAAAAATTATATAGTAGGTGGAAGCGGCTATCTGCAAAATCCACAGGAAATTGGCCACGGCTACGAAGCGCCTGGCTCCAAAATAAAAAAACAAAGGGGAAAGACCCTAACTTGGCATTTCAAAGCCCCAATGGTTCATGACTTTATGTGGGCGGCAGACCCGCAATATGTGCATGATTCTCTTCAAATGGAAGACGGCCCTACACTTCATTTCTTATACAAAAACGATGAAAAATATGCCGATACTTGGAAAGCTGTGCAACCTTTAACCGAAAAGGCGATGCTTTTTTTCAACAAGAATATAGGTGAGTACCCTTATGACCAATATTCTGTGATACAAGGCGGTGATGGCGGTATGGAATATGCCATGGCAACACTCATTACCGGTGGGGATAAACCGGGTAGTGTTATCGGGACCATGATTCATGAGCTCGCCCATTCTTGGTTCCAACATATACTGGCTACCAATGAATTAAAACATGAATGGATGGATGAAGGATTTACTTCTTTTATTTCGGCTCTTTGTAGTAATGAAATCAGAGACCAAAACAAAGAAAATCCGTTCGAATCAATTTATAAAAGTTATTACGGCCTCGCCAATTCAGGATATGAACAACCCCAGACCACGCATGCCGACCGTTACAGTTACAATTATGCGTATGGTAGTTCAGCTTATAGTAAAGGTTCCGTTTTTTTATCACAATTGGGCTATATTATCGGTCAAGATAAGCTGATGGAGACCATTAGAAAATATTACGAAGATTTCAAGTTCAAACATCCCGTACCCAACGACATCAAAAGAACCGCTGAAAAAATTTCGGGAATGGAGCTCGATTGGTACCTAATGGATTGGGCGCAGACCACCAACACTATCGATTACGGAATTAAAGAAGTTGTGGTGGATAGCGGCAACACAAAAATAAGTCTAGAACGCAAGGGTCTTATGCCCATGCCCTTAGATATTCTTGTGGTCTATTCCGATGGAACTCAAGAAACGTTCTATACCCCACTACGGATGATGCGCGGCGAAAAGGAAAACCCATATCCGCAATTCAAAAGAACGGTGTTGGACGATTGGCCCTGGGCGTTTCCGACCTATGATTTTGTAATTGACAAACCGCTTGAAAGTATAAAAGCAATTATAATCGACCCGTCACAATTGATGGCAGATGTGAAGCAAGAAGATAATGTTTGGCAACAAGCCCCCTAACATCCAAAGGGGAAATATCTTTATGCTAAGGTTGTCCCGAGCCATTCTCCCCTCGAGGGCCCATAAGGGGGTGTTTTCGTGAATTCAAAGTTATTAGAATCCGAAACATTTGAGAGCATGGATTATGTGAATTCTCAGGTTTATTTTAACATAAACTTGAATTAAACCTAAAATTTCCTCTTGACAAACAAAATCATCCCATACAACCCAAAACTAAAGGAATACGCCCGCCAACTGCGCAAAAATAGTACGCTGGCCGAAACGTTACTTTGGCAAAACTTCAAGAACCGGTCTTTGGGCGTACAATTCCACCGACAAGTTCCTATGTTGGAGTATATCGTAAATTTTTATTGCCATGAAATTCAATTGGCCATTGAAATTGATGGGAGTTCGCATGAATTCAAATATGAATCCGATGTCAGAAGACAAGGGTTGTTGGAAAAGCAAGGTGTCGAATTCATTCGCTTTTCCGATAATGATGTGAAAACGAATATGTTTAGTGTGGGACTGGCTTTGGAAGAGAAGGTTCGAAAATTGTTGGAAATTCGCGTTCCTAGGAACACCCTCCTTACTCCCCGCTCGATGGGTGTGGAAATTGATGATATCTCTGGCAAGGACGGACCAACAGCTCTAAAGCCCCCTCAAGGGGACAATAGCTACGGTAAAAATGAAAAACTCAAGAGCAAAAAGCTCATCGACCGTCTCTTTGCAGAGGGGAAGTCCGTTTCTTTGTATCCTATAAAATTGATCTACCTCAAAACCGCTTTATCGAAAGAAGTACCTATTCAGGCTGGGGTTACCGTTCCCAAGAGGAGTTTTAAAAGTGCCGTAAAGCGCAATCGTATCAAACGGCTGTTACGCGAAGGCTATCGGCTCAACAAACACCTCGTTTTCAACAATAGCAAAGCCACTTTTGCGTTTCTATTTTTATATCTTGGGAGGGAAGTACCGACCTATCTCGAAATCGAGAAAGCGATGAACGGGCTGCTTCGGAAATTCGTTTCGACCGAAGCGGGAAAGAAAAAGGAGGAAAGAAAAAAGAAAAAAGACTGAAAAAGAAGGCTATTTCATCAGTTTTCAGTAAGTTATATTGCAGTCGAACGTTTTGTTCGAAGGCCTTCCCCCTCTTCGCGAGGGGCCAGGGGATATCTTTTGGGGATAAAAATTCCGTAAAACCCAAAAAGTTTCAAAGCGATACATAAAAGAACAAATCGAAAAAATTAAAACACTAGAGGTTTCCGTTGCTCCAAGTCTAAGGTTCGCTTACAAAAACCTAAAACTTGAAACCTGAAACCCTTCAAACCTTTACATAGATGAAAAAGATGCTAGGAAAAAAAATACTTATCCCCGCCTTTGCGGTTATCATATTTGTGGCCGGCAGTGGATTTATTAAAAGCGACTTCTTCGAAATCGCGAAGCAGATTGAAATCTTTACGACGCTGTTCAAAGAACTGAACATGAATTATGTCGATGAGACCAACCCTGCCGAACTGATGGATACGGCCATCAAGAATATGCTCGACGATTTGGATCCGTATACCAAATTTCTGAATGAGCAAGATGTGGAGACCTATCGCATTAACAATGCCGGCGAATATTCGGGTATTGGCGCCTTGGTACGCTCGTTTGAAGATAAATTATTGATTATCGAACCTTATCAAGGCTATCCTGCCGATAAAGCCGGACTCAAAGCCGGCGATGAAATCTTAAAAATCGGGAATATCAATGTAGCCGACTTTGATAATAACGCTAGTGAGCTCTTAAAAGGGGCCAACGACACTTCCGTCGAGGTCACCTATAAAAGACAGGGCGAGACCAAGTCCACAACGATTACCAGAGGAGCGGTCGATGTAGATGCCGTACCTTTTTATAAAATGGTAGACGACAAAACGGGCTATATCGTACTGTCCAAATTCAATGCAAAGGCTTCAAGCGAAACTAAAGCCGCGTTGGTAGACCTTAAAGGACAAGGTGCAGAAAAAATCATACTGGATCTTAGGGGTAACCCTGGTGGATTACTTTCCGAGGCTATAAATGTCACCAATCTTTTTGTTGATAAGGGCGAACTGATCGTTACCACCAAATCAAAGGTCAAAAAGTTCAATAGCGAGTACAAAACGAAGAATAAGCCCCTGGACACAGAAATTCCCTTGGTTGTTCTCGTCAACGGTAGCAGTGCTTCCGCCAGCGAAATTGTTTCAGGGGGCCTTCAAGACCTTGATCGTGCCGTTGTTATGGGTGCACGTAGCTTTGGAAAAGGATTAGTTCAACGGCCATTGAAACTGACCTACGGCACACAACTGAAAGTGACTATCAGTCGCTATTTCACACCTTCTGGAAGATGTATCCAATCATTGGATTACTGGAACCGCGACAAAGACGGTAATGCCGTTCAGAAAACGGCTTTTAAAGATTTCACAACTCGAAATGGCAGAAAAGTTCAAGATGGGGGCGGCGTTTTACCGGACATCGAAGTAGCGTCAACTAAAGCCAACGAGTTGACCACGGCATTATTGAACAATAATGTCATATTCGACTACGCTACAAATTACTACTACAACAATCAGCTTCAAGCTATCGACGGCTTCAATTTCTCGGAAACCGATTACCAAAACTTTAAAAACTTTGTCTCCAAAAGTGATTTCTCTTTCGAGACCAAAACTGAAAAGACCTTAAAAGCGGCAATGACCGAACGCGAAGAAGTCATTTTCAACGAAGCGATCGAAAACGACTTTAAGACCTTATTGTTAGATATAGAAAAAAGTAAAATTACCGCTTTGGAAGACTACCAAAAAGAGATTAAAAGCAAACTCGAGGACGAAATTATTAAACGTTATTTCTACCGCGAAGGACTTTATGAGTACTACCTGAAAAACGATGAAGCTATTTTGGCGGCTACGGAACTTTTGGGTAATAACGGTAAGTATTCGGATATTTTAAAATAACCAGGAGTCTTCCGGTCTCACATTTTGATAGCTTTTAAACCTTTTCAATGAATGATACCATTCGGAAAACCAACTGGTTCAAACGAAATTGGAAATGGTTAGTTCCAATAATCCTGCTTGTAACGGTTTTCGGTCTGAGCCTTTCCAAAGGTATTGGAAATGCCACATTGCATATTGCAATACAGAAATTCCCGAAAATGCCTTAGAAATCGTAAAGGAAAACGAAAGGGTAAGCCAAATGCTCGGCGAACTACAGCCTATCGGAAAACTGACAATTTTAGAAGGCTATGTAAAGTACTCCAAAAATGCAGATTCCGTCTTTATGGCACTGACCATTAAAGGAAACAAAGGAAAAGGGAAGATGGATGTGAAAGCTTTTAAGAAAAACGGGGAATGGCACTATCAAGAATTAGATGTGCACCTGAAAGAACCCCATTACCGAAAAGAGACTATTCCTATAGCACTGCGATAAAAATATTTTTTAAAATATGAATGTTGGCGAATCCACTTAATTCCCCACGATACCACTAATATCGACCATATACATTTGCCGTCCGTCACCGCCGTGTGTAGAATCGAAAATGACGAACTTACCATTTTGGCTACTTCTAGGGTGAAGATCGCAACGCCATTCCCCTGAATATGCTGTGGGCTCATGGAATTTTCCGAGACTTACCTTACGACCGGTAGGTACATGGTATAAATAGAGCTCTTGCAAACGTTCATCGCCTTGCGGATAGGTGTCGTTCAATACCCACTCATGATTGGTATTTGGCACGTAGGTGTTATGCCCATTAACGACCATGGTATTTTCGCCTACGGGTTCGACCTCTTCGGTCTGATCGGTAAAGAGATAGAAACCGGATTCTTTCCCGACAGGTTTCGTCCACATGCAGACTTCGTTCGGTGCTCTCCAAATAAAATGCGACGTATTTCCGGAGGGATCTAGAATATAGCTATTCGACCCATCTATATCAGCCGTGACCATTCGGGTAGTAAATCCGCCCGAAGCTCCATTACCGCTATTCGCCGGTGCGTTTCTCCAGCGGTGCAAAAAGATAAAACGCTTATCATCGGGGCTAATCAGCAGATGATTAAAGTAGTGCCAGTATTTACTGAGGTCTTCCCCCAAATAGGGAATGCCCGCCATCTCTGCAATTGAAATCAGCTTTTCTTCTTTTTCGGTGGTCAAGTCCATTTTATAAATTCCGATTTCTTTCGGTGCTTTCAATTTGGCATATGGGTCCGCAGGGCCAGGATAACCATAACCCGGCCTCATATTTTGAATACGATTAAAGGTAGTTCCGATGGCAAAACTGCCATCATTGCTCAACGTATAGATGGGTTTGGGCAGCGTTCTTTTTTTTTCAGTTTTTATATTTAGAATATGACTTACAAATTTTCCGCCTTCCAGATCGTTCCAAATGATCTCCTGATTCGAACCAGGCAGCCATTGTAACATACAACTCTGCTGCCAGCCCCAAGATCTAGAGATGCCTAATTCTTTCCATTCGTTATTATTCTGTAAATCGATAACTCCGATGCGTAAGGTATCCTGTAATGTGGGAGACCTAAAAAAGGTATCCACTTCACACCCTAAAACATAACGTCCTGTTGGATCGATTTGCCATTTGTCATAATAACCAAACCAATGTTGCTTAGGGCCATTTGTAAGTTTTATAATAGGTAAACTTGTATCGGACACAATTTGGTTGGTAGTCGCTTTCTGTTTTTTCGATATATTTTTGTCGGTGCCATTTTTGCATGAAAGTAAACTCATGGCAAAGCTAAAAATTAAAAACCATGTGATTTTTGAAGGAGTCATTATGTTTGAATTATTGGGTTTTGAGAAACCGTTTCTTCTCTTGCTTTTTTTAGGGGCCCAGACTTTCTCTGAACTCGTTCTTACGCTACAGATAACCTGCATTGCAGTATTTCAAAAGAGTCTCGACTCACTAATATATTTATTTAAATCGAAAAAGTTTTGCTAATTCCGTAACTTCAAACTTAACAAATTTGAGTAACCTTGTCCAAAACCGTTATGCGCAAAGCAAAACTCCTCTTAGATACCCAATCCACTTTAGGTGAAGGCCCAGTATGGGATTGGCAAAAACAACTACTCTTTTGGGTCGATATTGAAGGGAAAAAGCTGCATCGATACAACCCTTTAAATAAAGAAGGTGCCCAATGGTCTTTTAGTGAAATGATCGGGGCGGCCATACCAAAGAAAAACGGGCATCTGCTTTTGGCGTTAGAATCCGGCTTGGCTTCTTTTAATAGTGAATCCGAAAAGTTGACCAAACACCCTATTCTTGAAAATTCTAATACCGCAATACGTTTTAATGATGGAAAGGTGGGTCCCAACGGTAATTTCTGGGTAGGCACGATGGATAAAAATTGTGCGCCCGAAGCAGGAAATTTCTATCGTGTTGAGCCAAATCTAAATTCGACTTTACAACTATCCAAAACTTCTGTTTCAAACGGTATGGCTTGGTCTTCCAACAATAAAAATTTTTATTACATCGACAGTCCGACATTTGTGGTTCGGGCCTTTGATTTTGAATTGGAAAGCGGTTCGATCTCAAATGGAAAAGCAATAATTAAAGTCCCGGAGGCATATGGCAGCCCCGATGGTATGTGCATCGACTCAGATGGTATGCTTTGGATAGCCCATTGGGGTGGTCATTGTATACGACGATGGAATCCCCAAACTGGCGACGTCTTGCAAAAAGTGGAAGTTGATGCGCCCCATGTCACCTCTTGCTGCTTTGGAGGAAAAAACTTAGATGTCCTGTATATTACCACGGCAAGAAGTGGGTTAACAAAAACACAATTAAAGGAGTACCCGAAAAGCGGGGGGATGTTTGCTTTTCAATCCGAGGTAAAGGGCACACCAATAACCTATTTTAAAAAACAGTGATGCAATACTCTGGGATACAAAACAAGGTGGCCATTGTAACCGGCGCGGGTGAAGGTATCGGCTTTACATTGGCAAAACTATTGCTAAAAGCGGGTGCCAACGTTGTTATTAATGATATTAATGAAGAAAAGAACCATGCGGCGGTATCCAAACTGGAAGACAGCAATTGTCTGCCATTTCCGGGAGATGCGGGGTCGGTCGATGTCATTAACGCTCTAGTTGACTTTACTATCAAAAATTTTGGGAAAGTCGATTTTGTTGTGCCCAATGCGGCAATTACAATTTTTGGTGGTTTTTTGGAGTGTTCCCCAAAAGATTTTCAAAAAACCTTGCAATTAAACCTACATGGTGCATTTTTTTTGGTACAGCGTGCAGCCAAAGAAATGATCGCACAAAAATCGGGTGGCAAAATCGTATTACTTTCTTCCCAAGTTGGTATACGCGCCTATAAGTATTTGACCCCCTATGCGATGACCAAAGCGGCTCTTCGAATGATGGCCGTGAACTTGGCCTATGAATTGGGCGAACACCGAATCAACCTAAACGTCGTTGCACCTGGTGCCACATTGACGGAACGAACCGCTGAGGAGCAACCAGATTATGCGGGCACGTGGGGCCAGTTAAACCCCAACGGAAGGGTCGGTACAGCCGAAGATATTGCGAATACCATTCTTTTTTTACTATCAGATGAAGCTAGCCATATCAACGGCCAGACCATTCCCGTAGACGGAGGTTGGACTACGGCAGGGAAATATCCCGAAGATCTTTAAAACATATTCATGGCCTTCAACAACGTACATCACATAGCGATAATCTGCTCTAACTATCAAAAGGCAAAAAATTTCTATGTCAATATTTTGGGATTAGAAGTACAAAATGAAACCTACAGAGAAGAACGGCAATCGTACAAGCTAGACCTAACATTGAACGGTAGTTACATTATAGAATTATTCTCGTTTCCCGACCCACCACAGCGCGCATCAAGACCTGAAGCTTCAGGTTTGAGGCATTTGGCTTTTGAAGTCGACAATGTGGAATACGAAAGACAAAACCTCGAAAATAAAGGAGTCATTGTCGAGCCGATACGTATTGATGAATTTACCCAGAAAAAGTTCGCTTTTTTTGCGGACCCCGATGGTTTGCCCATTGAGATTTATCAGAAGTGACTCGTAACCCGATAACCGTTATGGTTTTAGATTACGAATCTTAATATTCCGAAAATCGATAGGCTGCCCTTCGCTCTGTAGAGCAATCAAGCCTTCTTTTAATATTTGTCCGTCTTTCTTCATCTTGGGGTCAAAACCTTTGACCACTTCGCCCCCGATTTGGGGTTTTGTGTATTCCAACACCTTTTCACCGTTAATAATGTGCGTCACCAAAGAATCTCCCAAAACAATAAGCTCGGCCTTTACCCATTGATTGCCATAATAGGTTTCCGAAGTGGAGTTCAGACAATGGCTTGGATACAATTCACCCTGAAAGACAATTTCCGTGCCGGGCGAGCACATATTTCCGGTGGGCCTATCAACACCTTGTTCTATCCCCGCCAAAAATTGCATCTCTACAGAAATCGGCCAATTTTGCTCCTTCAACATCGTGCGGGGGTCTTGTGAATGGAACATCACTCCACTATTAAGCAACGTGTAGCTAGGAGCTCCTGGATGTAGTTCACCCACAAAACGATATTCCATCGATAAATGAAAATAGGAATAAGGGGAATCGAAATACAAGTGACCGAACCGATCGTTAAAGTCGCCTTCATACTTATCGTAACGTACTTTTATCATATCGTCTTCCGCCCGAAACGTATCGCCAAAATTATCGCCAGATTCGTAATGGTGGATTTTTGTCGTCCAGCCATCAAGGTTCGTTCCGTTGAACATCGCTTTCCAGCCGTCGTCCAATGTGCTCTTTTTTTGCGCCGAACATGCTATGAGGGCAATAATGAAAATAGGCAATAGAATCTTTGAGAATTTTAGAAGCATTTAGTTTTATTTTTAGATGAATTCATTTTTTGGCTGTCTGTCATATCTTGAAATACACCTTATGCTTATCCAAAAAGTAGGTGATATACCAAAAAATAAAGAGTACGAAAAGGGCGTTGATTACCATAATCCAATCCATGGGAATTCCTAAAGGGGCCAACAGGCCTTCCGTCCAAATTTTTCCAAAATCACGGAACCATTGTACACCCACGGTTTCTGCAAAGAGATAGATAAAAATAGAGTTGGTGCCCACGACCGAAAAAATCTTGAGCCATTTTTTGTGGTTGCTCTTGACATCAATGGCCCAGTAAAATAGCGCCAGTGCCAATATGGCGAAGCCGCCGGAGGCTAGCACAAAAGAGCTTGTTGCAATTCGTTTGATTATTGGGGTAATGTTCAATAGGTCCATGGCAAAACCAAGCGCCAAGATGGCCGTTCCCCAAATCAAAAAAGGTTTTAATTTTTCTTTTGCAGAAGTGTTCGAGAGCAAAATCTTACCACAGACGACACCCCAAATCGTATGGGCCGCCGTGGGAATGAAATTCACGAATACCCAATAGCCATCATTGACCTGCCCCATGACCAACATATCGATGTATGAACCGAAACTGTCATGCCCCTGTGCATATGGGGCCTCCGGATTATATGCGCGATACAGTACTTCAGTGAGCACTAGCAACCCTACGGATATACCAATCTGTGTTTTATTGGGCAATTGCATTATAGCGTAGGCGATTAAAATTGTAAAAGCCAATTGCACCAATACGTTCCAGAGTTCCCAAACCAGTGCATGACTGTATACGCAATGTAGCAAGGCGCCAAAAGCGAACAGCAGCAAGCACCTTCTCACAATATGCTTTGTGACATCGATTCGGCTTCCCGTAGCCAAACGCTTTCGAAGCGAAAAGGGCATAGCAACACCAACAATAAACATGAAGAAAGGCTGGATCAAATCCCAGAATCGAAGCCCGTTCCATGGGTGGTGGTGTAGCTGATGGGCCAGACCGGAGAATGCGGTTCCTTCGGTCAGTTCGGTAAAATTATGATGAAAACCTGCTGCTTCTGCAATCAGCAAAAACATGGTGAGTCCGCGAAAGACATCTAGAGAAAAAAGGCGTTTCGAAACGCTGTCGGCTAGTTGAGACATAGAAAAAAGGGTTTCAAGTTTCAGTTTCTATGTTTCAAGTCGGGTCCGTTCGAAAACGGAACCTGAAACTTGAAACTAAATGGTTGATTATTCTCCTAATGTAAAGAAAATTTTGTTGCTATATTGAAATGGATGGCGAGCATCTAGTCTGCGCTTTTATCCATATCTTAGTTTTTATGTTAAAATGGCATCAAAAAAAACCGAATACATGCATTATCATGTGTTTTTGGTTATCCCTGACAACTGCTAGTTCGATTTTTTCCCAATCTAAAAATACGCTTTGGTATGACCGGCCAGCCGAACATTTTGAAGAAACCCTGGTATTGGGTAATGGCAAAATGGGGGCTTCCGTCTTTAGTGGGGTCGCTACAGATTCAATTTATCTAAATGACGCTACACTTTGGTCGGGAGAGCCAGTCGATCCAAATATGAATCCCGAGGCATATAAAAATATCCCCTTGATTCGAGAGGCATTAAAAAAAGAAAATTACAAATTGGCGGATTCCCTGCAGCGAAAACTACAGGGTTCGTTTTCTCAGTCGTACATGCCGTTGGGTACGCTGTATTTGAATTTTGAACATACCGGAGGCCCTAACAAATACCATCGTGAACTGAACCTTGAAAAGGCCGTTTCTAAAGTTTCCTATGAGGTCGACGGCGTGGAGTTCACCCGGGAATATTTCATCTCTCATCCCGATCAGGCGATGATTATCAAGTTAAAGAGCAGTAAGAAAAAAGCTCTAAATTTTGAAATTGCTTTTAATAGCCTTTTAGAATATTTCATATCGGCCGAGAACCATACTTTAGATGCTTCCGGCTATGCGCCTTATCACGTTGAGCCCAATTATCGGGGTGATATTCCAAATGCGGTACGTTTCGACCCGACTAAAGGCACCCGTTTTACCTCACTTTTCAAAATCGGAAATAGTGATGGGGAAATTGTTAGTACAGATACTTCTATTCGTTTAAAAAATGGCTCGGAAGCGACTATTTTTATTTCCATCGCCACCAGTTTCAACGGGTTTGACAAGAACCCGGTCACCGAAGGTCTTGACCATAATGTCATTGCGACCGATCAGCTTACAAGGACCACTGAAAAATCATTTGATCAGTTGTTAAAATCGCATCTTCAAGATTACCAAGAATATTTCAATCGGGTCGACTTGAATCTTGGGGAAACCTCAGCTCCCGATTTGCCCACTGACGAACGTCTAAAACGATATGCCGGGGGCGAGGAGGACAAAAATCTAGAAGTACTTTATTTTCAATATGGACGCTACTTATTGATATCGAGTTCGCGAACGCCCGAAGTTCCAGCTAATCTTCAAGGTATTTGGAACCCCTATATTCGACCTCCTTGGAGTAGCAACTACACCATCAATATCAATGCCCAAGAAAACTATTGGCTGGCCGAGAACGCAAACCTTTCCGAGATGCACGGGCCTATGTTGAGCTTTATCGAAAATATAGCCGAAACCGGAAAAATAACTGCAAAGACATTCTACGGTGTAGGTGGATGGGCGGCTTGCCACAATTCAGATATCTGGGCAATGAGTAACCCGGTAGGTGACTTTGGTCAAGGCGACCCCAACTGGGCCAATTGGAATATGGGCGGAACTTGGCTGAGTTCGCATTTATGGGAGCATTATACATTCACGCAAGACAAAGCATTTCTTCGCGACGAGGGTTATCCACTGCTAAAAGGAGCGGCTCTATTTTGTTTGGAATCACTTATAGACGATGGCAAAGGAAACCAAGTCACTTCGCCCGGAACCTCCCCTGAAAACCGTTTTATAACTCCAGAAGGCTATCAAGGATCTACGCTATATGGGGTAACCTCAGATTTGGCGATGATCCGGGAATGTTTTGAACAGACCATCGCCGCCTCTAGAGTTCTGGAAACCGACTCGGAATTCCGTTCAAAACTCGAAAAAGCCTTGGCAAAATTATATCCCTATCAAATCGGAAAAAAAGGCAATTTGCAAGAATGGTACCACGATTGGGAAGATGTTGACCCCAAACATCGGCATCAATCGCATTTATACGGACTCTATCCCGGTCACCACATCAACCCTGATAAAACTCCCGAACTGGCAGATGCCTGCCGTATTACTTTGGATATTAAGGGCGACGACACCACCGGGTGGTCAAAAGGATGGCGCATCAACCTTTGGGCTCGTCTTTGGGACGGTAACCGCGCCTATAAACAATATCGCGAACTATTACGCTATGTTGCGCCAGATGGTGTAAAAACGACCTACTCCAAAGGCGGTGGCACTTATCCGAATCTTTTTGATGCACATCCGCCCTTTCAAATCGATGGTAATTTTGGTGGCGCAGCTGCCGTAATCGAGATGTTGTTACAATCTTCTCAAGATGAAATCAGGCTATTACCTGCTTTACCAGATGTCTGGGCCAATGGTTCAGTCAAAGGTATTAAGGCAAGAGGCGGCTTTGAAATTTCAATAGATTGGAAGGATAAAACGCCAACCAAAATAAAAGTGCGTTCCACACAAGGCGGAAGCACAATTCTTATTCACGGCAAAAAGCGAGAAAATTTGATTTTAACACCGAACGAAACCGCTGAAATAGACTGGTAAAAAACGATATGCAAGAACTAAGTATAACACAAAAAAAATTCTTTGAGCAAGAAGGCTATTTGGTCATTGAAAACCTACTTTCTTCAAAAGAAGTAACCTATTACAGTAATCTTTACAATTCGTTTTTAGACAATAGTATCGATGCTTCGCGATATCGTTCAGACCTCTCGGGAGGCGATGGTACAAAAGAAAAAATCACTCAAATTATGGTGCCGAGCAATTTAGTGCCCGAACTTTTGGTAAAACCCATCCACAGGAAATCCTTACAGATCGCTAAAGCACTTATGGGCAAGGATATAGAGCTTGACTTCGACATGTTGATCAACAAAGCACCCCATACCGATACCATTACCCCTTGGCACCAAGATGCCGCCTATTGGATAGACATGCCCGATAAACGCGCGGCGAGTTGTTGGGTAGCCATCGACTCTGCATACAAAGAAAATGGTTGTATGTGGTATACGGCCAAATCACATTTGTCGCCTGTTTTACCGCATCAACAGACCGGAAACAAAGGGGCGCTAAAATGTGAGGGTGGCGAAGAAAATTCTGTTTATATAGAACTAAAACCAGGCTCCTGTGTTTTTCATCAGGGCGGAACTCTGCATTATAGTCGGGGAAATTCCACTGCAGATAATCGCCGGGCATTGATTACCAATTTTCGACCCGAGGCCATGATTGCTTTAGAAAGGAAAAAAGGTGTCGACCATACCGGCGAACGCGAGGTAAAATCCTAACCAAAACCGATGAGAGCGATTCCATTAGTTTATTGTTGTATGTAGCCGTTCTCGCAAAAGAAACGATTGAATTTCAAAAGCTTTTTGCTCAAATGGCTGAAAGATCGTGAAGACGAATATCAAAGCCCCAACAAATAACGAACACAAATACTTGAAAATGAAATACAGCTCTAAGCTTTTACTTCCGTTCGCACTATTTTTTTGCGCTCTCGTGTGCGCCCAAAATATTGACGGCTACAACTGGCAAGATCCTTCCCAGTCCCTCCAACAATTCGAAGGCCAAGGCTGGGAAAATATCGGGTATCAAAGGCTTCCCGATAAAGCAAAAGGCAAGGTTCGCGATGCGGTTTGGTCACTGTCGACAAGTTCTGCAGGCCTCGGTATCCGTTTTGAAAGCGATGCCGATTCGCTTTCCGTACAATATCAGGTAGACGGTAATCTGGCCATGCCCCACATGCCTACCACAGGGGTGAGCGGAATTGACCTTTATGTCAGAAATGGTGAAGATTGGCTTTGGTGTCGAGGGAAATATCAATTTAATAATACCATTCGTTATTATTTTAAACTTGATGGGTTGCCAAATGGAAATCGAAACTATGAATTGTATTTTCCCTTATACAACAATATCAAAAACCTGAAAATCGGTGTGCCCTTGGGAAGCACTTTGAAATTTCTTCCTGCGAGAACTGAAAAGCCTATCGTAATTTATGGTACCTCCATTGCGCAAGGTGCCTGTGCCTCACGGCCAGGTATGGCATGGACGAATATCCTTTCAAGAAGACTCAACTATCCTGTTATCAATCTTGGCTTTTCGGGCAATGGTAGATTAGAGCCAGAAGTTATCAACCTTATCAAAGAAATCGATGCGTCGGTATTTGTTTTGGACTGTCTGCCGAATCTTTCACCAAATGAAAGGCGCACCAAAGAGGAAATCCAAAAACGCATTCGAGAAGGTATCGCCACGTTGCAAGAAAAACACCCAGAAACGGTAATTTTATTGGTGCAACATGCTGGCTACTCCGACGGATTGGTCGATTCGAATAGAAAGGAGGTTTATGAAACACTGAATTCTTGGATGACCGAATCGTTCGAAAATCTGAAAAAACAAGGCGTCAAAAACCTCTTTATGCTGACCAAAGATGAAATCGGTCTTTCAAACGACGCTTTTGTTGATGGTACCCATCCGACCGATCTGGGTATGGAGCAATATACAAATGCGTACGAAAAAATACTAAGGCCTCTCGTTCTCAAAACCGATTAATACAACCCGAACAATGGATAAAGCCCTCAGAAGCTATATCGAATATTTACTTTGCATAAATATCAGTACGATCGGTTCAATTTCAGGGGGTGATATTTCAAAAGCTTATCTCCTGGAAACCGAAACCGAGCGATTCTTTTGTAAAGTGAACCGGAGTGAATCTGCCTTCAAAATGTTAGAGGCTGAGAAGGTTGGCCTAGAAGCAATTTCAGACACCAAAACGATTACCGTACCCAAAGTACTTCTCTGTGAACCCTTGAAAATTGGAGCATTTTTGTTGATGGAGTATATCGAGCCCAAAAAACCCTCAAAAAAAGATTTTGAACTATTGGGCCACCAATTGGCCGCTTTACATAAGCTTTCCGAATCCAACACCTTCGGCTTGGGAACCGAAAATTTTATCGGAAGCCTTCAGCAATCGAACACAACACATTCAGACTGGGCATCGTTTTATGTGCAAGAACGCTTGTTGCCCCAATTAAAATTGGTGGGGGATGGAAATTGCCTTCAGCTTTCAGAAACTCCGTCCGAAGAACAACTTTTTAAAACATGTCAAAGTCTATTTCCAAAGGTAAGACCATCGCTACTCCATGGTGATCTATGGGGCGGTAATTACCTGATTTCTAGCGAAGGTATCCCCCATCTTATTGATCCGGCTATTTACTATGGCCATCGCGAGGTCGATATTGCAATGACACACCTTTTTGGCGGGTTTGATAAAACATTTTACGACAGTTATCAAGAGCACTTCATGCCTATTGGTGGCGAAAAGGAGCGGAACGACATTTACCAGCTATATTTTCTGTTGGCACATTTGAATCTATTCGGACACTCCTATAAGTCTCGTGTAGTCACTATTTTAAAACGCTATTTTTGAGTTTTTTACTTACATTTATAAGGATTCAGCGCTCACAAAAAATATCCATGAAAAAAATATATCCCATTTTCCTTTTGAGCATGCCGCTTTTCTTTTTTATAGCCTGCGGTACCGATACGGACGAAAGTCGGACCAAGGCATATACAACTTGGTCTTCCTATATGGGCGATACGGGGCGCAGCCACTACTCTACCCTTTCACAAATTACCAAAGAAAATGTCAAAAATCTTAAAGTTGCTTGGTCATACGAAGCTCTCGATTGGGGCCAAATGCAAATGAACCCCATAGTCGTTGATAGCATGTTATACGGCGTAACGGCCGCTCTTCGCGTAGTTGCCCTACATGCCGCCACAGGTAAAGAAGTTTGGCAGTTCGGCGATTCCGTTCAAGTATGGCACTCTACAAGTAGAGGGGTTGCTTATTGGCAAAAAGGAGATGACCGACGTATTCTTTGTACCCGAGGCTCCGATTTGTTCGCTTTGGATGCCTTGACCGGAAAACCGATTTCTACTTTTGGCACTAATGGAAAAATCGATATGCGGTCAGGTATGCCCGAAAGTGCCAAAGAGAAATTCGTAATCTCGAATACACCGGGAACAATATATAAAGACCTCATCATAATGCCACTTCGCCTTTCGGAAGGTGCGGGGGCTGCTCCCGGAAATATTATGGCCTTTAATGCGGAAACCGGTGCCGTCGAATGGATATTTCATACCATTCCCCACCCAAATGAAGAAGGTTATGAGACCTGGGAAAATACAGAGGCCTACAAAAGCGATATCGTAGGTGCTGCTAATAACTGGGCTGGTATGGCCGTAGACGAAGAAACAGGAGTCATCTATGTGCCGACTGGCTCTGCTGCGCCCGATTTTTACGGCGGAATCAGAAACGGAAGCAATCTATATTCGAATTGCCTGATTGCTTTAGATGCCAATACCGGAAAACGCCTTTGGTACTTTCAGTTTACCCATCACGATATTTGGGACCGTGATCCTCCCGCACCACCCAATCTTTTATTGGTCGAAAGGGGAGGTAAAAAGATTCCTGCCGTGGCCCAAGTGACCAAACAGGGCTATGTCTATGTTTTTGACCGAAAAACCGGCGAACCACTCTTTGATATTGAGGAAGTACCCGTACCGGCATCAACTTTGGATGGCGAAAAAGCATGGCCCACGCAACCCATTCCTGTAAAGCCCAAATCGTTTGCCCGCCAGTCAACCGAATTGACCGAAGCCAATGTGAGTCCATATGCGGAGAACCCGGATTCCCTGCGGCAAATCTTAAAAACTGCTGACAAACGCAAATATGCGCCCCCCGGGCTAGAACCTTTAATCCTCTTTCCGGGGTATGACGGAGCGGCGGAATGGGGCGGTACTGCATCAGATCCTGAAGACGGTATCATTTATGTTAACGCCAACGAAATGCCGTGGATTATGCAAATGGGAGTCAACGATATGGACTTTAGCAATCTGCCCTTGGGAGAAGCTACGTACGAGAAATACTGTGTAAGCTGCCATCAAACGGATCGAAAAGGGTTGGCCGCAAGTGGATTCCCATCATTGATAGATATCGAACTTCGTAAAAGTCGAGATGAAATACTGGAAATCATTACCAATGGCAAAGGTATGATGACTGGTTTTCCGTACTTGAAGAAAGAGGAAAAGAATGCGCTGCTCCGTTTTCTGTTCAATCAAGAAATCAAGCATGACGTCGTCGAAGATTCTAAAGAAAAACAAATCCCCCGGTTGCCATATAAACATTTAGGCTACAATAAATTTATTGATAAAAATGGCCTCCCCGCTATCGACCCGCCCTGGGGCACGATGCACGCCATAGATCTAAATACCGGAGAGTATATTTGGTCTATCGTCTTTGGGGAAAGCCCTGAACTACTAGAAAAAGGCATTAAAGGCACAGGTACCGAAAACTACGGAGGTGCGGTAGTTACCGAAAACGGACTCTTATTTATCGGTGCCACACGGGACGGCTATTTTCGGGTATTCGATAAGCATAACGGAGAACTACTTTGGGAATACAAATTGCCAGCTGCGGCCTTTGCAACACCAGCCATGTATGAAGTCGATGGAAAACAATATATCGCAATTGCTTGCGGGGGCGAAAAATTGGGAACGGAGAAAGGGAATCGAATTTTGGCTTTTGCGTTAGAAGCACCCTAGCCCTGAAGGGAACGATATTATTTTAGCGTAACAGCCCTATTGGGCTTTTACGAGCGAGATACTCGCATCAGCGAGCAATAATCATAATAAATTAGAGAAATGGATAAAATAAAAGTTTTGGTCGTCGGATGTGGCAATATGGGTACCTCCCATGCGCGTGCCTATCATCAATTAGAAAGTTTTGAAATCGTAGGTCTGGTGAGCCGGAAACCGGAAAGTCGGGAAAAACTAGCTGAAGAACTCGGTGGCTACCCTACCTTCGGCGATTACGAAACTGCTTTGAAGGCTACAAGGCCCGATGCGGTTTCCATCAATACCTATCCAGATACCCATGCGGAATATATTCGGGCGGCACTGAACGCAAACGCCCATATTTTTGTGGAAAAGCCGCTTGCGTTGACCGTCGAGGAAGCCCAAAGCTTAGTCGATTTGGCCAATGAAAAAGATAAAAAAATGGTGATAGGCTATATTCTGCGCGTACATCCTGCTTGGGCAAAGTTCGTTGAAGTCGCTCGTACTTTAGGCAAGCCTTTGGTGATGCGTATGAACCTCAACCAACAGGCTTCTGGTGATATGTGGTATACCCACAAACAGTTGATGAACAGCATGTCGCCCATTGTTGATTGTGGGGTACATTATGTAGATATCATGTGCTTGATGACGCAATCAGTGCCTGTTAGTGTGAGTGCGATCGGTGCTAGACTATCCGATGAAATCGATGCCAATATGTACAACTACGGGCAGCTACAGGTTCGATTTAAAGATGGTTCGGTTGGCTGGTACGAAGCCGGCTGGGGACCAATGATGAGCGAAACTGCTTTTTTTATTAAGGATGTTATAGGTCCGAAAGGAAGTGTTTCTATCTCCGATGATGCCAAAGGTGATTCCGACAATGTAGAGGATCATACCAAAACCGGGGGGTTGCTGCTACATAAAGCAGCACTCGATGCCAATGGAAATTTTGCAAAACCCGACGAAATCATTAGTACTTCTGACGAACCTGATCACGACGGCCTTTGCCTTTTAGAACAGGAATATTTTTTAAGGGCGATTACCAAAAACCTTGACTTAAGCGAGCATATGCGTGATGCAGTAAACAGTTTGCGAATCGTTTTGGCGGCTGATGAGTCGTTTCGAACTGGGAAGACAGTTGAACTTTGACGTCAATGGTTAATCCTTAAACAATGGCGTTTCCGAAAGACTGATCAACCCCGCGTCTTTTTCCTTCAAAATTCTTTTGGTGCGGAGGTAGCGGCTGAGGTTCCATTCGTCAAAATTTTTAGCATTCTTATCCATACTACTAATGCGTACCATTTCAGAAGCATGTATAAATTCGTTGTTGCCGATCCACATCCCTACATGGACCACTTTTTCAGAGGTGGAGTCCGTTGCTTTTCTTCCAAAAAACAACAAATCCCCTTTTTCTAGCTTCTCAAAAATTTTGAGGGAGTCAATTGGCTTTCCGATGTGTACTTGTTGGGAAGCGTCACGAGGGATAACCATTCCGTTCAGAAAATAGATGGTCTTTGTAAAACCGCTGCAGTCCATACCCTTGGTTGAAGTGCCTCCCCATAGATAGGGTACGCCCATTAGTGTCTTTGAAGTAGCGACCAAATTGCCTGCTGTCGGGTCGAGGTTCTCCAGCCATGAATTATACATTTCTGCTTCATCTTTCGGCACAAAAGCTTCTCGCCCATCGGGGTAACCAACAATAAAATGGCCGGCACCATATTTAATTACTTCAAGTATATCTCCGGCCACCAGGTCGGAAACTATTTGTTTTTGTTGTTCCCCAAAATACGAATGCCCATAGGTCTTTGTGTAAATAATCTTGTCGGTCGTCTGCCATTGTGCGAATCGCACCTTATCCATCAATTCGACACCACCGTCATCGACCCATGAAAGGTATTTATCAGGCGTTTGAATATAGTACCAATCACCTTCCTTTTTTAACACTTTTACAGGGGTGCCCAAGGTGGCTTGAGTTGCCAATTCGGCCGAGTGTTTCGGATTACTTCTTAGATTCGCTACGGAAATATTGATAACGGCCTGTGTATTTCTTTCTAGTTCCCTAGAAGGCAAAAGCTGAATACTATCAATAAAATCAATGTTTTCGGTAACTAATTTGTCTTTGAGGGCGGCAACGGCATTGGGCAGATTGCTTTCTCCTTTTAAAATATATCTATCGATTTTTTTAACGGCCTCAACATTGAACAGCGCTAAGCGTTTGTCGGGAGCGTATTCGGTTTTTACTTCAGTTATTAGAGTTTCAAGTAAATTTTCACCCTTGTCTTCAGAAACGCAAGATGCAAGAAAGAGCAATAAAAGTAATGCGATACTCTTCTTCAAATAGGTTTTGTCCATGTTATTGTTGATTATTTTCTTTTTTAAGTGTGTGCCGACCCTTATGAATTTATGTAAATTTAGCCTAAATGAACAAACTCAAAGTTATAGAACTTTTTGCGGGTGTGGGTGGTTTTCGCTTAGGGCTCGAAAGGGCCGGAAAATACGAAGTGGTCTGGAGCAACCAATGGGAGCCTTCAACAAAGGCGCAACATGCTTCTATGGTTTATGAAGCTCGGTTTGGACCGGAAAACCATAGCAACGAAGATATCTCAGAGGTAGCTACTTCCGATATTCCCGATGCCGATATTTTGGTAGGTGGTTTCCCTTGTCAAGACTATTCCGTGGCCACAACACTGCAGAATTCAAAAGGACTAATCGGAAAAAAGGGCGTTTTATGGTGGACTATTCATAGAATACTTTCCGAAAAGCAACATCCGCCCAAATATCTATTTCTAGAAAATGTTGACCGATTGTTAAAATCACCTTCCCTGCAGCGTGGAAGGGATTTTGCTATCATGCTCAAGAGTCTAGACGATTTGGGCTATGCGGTGGAATGGCGCGTTATCAACGCGGCCGATTACGGCATGCCACAACGGCGCAGACGCATCTTTTTCTTGGGGTACCATAAATCGACTTCGATTTATAAATCTATCAAAAAAGCAGACAAGTCTGATTGGATCCATACATCGGGAACAATTGCAGCAGCTTTTCCAATTCAAAACCTGTCTAAAGAACCCTCCGTTTTTCAAATTGAGGAAAATCTGGTAGAACTTTCTGAAAACTTCAATAAGGGTGAAAAATTATCTCCTTTTGAGAATTCAGGTGTCTTTATAAACGGAAAGGTATTTACAGCAAAAGCTATCCCTAGTTACAATGGCGACCGAACTGTTCTTGGCGATGTACTCCAAAATGGAGAAGTGCCGGATGGTTTCTATGTAGCAGAAGAAGGCTTTTCGAAATGGAAATATTTAAAAGGATCCAAAAAGGAAGTTCGTACGGCAAAAACCGGTTTTACCTATAACTATAGCGAGGGTGGTATGGTCTTTCCCGATGCCTTGGATAATGCTTCACGTACAATAATCACTGGGGAGGGCGGAAAATCGCCTTCGCGTTTCAAGCATGTGGTGCAGACCAAAAATGGATTGCGCCGTTTGACCCCCCTTGAACTGGAACGACTCAATATGTTTCCCGAGGACCACACGAAATTGGACGGTATTTCCGATTCTAAACGTGCCTTTTTTATGGGGAACGCTTTGGTTGTAGGAGTGGTGGAAAAGATTGGAAGTGCATTGGCCGAAAAAGTTCTTCCCTAATTCCTTTTAGATGAGGTTAATAAACAAACATTTCGCCCAAAGGAATGTGGTGCTTATTTCTCATTTTTTTTAAATTATATATCTGACTTACAGCGACCTCTAAGATTAAAATGCTAAAATGACTCACAAAAGCACCTTTAGCTCAGACCTCCAAAAGGAACAAAAGCTCTCTGTTTTGCTTGATTCCCACTATAATACCTATTTGAAACAATACGATTTTGAGCGTGTAAAGGATATGAAGCAACAGCTCGTTGGAATTGATCTAATCCTTACCCACAAATCCAATGGTGAAAAAGTTCTGGTCGATGAGAAAGCCCAACTAGACTATGTCAATGAAAATTTGCCCACATTCGCTTTTGAATTGGGGTACCAAAAAAAGGGGTGGCTTTTCGATGCTTCAAAAAAAACAGATTTTTATGCACTTATTACGGGCATTTTCTCCGATGAACCCGATACCTATACCTCGTGCAAGATTACTTGGGTAAACCGAAAAAAACTGGTCTATTTTCTAAAGACCCGAAATATCGTTTCGAATACCTTGGAAGCGTACACAAAAAGGCAAGGGAAATAGAAATAGAGGAATTGGACCACCGTTCTGAAGGTTACCTCTATTTCTCAAGTAAGACCAAAGCCGAAAAGCCTTTGAATCTCATTTTAAAACTCGATTTTTTAGCACAACAAGGTATTGCCAAGCGTTTGGTCTAATATTATTTTTAGACCGGTCGGTCTTTTGATAAGCAAAAAGCTATGGGAGAACAAAACAAGAGTGTCGTTTATCGATTACATACTCTTTTTAATGGCAATAAGGGCACTTAGGCATTCTACTTTTAACTGCGAATACAGACTATACAGTCTGTATTCGGCTTTTACATGCCGTAGTTTAATTTATCCGTTTCTTGGAAAAAACATGTTATAAAGTTCGTCACCAAGGACCGAAGCTTTTTATGCCTAGCGGATTTTAACAATGATGGACAATCGGATATTTCTAGCTCAAAAACATGGAGCGGTACGTTTGTCGAAATTTACCTCAAGAAGAATGGTGATTTTTCAAACACCCATAGAGTCGTTTCCGAAATGGGAATATACTCTGGTGCCGCAGGTGATATCCGCCTCAGGGGCGAGTAGTTCTTTTCCAATAATTATACGCGCAGATAGTATCTAAATTTATTATCTGATTCAAAAAATAAGGTTTTCTCGCTTTTAAGACCTAATAGTTCTTTCCCCAGGCAAAAGGACACTCTTTAAGCAATACATTTCTTGCAGAATTATGTTTGATCATATCTAGCGTGAGGTTTAGTCGACCAGAACCATATTAACGGAGTGATAATAGCTTGTTAATGTAGTTTTTAGCCAGCATAGCTCTATTAAACTACTGTTAATCAATGAATAAAATTTGCTTTTCTACAATTTTATGCTATATTGCAAGTTATGGTAAAAATAGAAAAGTCAGAGAATCAGGAATTTTTAGAGAAATCAATCCACCATCTAGAAGCTACTGGCTTTGAAGACATCAAGGCGAATATCGAGGGCTACGAAACCCCAAAATCATATCTAATAAAGGGAAGTGATTCGAAAATAACCCCAGATATCGTAGCATTGAAAAATGGCCGTAAATATTATTTTGAAACCAGTTTAAAGTCGGACAAACCGAGACTTTTAAAGAGCAAATGGCTTTTCTTGGATACTTTAAGCCGTATGAACTCGAATAGGTTTCGAATTATTACCACAAGAGGTCATTATAAGTTTACAGACACAATGTTGGAAGACATTAACTTGACCAACAAAGAGCCCATAAAAATATAAGCCAAGAACAAAAAAAAACTAAGAGCCGCAATTGCGGCTCTTAGTTTTTTAGTACCATCCCTATATGCGGTATACCATCTTCAAGGTATCCTTCGGCTACTTGTTCAAAACCAAGGGAATGGTAAAACCGTTCCAGATACAATTGCGCAGAGACCCGCATTACCGATTCCTTAAAATGATTTCGTACCGCTGCTATCGAAGCCTTCATAATTTGCTTTCCGTACCCATATTTACGCTCAAGTTTCTTAACGGCCACCCTGCCGATAGCGGCTTCTTCAAAATAGTCACCTGACTTAAAAATACGAGCATAAGCAACTATTTCCCCTTCTTTTGTTCCTATAACATGTAATGCTTTTCCATCTTTTCCATCAACATCTTCATAAATGCAATCTTGTTCGACCACGAATATTTGACTTCTCAGACGCAATATATCGTGAAGCTCTTTTGTGCTTAGTTTTTCAAACGCTTTTACTTCAATTTTTATCATATCAATCTTGGACGATTATTAATTTGCTATCGCATTTACCGAATTCCGGTTGAATGTTAACGTGATTTATACCGAATTTATGATAAACCTCCTCCTCTATCTGCCCCAAAATGTTGTCAAATTCAGAAAGTCTGATGTCTGTGTTAAAATCTATATGCGCCTCAAGGTGAACTTCAGCTTCGTTGAGTTGCCATATATGTACGTGATGAACGTTCTTAATGGATTCAATTTTACTAATCGCTTCTACAATTTGTTGTACCTGAATCGTATTTGGCGTAAAAAGCATGAGCACACGGGTAGAGTCTTTCAGTAAGTCATAGCCCATATATATTAAATAAAGGGCAATAGCGAAAGTCAATATGGAATCGACCCAATACACTTGATAAAACTTCATTAGAATACCACCAATTAAAACAGCCACCGAGGCCATCATATCCGTCAATAAATGCAAGTAGGCCGATTTCATGTTCATATTGCTTGCCGCGTCTTTTTTAAGCAACAGGACACTAAACCCGTTTGCGACTATGCCCAATAAAGAAAGCCATATCACTAAATCGGATTCTATTTCTTGAGGATCAAAAAAGCGTACAACAGCTTCTTTTATCAAAATCACCGCTACAATAATTAAAGTAGCTGCATTTATGAATGCGGCAATTATTTCTGCGCGCTTATAGCCGAAAGTTTTGTTGTTAGAGGCCTGTTTTTTCGAAAGCAAGTTCGCAATATAGCTTACGACCAGCGATAGTACATCGCTAAAGTTGTGCAGTGCATCCGATAAAAGGGAAAGACTTCCTGAAACAAGGCCGCCTATCACTTGCGACACCGTAATTATGATGTTAAGAAGAATCGAAATGATAAGATTTCTCCCTTTTAGATCAGCGTGAGAATGACCATGCGAATGGCTGTGGTGCGAGTGACCCATTTAATAGAATAGTTAAATACTAGTTGATATATAAGGCAAAACCATCCTTACCGGAAAATATTTATCTTTTTCTGAAGCTTGGCATTTATTGTTGTGAGATGATTGGGTTTACGCAGCCGTTCGTTGTATAAACAATCCGTTAGCTAAAAAGAAACCTTCGTGCGATTACGAGCAAGGTATTTTCTCTATTCTTCGTTCATGTCTTCCGCCAGAAAAACTGGTGGTCAAAAAAGTTTTAACCATTTCAAGAGCCTGGGGCAACGAAATAAACCTAGCTGGAAGACTTAGAATATTAGCGTCATTGTGTTCTCTACCGAGCTCTACAATTTCTTTCGTCCAACACAGCGCACAACGAACCTTTTGATGCTTATTGGCGGTCATTGACGCCCCATTTCCACTACCACAAACGATGATGCCATAATCTACGTTACCTTCTTCAACGTCAGAAGCCACAGGATGTATGAAATCAGGATAATCTACACTATCCGTTCCATCGGTACCATAATTTTTTATTTCTATGTCCATAGATTTAAGTAAACCTACTATGGCTAGTTTATACTCTGTACCGGCATGATCATTTCCAATTGCTATTTTCATCTTTCTCATGTATTGATAGAAATTGTATCAGTAACAGTGGTCGAAAACATTGTTTTAATTTATTCTAATAAATTAAAACCACTGTTTTACAAATGTACGAATTGAAGTGCTTCACCACAAAATAGATAAGGTTTACAACATCTATTTTCATACGAAGAAAAATCGTTGTTCATTTGTAATAGCTAAACCGTGCATTAGCTGTTAATAACCTTCCAAAAGAAAGTAGTATTAAATTTTGATTTGTTGTTGCAATAGTGCTCTACAAAACTAATAGTAAATCGAGCAATCTTTTTATCCTCTTTTCATAGCTACATATTAAATAAAATTCCACGGTAGTTAACAATAAATTTACCTCTACTTATCAAAAATTTAATGTTGATAGCGGTTATTAACCTATACTAATAATGATAACAACACTCTGATTTGGTGTTAGATGATAACTGTACAATTTGTCAACAAGTTTTATAAACGGTTTATAGCAAGTTTTACCCCAATTATTTTTAAGCACTATTAACACACTATCATAAGCACCATTTTTATTTTAAATTTTAAAAAAGGTAAAATGATTATTATATAGTTGTTGATAACCTCAGTTTTAGTGCTATTGAAGCTGCAATAAAGGCTAATGGATTATAATTCGTAATTTTCCACCCAAATAAGAAAATACTTAATGTCAAAAAAGAATAAGAAAGCAATTAACCACAGAAAAAACGAGATTACCAAAGGAATCTTCAACATACTTGAACAAGAACCAAAAAAAACCTTCAATTATAAACAAATAGCCGCCAAACTAGGGCTGACTGAAACCAACGAACGGAACCAACTCATCAAACGCTTAGGGCAGTTGCGAGAAAGTAAAAGAATTACCGAAGAAGGTCGCGGCAACTTTAGAGCGACTGTCACAACAAAAACCTATCACACTGGAATTGTAGACCTCACTGGGCGAGGTAATGCTTATATTGTCATTGAGGGTATGGACGATGACGTTTTTGTACCCAATAACAAATTAAAAAAAGCCTTTCACGGCGATACTGTCGAGGTCTATATCTTTCCTAGAAGAAATGGAAAAAAACTCGAAGGTGAAATTGCCAAGGTCGTCGAACGTAAGAAAACCGAATTCGTAGGTATTCTAGATCAACAGAAAACCTTTGCTTTTGTTAGAGCGACCGATTTTCGAATGTATACTGATTTTTTTATACCAAAAGGAAAAACGAAAGATGCGAAAAATGGAGATAAGGTTATTGTCAGTTTCGAAAACTGGCCCGACGATACCGATTCACCTTTTGGAACAGTAATCAAAGTACTAGGAAAACCGGGGGAGCATAATACTGAAATACATTCTATACTAGCAGAATACGGGCTGCCATATGAATTTCCAGCGGAAGTTGAGCGCTTTGCGGATACTTTAGATACTTCTATAAAGAAAGAAGAGATTGCTAAAAGACGAGATATGCGAGAGGTACTTACCTTTACCATTGACCCAAAAGATGCTAAAGATTTCGACGATGCACTGTCTTTTGAAGTATTGGAAAACGGAAACTATGAAATAGGAATTCATATTGCCGATGTCTCTCATTATTTAGTACCCGATACGATTTTAGATGACGAGGCTTATGAGCGGGCAACCTCAGTATATTTGGTAGATCGGGTGGTACCGATGCTTCCAGAAGTATTATCGAACAATGCCTGTTCTCTTAGGCCTAACGAAGAAAAATATACATTTTCGGCCATTTTCGAATTGGATAAAAATACTGAAATCAAAAACCAATGGTTCGGAAGAACTGTTATTAATTCGAACGAGCGTTTTGCCTATGAAGAAGCTCAGCATATTATCGAAACCAAGAAAGGAAATATTTCTGATGACATATCGATTAGGGAAAACGCCTATTCCGTTTCTAGCGAGGTCGTTGAGGCTACTTTAGAAATGGATAGATTGGCCAAAATTATGCGCGGCAAGCGTATGGAGCAAGGGGCAATCTCTTTTGATAAGGTAGAGGTTCGTTTTAGTTTGAATGAGAATAGTGAACCTGAAGGTGTTTATTTTAAAGAGTCAAAAGATGCGAATAAATTAATTGAGGAATTCATGCTCTTGGCTAATCGAAAAGTGGCTGAGTTTATTGGTAAACAAAAACCAAAGAAAACTTTTGTTTACCGAATTCATGACGACCCGAAGGAAGATAAATTAATAGCACTTAACGGTATTATTTCACGTTTTGGGCATAAGATAGATTTCAAGGATAAAAAATCCATCAGTGCTTCGTTAAACCAGCTTTTAGAGGATGTAAAAGGCAAGAAAGAGCAGAATCTTGTAGATACGTTGACTATACGAAGTATGAGTAAAGCCATTTATACAACGGAAAATATAGGACATTACGGGCTGGCTTTCGATTATTATACTCATTTTACGTCACCGATACGCCGATATCCCGATGTGATAGTGCATCGCTTGTTACAACATTACCTCGATGGGGGTGATACGGCGAAAACAGAAGTTTATGAACAGAAATGCAAGCATTCATCAGATATGGAATATTTGGCTTCAAGCGCTGAAAGAGATTCTATAAAATACATGCAAATCAAGTTCATGCAAGATCACCAAGACCAGGAATTCGTTGGGGTCATTAGTGGAGTGACCGAATGGGGCGTATATGTCGAGATTATTGAGAACAAATGCGAGGGTATGGTACGGATCAGTGATATAAAAGGTGATTATTATATCTTTGATGAAAAGGAGTATGCTATTGTAGGGGAACGCACCAAAAAAACATATCAATTAGGCGACGAAGTCGTGGTGATGGTCAAAAACACTGATTTGATTAAACGTCATCTTGATTTTGCCCTGTTGGGAAAACATGAGAAATAGGCAATTTTTTGGAATAGATTTTGTTTATAGAATAACAAGTCAACCTAAAAGGTATATCATGAAACAGTTCGTGTTGCTTGCCGTTGTTTTTCTTGGGTTTCAAATACTATGGGCCCAAGACTCAAAGATGAGCCAAGACCTTACCAAGTTCACAGAAGTGAAGGCTTTTGATGGTATTTCGGTAAACCTTATAAAGTCCGAAGTTAACAAAGCGGTCATTACAGGCGCTAACATTCAAAAAGTCGCTATTGTAAATAATAGCGGCGTATTGAAAATACGCATGCAAATCGATAAGATATTTAGTGGTTATCGCACTTTCGTCGACTTATATTATACCGAGAAACTTGTTGTCATAGATGTTAACGAAGACGCTAGAATTTCTTCTAAAGAAACGATCAAACAAGATGTACTGGAGCTAAAAGCGCAAGAAGGGGGTGAACTCGACATCAATACCGAAGTTGAACAGTTATTAATAAAAACGGTAACTGGTGGTGTAATTAAAACCTCGGGCACTTCAGACTTGCAAGATGTTGCCATTAATACCGGAGGTATCTATAAGGGTAAGGAGCTAAAGACCAAATTTTCAACGGTCAATGTAAATGCGGGATCCAGCGCTGAAATTTATGCTTCGGATTATGTAAAGGCTACGGTCAAGGCAGGTGGGGAAGTATTGGTCTATGGAGACCCAACTAAGATGGATGAAAAAACCGTTTTCGGAGGCAAGGTTACAAGAATGTAATCAGAAAATGGATTATTAGAGGAATAGGTTTTTAATATAAATTTTAGATTAGACGAGTTAATAGGATGCTTTTCCGAATAGCTATTAACCATTAACAAAATGATTGACGATATACAGGCAGCGATTCCATTGGGCTTTTTATTAAGCTTTATGATTGGGCCTGTTTTTTTTGTGCTTTTACAAACCAGTGCTATAAAAGGTTTTCGAGCCGCATTGGTTTTTGATTTTGGTGTAATCATTGCCGATGCTATTTTTTTAACAATTGCCTATTTTAGTAGTTTTCAGCTTTTGGAAAACCTAAGTAATCAGCCTGGTCTTTATGTATTTGGCGGTGTTATTCTTTTGGTCTATGGTATTACTACTTTCTTAAAAAAACCACCTCAGAAATTAGATCCAAATTTAAGGGCAAGCAAAAGTGATTACTTAAGTCTTTTTGTGAAAGGGTTCTTACTTAATTTTATTAACATTGGTGTTCTTGTTTTTTGGCTTGGAATTATTATTGTAGTTGGCCCTAGCCTTGATAATGACCCAAAAAGAATTGTCATCTTTTTTTCAGGAATGATGGGCGCCTATTTCGTTACTGATGTTTTTAAAATCCTTCTTGCCAAACAATTAAAGCGAAAATTGACTCCAGAAAGAATACACCTCATCAAAAAAGGACTTGGAATTATTCTTATTATTTGCGGTATTGTACTAATTATAAAGGGATTTTTGCCAAAAGACAAGTTTAATATTGAAGAGGGTATTGAGCGCATTGAACTAGGCCATTTCAATTCTCCGTCATGACGGATACTTCTACAATTTCCTGATTTAAAGACCTTATCCTCGTGGAAATTGGCTTACAATTCTACATCGTCTAGTCCTGAAATTTCCGGTGGAGGTAGATACCGTATCCTTAAAAAGTAAAAAACCCCATTACCTGAAGTGTTGGAGGTATCGAGCGCGCCTAAACATCGGGGATTACCATTACGTAATATATACAAAACAAAAAACCCTCGTATTCACGAAGGTTTTAGTTGAGGCATCGAACGGATTCGAACCGTTGTACAAGCTTTTGCAGAGCTGCGCCTAGCCACTCGGCCACGATGCCATTTTCAACTGCAAAGGTAGGTTGTTTTTAGATATTGAAAAATTTAAAACCTTCTTTTTTCTTTAAGCACGACCGTGACTTTTTCCACGTCACCCCCAATGGGCGGATTGATTTTGGAAACCGAAACCTGAGCCTTGTTGATGATTGCTATTTCATCAAAAATTCGCGCGACGATACGTTTTCCTACATGTTCGAGTAACTTGGAGGGCGTATTCATTTCCTCCTTTACGATATGGTTGATGTGAACATAGTCTACGGTATCGGATAATCGATCGGAGAGAGAGGCTTTTGATAGATTGGCGTTTACCGAAACATCAACGCGGTATTCACTTCCGATGGCGGTCTCTTCCTTCAAACAGCCATGGTGGGCATATACCCGAATATTGTCAACTTTTACTTTTCCCAAGACAATAAATGTTTGTACAAACTTATGGCAATCCTCTGAGAAAAGAGCGTAGTAAGTTTTAAAGTTTATTTGAGAAGATTATTTAGCCTATACCGTTTAATCGAACAGCTGTTTAATAGGTGCAACGACAATTACTAAGCCCTTGGAATAGGTCTACGCCGATAGTAACCACATGGGTACCCGTACTGTAAGTGATAATTTCATTCAGAATAATCTGGTAGGAGTATCCAAAATAGAAATTGTTTTTTTTCAGACCGGCAAAGGGTGCAATATATAATGGGTCGCCGATCTGGTCGTTCAAGAACCGATAGTTTACTCCCACATAATAATAATCTTCAAAATCGTACCACCTGAACTTTAGGTTCAAATCTGTTTCAGACCGCCCGTCACTTTCGAATATCTTAAACAATAACGATGGTTCTATTTCGAGGTTGGTATTTTTGTTTTTGCGATAACGATATCCGGTATATACATAGTAGTTTCTTAACGCGTTAGGTTCGTCGGGATCGAATGTTAGGTTCTGAGGATCTTTGGCCAATAGGTTAGAGGCGTTCGCACTTAAGTAAAACTTTCCATAGCGATACATAGCTCCGACATCAAAGTTGTGGTTAGTGGTCTGACGGTTATTGATAACACCTGGGTCGAGGTTGGCATCTATAAACTCATCAATATCTATTCTGAACTGATTGAAATTATAGGAAATACCGAAAGATAAAAACTCGTCGTCGTAACGATCTAATGTCAAATGGTGCGCAAAAGACATTCGGGCACCTTGTTGTTTTGTGTATCCATTTTTATCATTGTATAAAAATATACCAACGCCCGACTTTTCGCCCAAGCGCATATCGGCGGCCAATGACTGTGTTTGCGGCGCATCTTTGATTCCAACCCACTGGGTGAGGCCGTTAAGCCTTATTTTCACATGGTCTCCAATACCTGCATAGACCGGCGACAAAACGAACGGGTTGTCTGCCAAGTATTGTGACAGTTGGGGCGAGTTGAGCTCCTGACCTTTAGATGCAATCGCGCTCGATAAGAGCAGCAAGGTCAATATGAATTTGCGCATGGTACTGTAGGTTAAGTTTTTATCGATATAGGGTAAAGTGTCCAACAAACTCTCTGTCGTCATTCTCGCCGTTGAGTTTTATAGTGTACCAGTAATCTCCGGTGGGTAGTTCGGTTTGCTTGTAAAAACCGTCCCATCCGCGATCGCCCTGGCCTATTCGGTACACCTCTCTACCATAACGATCAAATATGATGGTTAGTATCTCCGGAAAGCCTTCATCGTTCCGTGGTTTCCAGTACTCGTTTTCACCATCTCCATTAGGGGTAAAGAAGTTCGGAATCTCGATATCGATGAATTCCATATCGATGCTAGCAGTGGCCTCACACCCGTTTTCATCGACCACGGTAACGACATAAGTATCCGTACGGTTGATAAAATAGGTGTTGTCTGAACCGTTGTTCACATCACCAAAAAAGATAGTATAGGCTTCTTTGCCGCCTGCAACTGTCGCCGTTATCTCATTGATATTGGTCTGGTCAACGGTTATGGTCAACGGTTCAAAATCTTCGATTTCAAAATCATGGGTTGTAACACAACCGTTTGCATGCGAGATTGCAATATAGTGCGTGCCTGGAGCGATATCCCTAAAATAAGGGTTCAGTTGCATATCGCCCGGATCTGTAGAATCCAAACCGTAAAGAACTTCGTCTACGATACTGGTATCCTCCAAAGCAATATTTATATAGTTATTGGGAATATCACCATTACAGCCATATACTGGCTCAACCGTGGCACTGAGATTTACGCCTGGATCTACTGTTAGGGATACGTTTTCTTCACAGCCCATGACATCTCTTACAAATATGATGTAACTACCCGCCGCCAGATTGGATAGGTTGGTCCTGTCCTGTACGAAATTGGTTTCGCTGCTCAATCGTGTACTGTATGGAGCAGTTCCTCCAGCGATTGTCAACTCAATGGAGCCATTTTCTTCCCCCTCGCAGACCTCCGGCAGAGCTATTGCAGAAACGTCTAAAACATCAGGTTCGACAATTGTATATTGAAGCTCTATGAAACAACCATTGCTGTCTTGCGCGATTACCGTATATGTGATTCCGCTTGGCGAACCTTCCAAATCGGTAAATACATTTTCCTCATCGAACTTATTAAGGTTTGGTGAAATAGCATATTGGTAAGGGGCTACACCACCTTCTAGCTCGACCGTAATCGTTCCGTCATTGGCACCGAAGCAACTTACATTTGTAAAATCGTTCGGATCGATTATCGATAATGTCTCCGGTTCAGTTATTATCACTTCTTCCGCAGGAGCGGTACAATCGTCGCTGGTAACGTTGACATAGTAAGTGCCTTCGGACAATCCGCTAAACTCACCATTGTTTTGTGCCGCACCGGTAACGCTGTTTGTCAATGCAGCATCTGTAAACAGCTCGTACATATAATTTCCAAGCCCGCCATCTGCCTCTGCATAAATTACAGCAGTGTTTTCGCCATTACAGTTGATTACTGCAGCCGAACTGTCTACAATTAGGGTCAATGGCTCGATGACATCTTCTTCTATTGAATTCGACAATGCCGCGGTACAAAGGTTGATAGCGTCCCTAACATAGTAACTATAAATACCGGCGCTCATAATACCGCTTAATGGCAGATTTACACTGTTTCCGGTCATAGAAACCCAAGTGGCATCGTCAATACTGTATTCGTATGTTCCAGTGCCGCCTGTTGCGCTCAATTCAAATTCAACACCTGTCACGCAGGTCAGCGGGCTTGTTCTGATCAATTGTGCTTCCACTTCTGTCGGGTTTACGATTTCAACAATAGATGTCTCGTCAGAGCAACTTACGTCGTCCGTGACCGTGATGCTATAGAAACCGGCCGCCAGGCCATTGAAGGCATTAACATTTTGTAGAGCGGAAGTCTGTAAGAGGCTACTTCCGGCCAAATCATTGTATCTGTTCAATCGATATTGATACACAGGCGTAACGTTCCTGGCATTGATCGATGCGGTTACACTAGCCGTGTTTTCATCAAAACAAGTCAATGGTGTATCGGCAATGGTCGCCACAATATCATCGGGTCGAATCAAATCTATGTTGTCCGAAAGCACACATCCAAAGGCATCTGTAATCGTAACATGGAAACTACCTGCAGACAATCCTTCGAAAATGAAAGCTTCGACATTGGTTTCAGTGTAAGTTTGGGAGGTCGTGTCGTCAAGAACTATAGTGTAAGGCCCTTCACCCCCAGTCGGATCTATCAGAATCCTACCTTGGTCGTTCGAACAGCTTACACTTGACTCTTCACGAATAGTAGCCGTTATTGGTGCGCTGGGCGCAAGCACTGTAATTACATTGGAATCATCCTCACATAGAGGCGCATCGGTTGCAGTAACCCTTAAATAATATACTCCTCCGGGAAGGTTAGTAATTGGAGGCAAGGCTGCAACGGTATTTCCAGTTCCGCTGAATCCGGCACCCACTATAGGATTGTCATTGATGTCATAGACTTGATAGGCGTAGTTGCCCGTATAATCGTTTATGGCAATACTAAAACTTCCATCATCGACACCGTTGTTCAGACATTCCTCATCGGTCAATTTGGTCGCGATTACCTCAATAACATCCGGGTCGTCAATGGTATGTACCGTTTCAATAACACAACCAGTATCCAAATTGGTAATGGAAACGCGATAGTTTCCAAATTCCAGAGCGGTAAATGTTTCCGGATTATTTGTAGAAGTTGTTGTTTGTGAGTAAGCTACATTGATTCCAGTTACGGTATATTCCAAGTTTGGTGTGGGACCTGACGGTGTTACCGTTACGCCGACCTCAATTTGGGCATTATTCAAAGGTGCACAAGCTGCATCTTGAGTGGTTGTAACCGTTGGGCCATTAATCTCTACGAATGGCAGCACCGTTTCAGTAGTGGATAGCGCAGAACATCCCGCATCGTCGTAGACTCGTATTTCATAGTCCCCGCCTGCACCGTCAGTTTCAAAATAGGCTGTATTTGGGCCGTCTTGTACGACGCTTCCATCACGTATAAATACATAGCGCACAAAGGTATTCGTGCCACCTGATGCATTCACAAAAGATATGTTTGCGTTGTTCGTGTTGTTACCATTTGTACATCCGTACTGGACAATATCAATAGGATTAACCGTGATAATGTCTGATTCTGTAATAGTCACATCGGTAGTGACGACGCAATTGTTCGCGCCCCTTGCCTCTATAGTATAGGTAATCCCTGCGATGGAGCCTTCCAGGCTGTTGAATACAGCAGAGGTGGCGTTCGAAGATGTCGCCGCGATGGGAAAAGTCGCCGAGCTACCTGGCCCTAAAATAATCATGAATGTATATGGGCCGACACCATTGTCGGTAACGCTCATTGAAATTGTTCCGTCATCTGCACCGTTACAGGTCACGTCAGTAAGGGTATCTACATTCAGTATTGGCAGTACGGCATCTTCAAGCCTTTGGGTTATATCGGTAGGACATCCCTGTGCCGCATCTTGATCGGTCACGGTAAAGAGGTAGTCGCCCACTTGGTCCATACCGTTGAATATTCCGGTGGAATTTAAGACTACCGTGAATCCGTCTGGATAGGTAACGGAGTAATCGAAGTTCCCCGAACCACCGTTCTGTATGATGGTTATCTCGCCTCCCGGAGTGGCCGAGCAGTCGATAGTTTTTACAACAGTTGCCAAGGGCACGATAGGTTCGTAAAGTATTTCGGCCGTTGTTGTAAAGGTACACGTCCACTGGTCGGTTACCTGTACCTGATAGCTGCCGTTATCCAGGCCGGTGAAGACCCTTGTGTTTTGAGGCGCGCCGGTAGGCGTACCGTTCTTTATCAGTTGATAGGTATAGTTGCTTCCCTGTCCACCCGTTATGCCCGCCGTCACTTCGATCTCTCCCTCGAAATTGGTACAGTTGGGCTGGTTGATCTGTATTGATGCGTTGATCGGTGTTGGATCGGCAAGAACAATAGCGTTCTGTACTTCACGCTGGCAACCGTTTTGGTCGATGACCCATGCCTGATAGGTTCCCGGGGCGAGGTTGTCGAACCTAGGTCCGGTAACGAAACTGGCCGCGGACGCCGGGGCAACGATTCCGACATAATAGTCGTAACCTCCCCATCCGCCGAGAACGTCGATAATCTCGATAACACCGTCGTTACCTACACAGGTAATCGGGTCGACATTGGTATTTGCCGTGATTAGGGAGTTAGGCCCCGCAATGGTGAACGGTTCGGAAGATACGCACGAAGGATCGGAATCCTGGGTAACCTCGACACGGTACTCCCCTGCACCTATGGCAAATGGTACTGTTGGCCCTACATTGGCCGAGACACCGTTGGCGCCTACGATAAGTACGTCATCGCCAATGGCGGCCGTACCCTGTGAATTATAGATCTGCCATGTAAACCCATTGGTATAGGGGCTCACGGGGTCGTTTATGGTAAAGCTTACCGAGCCGTCGTCTCCGAAGCAGACGACATCCACGGTAGTGGCATCTATTTCGAAGGTATTGGGATCTTCGATTTCGAAAGCTGTTTGAACTAAACATCCGGTATCGGTGTTGGTCACGGTAACTTCGTAGTTGCCGATGCCCAACGAACCGAATACGTTGGAAACTTGGTTCAACGAACTGTACGCGTTGTCGGTACCCACTACGGAATACTCAATATTCGGTGTTCCGGTGACCGGGTTCAGGGTAATCCCTATGGATACCTGCGCATCGTTGCCCGGGTTACAGGTAACACTATTATCGATAGTCACGGACGGGTCGGTGATCTCGACGAACGGCAAGATGGTAGCTGTCGTTGTTCCGGTACATCCGTTGTCATCGTATACATTGATGATATAGGTTCCGCCAATGGTATTGGTTTCCGTGTAGACGGTGTTCGTCCCGTCCTGTACGGTTACGTCATCCCCTGTTGCGGGGGTTCCCTGGTCGTTTATGAACTCGTAGCGCACGTAGGTGCTCGAACCGCCGCTGACACTCGCAACGCTTATGCTCGCATTGTTCGGGTTGTTGCCAATGGTACAGGCGAAATCCACGATCGGATCTAGTGTTACGGCCATGGCTACCGGCTCGCCGATGACGATCCCGGCGATGTCGAACGTACAGCCGTTGGTTCCCGTTCCGGTCACGGTATAGGTAGCGGCCGGAAGGTCCTCGAAGGTGTTCGTGGCGCCGTTGAAGCTTCCTGCTGCGGGCGAGATGCTGTAGGTCAACGGATTGATGCCGTTGTCGGTCTCGGTAAGGGTGATCGTACCGTCCGAAGCACCGTTGCACGTAATGTCAATATGGGCTTCCGTAAATACTGGGGTAACGGCAGGTTCAAGACGCTGCGTAATCGTGGTACTACATGCGTGCCCTACGGTCTGATCGGTCACGGTAAAGAGGTAGTCGCCCACTTGGTCCATACCGTTGAATATTCCGGTGGAATTTAAGACTACCGTGAATCCGTCTGGATAGGTAACGGAGTAATCGAAGTTCCCCGAACCACCGTTCTGTATGATGGTTATCTCGCCTCCCGGAGTGGCCGAGCAGTCGATAGTTTTTACAACAGTTGCCAAGGGCACGATAGGTTCGTAAAGTATTTCGGCCGTTGTTGTAAAGGTACACGTCCACTGGTCGGTTACCTGTACCTGATAGCTGCCGTTATCCAGGCCGGTGAAGACCCTTGTGTTTTGAGGCGCGCCGGTAGGCGTACCGTTCTTTATCAGTTGATAGGTATAGTTGCTTCCCTGTCCACCCGTTATGCCCGCCGTCACTTCGATCTCTCCCTCGAAATTGGTACAGTTGGGCTGGTTGATCTGTATTGATGCGTTGATCGGTGTTGGATCGGCAAGAACAATAGCGTTCTGTACTTCACGCTGGCAACCGTTTTGGTCGATGACCCATGCCTGATAGGTTCCCGGGGCGAGGTTGTCGAACCTAGGTCCGGTAACGAAACTGGCCGCGGACGCCGGGGCAACGATTCCGACATAATAGTCGTAACCTCCCCATCCGCCGAGAACGTCGATAATCTCGATAACACCGTCGTTACCTACACAGGTAATCGGGTCGACATTGGTATTTGCCGTGATTAGGGAGTTAGGCCCCGCAATGGTGAACGGTTCGGAAGATACGCACGAAGGATCGGAATCCTGGGTAACCTCGACACGGTACTCCCCTGCACCTATGGCAAATGGTACTGTTGGCCCTACATTGGCCGAGACACCGTTGGCGCCTACGATAAGTACGTCATCGCCAATGGCGGCCGTACCCTGTGAATTATAGATCTGCCATGTAAACCCATTGGTATAGGGGCTCACGGGGTCGTTTATGGTAAAGCTTACCGAGCCGTCGTCTCCGAAGCAGACGACATCCACGGTAGTGGCATCTATTTCGAAGGTATTGGGATCTTCGATTTCGAAAGCTGTTTGAACTAAACATCCGGTATCGGTGTTGGTCACGGTAACTTCGTAGTTGCCGATGCCCAACGAACCGAATACGTTGGAAACTTGGTTCAACGAACTGTACGCGTTGTCGGTACCCACTACGGAATACTCAATATTCGGTGTTCCGGTGACCGGGTTCAGGGTAATCCCTATGGATACCTGCGCATCGTTGCCCGGGTTACAGGTAACACTATTATCGATAGTCACGGACGGGTCGGTGATCTCGACGAACGGCAAGATGGTAGCTGTCGTTGTTCCGGTACATCCGTTGTCATCGTATACATTGATGATATAGGTTCCGCCAATGGTATTGGTTTCCGTGTAGACGGTGTTCGTCCCGTCCTGTACGGTTACGTCATCCCCTGTTGCGGGGGTTCCCTGGTCGTTTATGAACTCGTAGCGCACGTAGGTGCTCGAACCGCCGCTGACACTCGCAACGCTTATGCTCGCATTGTTCGGGTTGTTGCCAATGGTACAGGCGAAATCCACGATCGGATCTAGTGTTACGGCCATGGCTACCGGCTCGCCGATGACGATCCCGGCGATGTCGAACGTACAGCCGTTGGTTCCCGTTCCGGTCACGGTATAGGTAGCGGCCGGAAGGTCCTCGAAGGTGTTCGTGGCGCCGTTGAAGCTTCCTGCTGCGGGCGAGATGCTGTAGGTCAACGGATTGATGCCGTTGTCGGTCTCGGTAAGGGTGATCGTACCGTCCGAAGCACCGTTGCACGTAATGTCAATATGGGCTTCCGTAAATACTGGGGTAACTATAACTGGAACGGTAACCGGGAATACTCGGGTACATTCAGGCCCAGAAGTATTATTATCATAAATAGTGATTACATAGTCTTCCGCCACCGTTGCATTGAAAACATACGGGTTGCTGGGTAAGGCCGCTTTTGATATAACGATACCTGCACCATTGGTAATCTGGTAATCATAATTACCGGAACCAAAAGTGACTTCCATGATAATTTGAGCATCGGGCGTTGCGGTACAATCCAGCAATTTGGTCAAGCTAACATTGACTTCCAGCACAGGATATACATCAACGGTATCCGTATCCGTACAACCGTTACTGTCGATTATGGCGACGTTGTAGTTGCCGGGTGTTACATTGTTGAAAACACCGCTATTGTCCACGTAGTTCACTCCTCCATCAATGGAATATAAAATCTGTGCGGCCGTACTCGTTGCATTTATGGTCAAGGATGTTGGCGAAGCACAGTTATCAACTACCATGGAATCAATAGTTGGATTCGGTGTTAGGTTTAAGTTGATCGGGCCGAGATCGGCAAAACATCCAAATTGGTCCGTAATGGTCACATTATAGTTTCCAGCAGGCGAATTGGCCGGAATTTCTACAGGATTATCGGGAGTAGCGGTAATAGTAGCAAATGGTGCGGGTCCGGTTACGGTATATGTAAACATACCGCCACCACCGCTAATATTTTCTATGGAAATCAATCCTGGAGTGTTACAGGAAATATCCCTTAATTTGTTCAGGTTTGCAGTAATCGGGTTCAATTCGTCCAAAAGAAGATTTTCCGAAGCACCTCTACAACTGTCAACACCACCATCGACTTCGATTACATCGATAAAATAGTTTCCTGCGGGCAAACTGTTAATCGTTACGTCTTGGGGAGAAGTATAAGGCTGATTAATTGCTGCTCCACCACCACCGCTGTAGGCTACCGCAACAGGTGTTCCACCGCTTACGTCATATACCGTCCATCGGAACTCGTTTCCGAAGGGAGCCGTATTGTCTGTAACCGTAAAAATGATGCTACCATCTGAAGCTGCGGCGCAAGAAGGTTCCGAAGCCGTAGTTATCTCCAAGGGAACGGTAATCAAATCATTTACATTCACGTTACTCTGGCGTACACACCCTACATTATCGCGTACATAGAATACGTAGCTTCTGCCAGGTACAAGTCCTGCAAAAGTATGTGGGTCCAATAGGCCTTTGGCAGGGGTAGTCCATGGGTGTATCGGAGTAGCCGGGTTGAAATTTGCCGGATCTTCGGAATAGGTATATTCGTAATCCGGTGTACCCTGACCACCCTGAACGGTTACTTGTAATTCGTTGCAGTTCACGACAATCGCCAAAACGGTGATATCAAGATCATCCAATGGATATGGAATGATAAATGCAGGAAGGTCAGTCTGGCAGACAGTAACTCCGCCGGAAACGGTACGCATAGAAGGGTACACTGTTTGACCAGAGGTATAACCTGTAAAGCGATCAGAAGTGCCAGGGGTGCTATTATCACCGATCCAAGTTGCTCCTCCATCTGCGCTAAATTCTACGGTTCCCAAAGTTGTGGTATAGGGAATAAACTGGAATCCGAAATCGTTAGGGTCACCCGTACACGTGGCCGGTGTAACGCCAATGACATCACCTGTCAATTCATCGGGATTGGCAATATTCACTGGAGTATCAGTCACCGAACAGCTATAGAGATCGGTTACGATTATCGTATAATTTCCAGAAGACAAATTATAGTAGGATTGCGTTGTTGCAATCACATTAGTATCGGTCTGGTCAGAAGCCCCGCCGTTATCCAAATCGATGATCTGAATCGTATAGGGGTTATCTCCGGATGAAATAGTTACTTCTATGGAGCCAACGCCATTATAGCATAGTGGATCTGTTGGGGTGGAAGTAAATGTAATCGGTGTAGCCGGACCAACTGTAACGGTCTCCATATATTCACAATGGGGATCAACCGCATTGTTGTCCCAAACATAGACATCATAGTCACCATCGTTTCCAGGAGTAACCGAAAAGGTGATCGAGGCCACGAAATCTACTGCTGTAACGGAAGTTCCTGTTGTAACATAAGCATAGGTGTAATTACTATCTCCACCGGAAGCATTAACGGTAATGCTGCCATTCGTACAAGAACTGATATCTACAACATCCACCACAGCGGTCAATTGCGGATCAATGGTTACGTTCTGTTGTACGGCGGGGCACCCGAAGGCGTCTCGCACGTCGATGGTATAGGTTCCGTTCGCCAGGTTGGCGAAGGTATGCGTTGTTGCTGTTACCGGGGCAGGTGCGGTGAACGGCCCTGCGTTTATACTGAAGGTATAGCCACCGTTGCCTGCTGTAACGTCCACCTGTATGGAGGCGTCGTTGGCGCCGGAATAACAGGCGGTCGGCGTCAGGGTAAATGTCGTCACGGCGGGCGCTATGACTGGAATGGCCGTATCGATGACGTCCTCACAATTGTTGTTGTCCCGAACGCGAACGATATAGTTACCGGCCGGAAGTGCCGTAAATATGGTATTTGTTCCGTTAGCGGCAAAATCATAGGAAGCTATAGGGGTTCCCGCGGTATCCTCCAATTGGTATTCATAGGTCGGCGTACCGCCCGTGGCGCTTGCGGT
>CAZRIE010000020.1:0-36013 GCA_964600075.1 uncultured Flavobacteriaceae bacterium
AATATGACATGATGGATGGCGCAGTTAGGGAGACACAACTTTTTAATTTGGCCGAAAATCCAAATGAATACCTTCCCGAACATGGCAAGCCTGGAGAAATGCAAACCGATTTGGCCGACAATCCAAAGTACACAAATAAGCTGAAAGAAATGGAAGTTTTATTAGTAGAGCAAATGCAGTTGAATGACGACCCCCATCGACTTTGGGATCAACCTAAGTGAAATCCAAAATAGTAGCAACCTTCTTAGAGACAAGCTAATTAGTAATCAATACTTTTTATACCTATCTTGTTTGCCTTGATTTGTTTTTCCAATATATAGATGAAACTCCATTTATTAAGTAGATCTAGTGTAATAAACCGTTCTTTAAAGGTTTCGCACAATCGTTATAAAAATTTTTTAAGGGTTTGGCACTTCCATGCCGAATTTGAACTCGTAGCTATAATAAAGAGTGCTGGAATGCGTTTTGTTGGCGATAACATTGAAAGATTCGATAGCGGTGGCGTAGTTCTAATCGGTAAGAATGTGCCACACATGTGGCTGAATGACGATAGCTATTTTGAAGAAGATTCAACGTTAGTGGCAGAGGCAATCGCTGTTCATTTTGAAAAGGATTTTTTGGGAAAGGATTTTTTAGAGATGCCCGAAATGCTCCCACTTTCAAATCTTTTTGATTTGGCCAAGCGCGGTATGTGTTTTTTAAATGTGAAAGAATCATTGTTAACTGAATTTAAAAGATTGCCCAATCTTGATCCGACCACACAAGTAGTAAAAATCATTGATATTCTTAGCCAATTGACAAGGCACAAAGATTACAAATTATTGGCTAGTAGCACTTTTGTAAATTCTTTTCATAAGACCGAAAACAGGCGTTTGGATAAGATATATGAGTATGTGTTTGAGAATTTCAACAAACCTATTAGTTCTAGTAATGTTGCAGAAATTATAGGTATGAACAAATCTGCGTTTAGTCGTTTTTTTAAAAAGACCCATAGAAAGCCATTTACCAAATATCTAAATGAGATTAGAATAGGGTATGCTTGTAAATTATTGCTTGAAAACAGTGAGAGTATTACCTCAATAGCTTATTTGTCAGGATTTAATAATGTTTCAAACTTTAACAGGCAATTTAAAATAATCAAAGGAAAGACTCCTTCACTATATTTAGACGATTACAAAGGCTAGAATACGACTTAGGGCACAAAAAGTACAGATTAAGGTGTGCTTTTAGGTGGTTTTAAGAAAGATTATGGGCTAGCTTTGTTTTAAACCAATTAAACCAATGGAAAAACCACTGTTGATTACGGAAGTTCTCGTAAAAGATATTCGTTTCCCCACAAGTAGGTCTCTTGATGGCTCCGACGCCATGAATCCAGATCCAGATTATTCCGCGGCCTACGTTATCCTATTAACTGACTCGGACAAGGGGTTTGAAGGTCATGGCCTTACTTTTACCATAGGCAGGGGCAATGAATTGTGTGCTGCCGCTATCCATGCCCTCTCTCATCTAATTGTAGGTAAGACACTTGAAAGTTTTACTTCCAATATGGGCGACTTTTGGAAGATGATAACGGGAGATAGTCAATTGCGCTGGCTTGGGCCTGAAAAGGGTGTAATTCATTTGGCTACCGCTGCAATCGTCAATGCTGTTTGGGACCTATATGCCAAGGTAGAAGGCAAACCTTTATGGCAACTTTTAGCAGATATGACCTCGGAAGAAATTGTCTCCTGTATTGATTTCACCTATATCACAGATGCTATTACCCCAGAAGAGGCGCTCACAATTTTGAAAAAAAAGGAAAGCACCAAGAATGAGCGTATCCAGCATTTGATGAAAGAAGGTTATCCTGCATATACTACTTCTGCAGGTTGGCTTGGATATTCCGATACTAAAATGAAGAGGCTTTGCCGAGAAGCCAAAGCTGCAGGTTTTGATCATATGAAAATAAAGGTGGGGTCTGATTTAGACGACGATATGCGAAGGGCCGCGATTATCCGTGAGGAAATCGGACCTGATCTGAGATTAATGATGGATGCCAACCAAAAATGGGATGTGAATGAAGCCATTGAGAATATGGCAAAATTAAAAAAGTTTGACCCATGGTGGATTGAAGAGCCAACTAGCCCTGATGACATTTTGGGCCATGCAAAAATCGCAAAGGCAATTCATCCCATTAAGGTAGCGACGGGTGAACATTGCCAGAATAGGGTTATGTTCAAACAATTGATGCAGGCCAATGCCATTGGCATCTGTCAAATAGATAGTTGCAGAGTCGGTGGGGTCAATGAAATATTGAGCATTCTTTTGATGGCAGCTAAATTCGACATTCCCGTTTGTCCGCATGCGGGCGGCGTAGGTCTTTGCGAGTACGTACAGCATCTATCCATTATCGACTATGTCGCTATAAGCGGGTCTCTAGAGGATAGGATAATCGAATATGTAGATCATTTACATGAGCACTTTCTTGAACCCGTAGTCATAAAAAATGGGGCTTATATGCCACCAAAAGAACCTGGCTATAGCATAACTATGAGACCTAAATCTTTGGCAGAATACAGTTTCCCTACAGGAGATTTTTGGAAAGAAGAGATAAGATTAAGGAAACCGGTTAAAAGCGGAATGTAGTTTAGAAGACATGTCGGCAGTGTTTACAGGTGGTGGATGCGTTATGGGAAAGGCTATTTGATGAGCATTTTAAGAGCAGACAATATAGAACGATGGAGCGTTTAGTTTAATGAAATAGTGCTAACCGCCTATCTTCGGATTTGGATAATTATCCGATTGATCTTCCACAGTTTCATCCATACAGACGAAATCTTTTTCAATTAGCACTGAAAGTTCTTTTTTGTTTTCAATCGGTATGGTATACTGAAAACCCACCTTCGCATTAGTGGCCCAACTGGCGATGAGGTGCTTTGAGATTCTTATTTCTATTTTATTTTCATTGTAAATGGCCTCCATCTGCTCGACGGTATCCTTTACTTGTAGCGCATAGATAAAAGGTCCGTTCGGAAACTGCGTTTGTTCCTCAAAACGTCCTGTGTTACAGAAGGTTTCCACTTCGGTCTTCGTCAATCTCAATCTTACCGAATTACCTTTGATGCGTATTTTCATCCTTCTTATTTTTTATTTGTTTTGGAATTGATAGTGACGCGCGTTTCTTCTCCAGCGTTTGTTGATGTTTATTAACTACCATATTTTCCCTGGATAGTATTTGGTCATCAAACCTCGACTGCTTTGTTGATAAGCCGAAGGGCATTTTTTGAAAGCGGTAACCTTAGTGCGGTTTCTCGTCCTTTTTCAGACATTTTTCGCCATGTCTTTTGAAGAATGTCAATGGTTTTGTCCTCAGGATGTTTTTGGGCAAAAGCTTCAAAATAGAATTCCAGGAAGACCAAACAAATTACATCTTCCAAAGCTTGGGTATCCTTGTTTTTCTTGAGCTGCTTCTTCTCCAAAAGAAAAGCGACCTTATCGATAATCTCTTTATCATAGCCGACCTCTTTCAAGATTTTAATTGCTTTTTGGGCATGGAACTTTTTGAGGTCTTGCCGCCATTTTAAATAGCCTAGACGATTCATATCATAGGATTCACGCGGTATTTCCCAACGACAAATATGCTGACAACGCGCGGTAAGTCTCAGGGCTTCGGAGGCTTCAGAGGCGAAATCATTCAATTTTTCAGTCATCCGAATGGCATAAAGTACTTCCTTTGGGTACGTTCTGCCCATAGCGTCCTCAGTATTTGGGTCTTGTCCGTTTGCCACATCGAACAGCTGAAACGCTTGCAGTAGTTTGTCGGAAGTTACCATATGAAAAGTTTTCGACTAAGATACAAAGAGATGGCCTAAAAAGCTCGCAACGATGTCAACGCCCACCGTTTATTCTGATGCGTAAAATGTAGGTCAAGAACCTTATCGGCCTTTCTAAAAAAGCACAGGAATTTAAGTTTGTTTAAAGCTTTTCTTTTTGATACGGGAAGAAGTTATTTTTTATGCCTTAAGACTAATGGTTTTTGTTTTAGTTCAGATATAGTCAATATAGATTTTGACTATATCCCAATAGATACAGGTAATTGGCTCTCTTTATAATTTAATGTCGAATCATAGATTAATAGCCCCATTTTTTGCGGTATGCTTAAACTATGGCAACAATTACAGCAATTAAGCAAAATTTATTCGCTGCCTAAACATCTCCAGAAATATGTCATATTTTTAAATTTGCCTAATTGAAAACCTTTGTCAATTAACCTAAATTCTCCAATCTCAGGAGATAGGTTGTTATGATTAAAGGTTTGTTTTTATGAATTAACTCGTGTTGACTTTTTGTTTGGAACCGAGATTTTTGGCTTTTGTGGCCTAATGGTGAAATTAAGTTGCAAAATGTAAAAATCGCAAGTAAAAGAAAAAGTAGAAATGAGTTCAATAGGTTTAACTAGTGCACCAACTATAATATGACCAAAAAAAAAGCTGAAGCCAAAAGGCTGGCCGTACCGGACAATTATAAAAATTGGAAAAAATGGGGCCCATATTTGGCCGAAAGGCAATGGGGTACCGTACGTGAGGATTATAGCCAACACGGACATGCCTGGGATTTTGTAGATCATGACAAGGCACGCAGCAACGCCTACAGATGGGGAGAAGAAGGCATAGGCGGTTTTTGTGACTCTAGAGAGATATTGTGCCTAGCCCCTGCATTTTGGAACGGAAAGGATGCGATTCTAAAAGAACGCTTGTTCGGGCTTACCAACAATCAGGGCAATCACGGAGAAGATGTCAAAGAACTCTATTTTCACCAGGTCTCTACGCCAACACATTCCTACAGCAAGTATTTGTATAAGTATCCGCATAAAAAATTCCCATATTCCGATTTGGTCAGAAGTAATAGGCGTAGCCGAGACGAATCGGAGTATGAACTTTTAGACACGGATGCTTTTAAGAACAATGCCTATTTTGACTGTTATATCGAATATGCCAAAGCCGATGTCGATGATATTCTCATGAAAATCACTGTGGTAAACAGAGGGTCTAGGGCGGCAAAGATACATGTACTCCCACATCTGTGGTTCCGGAATTTTTGGAAGCACAACAAACGCTATAGACGTCCCGGGATGAAATCTGTGGCAGACGATTGCGTGTTATCCAGAAGTGTACGAAACGGTAAGTATTACTTCTATCATGAAAACGGCGAACAACTCTTTTGCGAAAATGAGACGAACAATAAACGCATTTATGGCGTACCCAACGAGGTCGAATATGTAAAAGACGGTATCAATGACCATGTCTTAAAAGGAGAAGCAACCGTAAATCCTGATAAAAAAGGATCAAAGCTAGCGATTTGGCATTCGTTCAAACTAAAGGCTGGTAAAGAAAAAACGGTAAAAGTCCGCCTTAGTAAAAAGAAGTTAAAGGATGCTTGGACCGATTTTGACGCTATATTCGATGAAAGAATACAGGAGTGTGAGGACTTTTATGGGACTATAGTAAAAAAAGAGCTTCCCAAAACCCATCAAGCCATTGCAAGAAAAGCGTTTTCAGGTTTATTGTGGACCAAGCAATTCTATTATTATGATGTGTTCAAATGGCTTTTTGGCGGACCTGGTGAAGCAACTCCACACCGAGCCAACCCAAGAAATTATAGCTGGCAACACCTTACCAACCGGCATGTAATCTCTATGCCCGATAAATGGGAATATCCATGGTATGCTGCCTGGGACCTTGCATTTCATATGGCTTCCTTCGTAGAGATCGACCCCTATTTTGCTAAAGAGCAATTGTTACTTGTACTGCGTGAAAGCTATATGCACCCGAATGGGCAGATTCCGGCCTATGAGTGGAATTTTAGCGATGTTAATCCGCCGGTGCACTCCTGGGCGGTTTGGAATGTCTATGAAAAGGATAAAGAACGCATTGGTTCCGGTGATACCGATTTCTTGGAAAAAGCGTTCCAGAAATTGCTTATTAACTTTACATGGTGGGTGAACCAAAAAGACAAACATGGCACCGATCTCTTTGAAGGCGGATTCTTAGGGCTTGATAACATAGGTGTATTCGACCGTAATCACTTGCCGCCAGGTATTACCAGAATGCAACAGGCAGACGCCACTAGTTGGATGGCCATGTTTACCCTAAACATGCTTCGCATGTCGCTCGAACTGGCAAAGACCAATAAAAACTATGAAGAGGCAGCGGCCAAATTTTTTAGGCATTTCTTGAATATTGCTTGGGCCATGCATCATATCGGTAAGAACGATATTTCCCTTTGGGACGATACCGATAATTTTTACTACGATGTCGTTGAAATGTCAAGCGGAATGACCGATAGGTTAAAGGTTCGTTCATTAGTAGGTATCATACCCCTATTTGCCGTCGAGATTATCCATAAAGACCTATTTGAGCAATTAAAGGAATTCAAAATCAGGGCTGCGGAAATTATAAAAACAAGACCTGACCTTGCCTCATTGATCTCCCGAATCGAAGAAACCAATGCAGACGGGAATTATCTATTCTCCATTATGCGCGGTTTCAGACTGGAGCACCTCCTAAAAAGGCTTTTGGATGAAGACGAGTTTTTATCGGACTATGGAATCCGCTCCCTTTCCAAATATCATGAAAAGCATCCCTTTGTATTTCAACACCACGGTCACCACCAGATTCAATATGAGCCTGGTGAGAGCCGTTCTAATATGTTCGGGGGCAACTCTAACTGGCGCGGCCCCATATGGATGCCCCTGAATTATATGATTATTCAGTCCTTACGTAAGTATTATACCTATTACGGTGACAGTTATACGTATGAATTTCCGACGGGGTCAGGCAATAAACTTAATCTTAAGCAAATCGCCAACGAATTGACCAAAAGGTTAATAAAGCTCTTTGAAGCCAATGAAGAGGGTAAATTCCAGTACCATGCAGATGATCCGAACAAGCTTTTCTCAAAAAATGAGCATTTTAAAAACGAACATTTCTTTTATGAGTTTTTTGATGGGGATAATGGTAAGGGCCTTGGTGCTTCACATCAAACCGGATGGACGGCCCTGATCGCGAATTTGATTATGGAAATGGAGGAGCCTGAAACAGCTACGGCCACAAATGATAGCGCTAAGAGAAATCAAAATATTCTTTCATTATCCGACTTATAAAGGTCAGTAGATAAATACTTAAGATTCGATAGGCAAAGATGCTGTTGAATAGGGCCTCCCCTCATTTTCAAGGGGAGGTGCCGAAGGCGGAGGGGTTGGGTTCCTTTGGAAATTCCAGAACGCTTAAAATATCACAATATTCGTCATATCACGCTACAGGTGTAAATTTCAACTATATATCTAACTACAGACTTCTATCTTATTAAATCAAATTCCTTAAATCTTGGTTTTTTAGAGGTGATGTGATAATTTCATCAAAACCAAAATATGAACCCAGAAGAAAACAAGAAAAATGCCATTGCATTCTATCAAACCGCCTATGATGGAAATCCAAAAAAGGGCATAGAACACTATGTTGGTGCGGAATATATTCAGCACAACCCCGATGTCGCGGATGGCACTCAAGGTTTTATCGACTACTTCGAAAGAATGAAAGAGGAGTATCCCAATAAATCAATTGAATTTGTGAGATGCATTGCCGAAAAGAATTTGGTGGCCCTACATACGCATCAAACCTGGCCTGGCAATGATCAATACATCACCATGGACTTTTTTAGATTTGATGAAAACGGCAAGATATGCGAGCATTGGGATACTATTCAACAAATTCCTGAAAAATCTGCGAACCCTAATACGATGTATTAACTAGCTCAGATTTAATACATGCAGTATCGCATTTTCTATCACATTTACCCCCTTGGCCTATTGGGTGCCCCGAAAAAGAACACCTTCTCTACCAAACCTACGCCACTTTTAGAGGGCTTATATCCATGGGTGCAACACCTACAAGATTTAGGGTGTAATGCCCTGTATTTAGGTCCGGTTTTCGAATCTTACAGTCATGGATATGATACTGTGGATTATTACCAAGTTGATCGCCGCTTAGGTACAAATGATTCCCTTCGTGATTTTGTAGCAAAAGCTCATGAAATGGGTGTCAAAGTCGTTTTAGATGGTGTTTTCAACCATGTGGGAAGGGATTTCTGGGCATTCAAAGATTTACAATCCAAAGGACAAAAGTCAAAATACAAGGACTGGTTTTCGAATGTGGACTTTACCAAACGGAGCCCATTAGGGGATGCATTTACCTATGATGCTTGGAACGGACACTATCAATTGGTCGAATTGAACCTAAAAAACCCCGAAGTAACAGCATATCTTTTCGGCGCGGTACAGCAATGGATCACTGATTACGAAATTGATGGCCTACGTTTAGATACTGCAGATATTCTTGATTTCAGCTTTATGAAAGAGCTTTCCACATTTTGCAAAAAATGCAAATCTGATTTTTGGTTAGTAGGGGAAGTAGTGCAAGGTAATTATAACCGTTGGGTCAATGGCAAGATGCTGAATTCCGTTACAAATTACGACTATCATACCCCGTTCTTCGAAAGCTTCAATCTATCCGATTTTGATAAGATAGCTTTGATTCTTGACCGGCAATTTGGCCCTGTAGGATGGTACAAAAAACTTTCGCTCTATTCTTTCGTAGACAATCATGATGTGAACCGAGCGGCAAGTAGTTTGCACAATTCGGAACATTTGTTCCCGCTCTATCTGTTGTTGTTTACCCTACCGGGAATTCCGGCCATCTATTACGGTAGTGAATGGGGTTTTGAAGGTAAAAAGGAGCGTGGTAGCGATAGTGAACTACGCCCAAAAGTAACTTTCAAAAAGTTGGTTAAATTGGCGAAGCATTCGTTGTTGTTCGATGCCATTAAAAAATTAATCGCTATCCGAAAAAAAACTGATGCCCTTATGCAGGGTTCATATCGACAGCTTATGGTTTCAAAAAGACAGTTCGCATTCTCAAGAAGCTATAAGAACAAATCGATAATCATAATCGTGAATGCTTCCCAAGATATCGAGACCATTGCCATCCCCTTAAACCAAGCATTCGAAGAAAAATTCACGGATTTGCTGAACCCTGGTTTTGAATGCGCTTCCAAAAATGGAATTCTGGCGCTTGAAATTCCTTCCTGTTGGGGCCGTATTTTAACTAGTGTCCGTTAAATCTAAATGGAAATCAAGAGTTTTTTATGGTTTTTTCAGATTTCGAGGCGATTAGTTCCCGATTTTGAATTCCATGCCAATGAAAAAAAGTGTTGCAGCTTATTTAGATTCTTAAACAGGCTCTTAGAAACTTCGAAGGATTTTCGATCTCTTTTTTAGACCCAATCTCGGTATTTAAAAACTACAAAGGCCTATCAACTCAAAACATCCTTCACCACATTTCCATGAACATCAGTCAAGCGGTAACGTCGTCCTTGATGTTTGAAGGTAAATTGTTCGTGGTCGATGCCCATTAAATGCATTACGGTGGCCTGAAAATCATGTACATGTACGTTGCCCTCGACAGGGTTAAAACCAAATTCGTCCGATGCGCCATATGTGAAACCCGGTTTTACTCCAGCACCGGCCATCCAAATGGTGAAGACATAAGGGTGATGATCACGACCCCAATTATAGGTGTCCTTAATATTGCCTTGTAAAAAAGGAGTTCTTCCGAATTCACCGCCCCAGATGACCAAGGTGTCCTCTAACATGCCCCTCTGTTTCAAGTCTTTGATTAAGGCCGCACTCGCCTGGTCCGTATCTTGGCACTGAATCTTTAATTGACGGTTCAGGTTGGTATGTTGGTCCCAACCGGCATGCATGCATTGTATAAAGCGAACATCACGTTCGGCCAGTCTTCGTGCCATTAAGCAGTTGTAGGCAAAACTGCCCTTGCGATGTACATCTGGGCCGTACATATCTAAAATATGCTGCGGCTCATTGGAGAAATCGGTGAGTTCGGGCACGCTTAGTTGCATTTTATAGGCCATTTCGTATTGGGCGATACGGGTGTTAATCTCGGGGTCTCCGTATTCCTTTAGGTTCATTTCGTTAAGTTGCTGCATATCGTCCAGAATTGTTCGGCGCATCTCACGGCTCATCCCTTCTGGGTTTTTCAGATAGAGTACGGGGTCGCCTCCGCCTCGAAATTTCACCCCTTGAAATTTGGTCGGCAAAAACCCGCTGCCCCAGTAGTAATCGTAAAAAATCTGTCCGCAACTGGCTTCTTTGTCTCGGGAGGTCATACAGACAAAATCTGGGAGGTCTTTGGCCGTACTTCCTAATCCATAGGTCAGCCAAGATCCCATACTGGGTCTACCCGGCTGTTCGGAACCGGTGAGAAAAAAGGTAATGGCGGGCGCATGGTTGACTGATTCGGTATACATCGATTTGATAAAGCAAAGATCATCGACGACCTTGGCCGTTTCTGGCATAAAATCCGATACCCACGCACCACTTTGACCGTGTTGAGCGAAATTGCTGATTTCGCCGATTATTGGCCGTGCCGCCTGTTCGCCGGTCATTGTAGAAAAGCGTTTGCCCGCGGTAAGCGAATCGGGAATCTGTTTACCATGCCATTTGCGCAGCATCGGCTTGTAATCAAAAAGGTCTACATGCGAGGGCGCCCCGTTTTGAAAAAGGTAGATAACCCTTTTCGCTTTCGGTGTAAAATGTGGAAGCCCCAGTCCGTTACCCAATAGATTTTGTTGGGGATTCGAGGCAAAAGTCGATAGCGGATTTAACATGCTTCCCAAGGCCATACCTCCGATACCTTGTGCCATTTTTCCGAAAAAATTGCGACGTGTCATACCGGCCTGGTAGGCTTCGAACGGATGTAGTATCTTATTTTTCATTCGAATTGTCTAAACTAAATATTTTCATTCATTATCATCGTGCAAAAGACCCAAGACCACGACATTTCAAGAAACAAGACAAAATACTTAAGACTAAAAACCGTGTTTCTTGCCGCTATTCTCTTGATTCTTTTTACTCATTGCCTTGTTATCGTTTCATCGAGATTTAATAGTAACGAACTTAGCACTGTATAGGCGGCATGGTCTGTTAGATCCAGTTCCTCGTTCTTTCTGTATTCGCCGATGGAAGTCAATTTTTTTGCTTCCTCCGTATTCCCTGAAAACGTTATGCGCAATTGCCCTAAACGGTTTTGTAAAATAGTCAGCTCATCGGGCCTAGGCTTTCGCGAAGTAATCCATTGAAAGGCGTAATTGATCCGATCAATATCCTTGAGTTCAGCGGTAAGTGTTCTTTCGGCAAGAACGCGAGACGCCTCGATATAGGTGATATCATTAAGGGTCGTCAGTGCGTGCAAAGGCGTATTCGTATTCAAGGTCTTGACCGTACATACTTGTCGTGACGAATTATCGAAAAGGAACGTAGGCCCAACAATCCGCCGCCAAAAGGTATAAAGGCTTCTACGGTACAGTCCATCGCCCTTATCTTGATTGTAAATCGTTTTCCCAAAGGTGGCCTCTGACCATATACCTTCAGGCTGGTATGGTTTTACCGGTTTCCCGCCTAAAGAATCAACAAGTAGCCCGCTTACATACAAAGCTTGGTCTCGAAGCATCCATGAAGGTAATCGCATTCGGGTGGACCGGGCGAGGTACCGATTTTCAGGATCGTTTTCCAATAGTTCTTGCGATACTTTTGACGCCTGTCGGTAGGTAGCGCTCATGACAATTTTTTTAAAGAAAGCTTTTAGGTCCCAGTCGCTTTTCTGAAAATCGACTGCAAGCCAATCTAACAGTTCAGGATGGGTGGGTAGTGCGCCCTGCACCCCAAAATCTTCGATGGTCTTTACGATACCGTTTCCGAAAAAGGCCTGCCAGTAACGGTTTACCGTAACTCGCGCTGTTAAAGGTTGCTCATCGGAGACCAACCATTCAGCCAATGCCAGTCGGTTATTAGTTTTGTTTTTAGAAATAGCCGGAAGCACGGCAGGGACATCCATACATACCGTTTCTTCCATCCGGGGCTTATTGTATCCGCCGCGGTCGAGAATATAGGTCGATCGCGGTTCGTCGAGCTTATCCATCACCATCACTTGAATGGTACCTTTTGATGCGTCCTGAAGGTTCTTATTTGCGTCAATAAGTTCTTTTAATAGCTTTCTATAGGTATTGTCCCTTCCCGAAAAATAGTTGGCCAATTGCTGTAGGCCTCCGGTACCTCGATTACCTGCGGGCTTTAATAGGATACGTGCATCAATGCCCTTAATGTCTTTGGCCACCTTTGATTCCGATGGAGGAAGACCGACTTCCCTAGGGAATTTAGTCACTTCAAATGTGTCGACCTTTTTGTTGAGCTGCTCGATATAGTTCTCTAGTCTGGCCATCTCCTGTCGCTTTTCCTCAGAACTCATATTCAGCAGGGGCTTTATTTGGCCTCCCCATTTGCCACCTTCTTCCGAAGTCTGGTTAAAATAATCGAAAAGTTGGTAGTATTCCTTTTGTGTAATGTTATCGAACTTGTGGTCATGACATCGCGCACAATTGAACGTAAGACCGAGCCAAGCCGTGCCAGTGGTCTCTACACGGTCGAAAACATTAGTTACACGGGTCTCTTCGGGAATGGTACCACCTTCGGTGTTATAGGTGTGGTTTCGGTTAAAGGCCGTTGCCAAAATATCGTTATTCGTCGCATTGGGCAAAAGATCGCCCGCCAATTGTTTGACTGTAAATTCGTCAAAGGGCATATTCGTATTCAAAGCCTGTATGATCCAATCGCGCCACGGCCACATATCTCTTGTAAAATCACCTTGAAAGCCGTTGGTGTCAGAATACCGGGCCACGTCAAGCCATTCCCATGCCCAACGTTCGCCGTATCTTGGGGAGGCCAACAAACGATCTACGAGATTTTCGTATGCCTTTTCGGATGTATCGTTCTTAAAGTTATCAATTTCCTCAGGAGTAGGGGGCAAGCCGTTCAAGTCGAACGATAGCCGTCGAATCAGCGTTTCTTTTTCCGCTTCTGGAGAAGGTTTAAGGTTTAACGATTCTAACTTATCCAGTACGAAATAATCGATTTCGTTTTTTGGCCAATCTGCGTTTTCTAAATGGGGGAGTTCAGCTTTTTCAGGAGTATTGAACGCCCAATGTGTTTTCCATTCGGCACCTTGTTCGACCCATTTCACCAAAATAGCCTTTTCCTCTGCGGTGAGGCTGAGGTTTGATTCAGGGGTAGGCATTACTGTTTCTATATCATCGCTTAAAATGCGTGCGATAAGTTCGCTCTCACTCGGCTTTCCGGCTACGACCGGAAGTACTTCTTTATCCTTGATTTTTGAAAACATACCTTCTTCAACGTCCAACCTAAGGTTCGCCTTTCGCGCATTTTCGTCTGGACCGTGGCACTGAAAGCAGCGATCGGATAGAATTGGCCGTACATGAAAGTTGAAATCGATATTTTTGGGAAGGCCTTCGTATGCGGTTTCTACAGCTTCGGGCATACTGGGGCCACAATTTGCAAGAAGCAGGGGCAAAAGCGGAAAAAATAAGAGTAAAATAGACTTCCTTGTCATTATTTAAATATTCCTTTTGAAGGGTGTCACCAGAATTTTAGTACAGGAAGGTACTGATTTTTGATGAAAGGAAAACTAATAGGTTTCATCGCAAATAGTATTGAAAACCTTGCGAGGCCTATTTCGAGAATGCTCGAATTTTTTTTTGTTGTAATATTGGTATATCACCTTAAAGAACTAAGTAATGAAAATGATAACCCTACTCTTTACAGCACTATTTTTTTTGGTAAATCATGGTACTATGGAAAATCAAAAGGAGAAGAAATTGATAGTTAAGGAAATCGAATATGATGGTAATGCCACTTTAGAGGTCGTTTCAAGATTATTGGAAGAAAATACAGAACTGCACACAATTGGCGTACTGAATTGGAATGCATTTACGTACGCTCCGGAAGTCAAATTCAGAATCGCTCATAGCAATAACGAGATTTGGTTAAAATATTACGTCAACGAAGAGAATATTTTGGCTAAGCACACCGATATCAATTCGGCGGTCTCAAGAGATAGTTGTGTGGAGTTTTTCTTTGACCCTTTGGGAGATGGCAATTATTATAACTTCGAGTTCAATTGTATCGGTACGCCACACCTTTCGTACGGCCCGGCCCGGCAAAATCGTCAGTTTGTAGATCCAGATATTATTGATAAATATTTAAAGATTAAATCTACTTTGGGTGACCAACCTTTTGACGAAAAGAAAGGCGGGCACCAATGGGAAATGACCATAGTAATACCGGCTGAAGTGTTTACCGGCAATAAAGGTATAAGTATAGCTGGCATCGCCTCAAAAGCTAATTTTTATAAATGTGGTGACGATACTTCTGAGAAGCACTACCTTACTTGGAACCCTGTTGGAACATCCAAACCAGATTACCATAGGCCGGAATATTTTGGTGAAGTGATTTTTGAATAAAAGAGGGTTTCCAAAAGGAATTGAAATAGTAATCGGTCGGCACTCAAAATTCAATACAGTATTCCTTTGAGAGAACTGCTACTGGCAATTTTGGAATTGGAATTTCGATTAGTTGTGCTCGAACACATTTTCCGTTTACGCTTGTTTAAACCAAAAAAGTAGTTTACTTTAATACAATTGTTTTACGGGGTATATAATCCCTCTGGCCGATTAAATTTCGATTATGACTTTTGAATTCCGTTTTAAGAACAGGTTGTGGGCACTTTGCCTCGCATTGGTTCTTGTGCAATGCAATCCTGTGGCACATGATGGCGGTCTTTTTCTTCCTGATGATTTTAAGTCCGTAGTGGTAATCGATGAGATGGCCGAAAAGGTAAGGCATTTGGCCGTGACCGATGACCATATCATTTACGCCAAGCTTAGAAACGCCCATGAAAATGCTTCGGTCGTGGCCTTGCAGGACACCGATGGCGATGGCGATGCCGAAATCATTGAAAAATTCGGGGGTCAGGGACAGCGAGAGAAATGGAGCTATGCTACTGCCATGCGCATCTATAATGGCTACATTTATTACAGTTCCGATTTAGTGGTCTATCGAATGAAGCTAAATCCTGGCACTTTGGTTCCTGAAGGCAAAGAGGAAATCGTTGTGATCGATGACCACGAACACGGTAAGCACGAACATATCGGAAAACCTATCGCCTTCGATAATAAGGGGCACATTTTTGTGCCGTTCGGGGCACCTTCCAATGCCTGTCAAGAGCCCAAGCGCACACCTGGCGCACCGGGTTTAGACCCTTGTCCGCAATTGGAACGACATGCAGGCATCTGGCGTTTCGATGCCAATAAGCTGGGGCAGACCCAAAAAGATGGCTATAAATATGCCTCAGGAATTAGGAGTTTGGTCGCTATGAGTTGGAGCCCCGTAGATGAAGAGCTATATGCAGTTATGCATGGGCGAGACGATTTACTTCGGCTTTGGCCAGATAAATATACACCACAAGAAAGTGCATTGCTCCCTTCCGAAGAATTTATGCGGATTACAGAGGGCTCCAATTTCGGTTGGCCCTACTGCTATTACGATCAGATAAAAGGTAAAAAAGTATTAGCACCCGAATACGGGGGCGATGGTGATATCGTGGGCCGATGTGCCGATTACGAAGATCCCATTATAGGTTTCCCAGGACATTGGGCACCGAACGATTTGGTTTTCTATCAAGGCGTGCAATTTCCCGAACGTTATAAAAACGGGGCTTTTATCGCATTTCACGGATCTACCAATCGCGCACCTTATCCTCAGTCGGGCTACTTTGTTGGGTTCGTTCCCTTTAAAAATGGAAAACCGAGCGGCGAGTTTGAAGTTTTTGCCGATGGTTTTGCTGAAATCGACCCTATTGTGAGTACAAAGGATGCCGCCCATCGACCCATGGGATTGGCTGTTGGCCCGGACGGGGAATTGTACATTTCCGATTCCGTAGAGGGTAGAATATGGAAGGTCACCTATCAAGGTAAAAAAGAAAATTTTGGAGAAAAACAATTGTTGGCCATGGCAGCTAGAAAAAAGCTTTCACATATACGCACTCCGGATGTCGATAAAGACAATCTGCTTCCTAAAAATTTAGTGGGTGGGGCAAAAATCTATCAACAGTATTGTAGTGCCTGTCACCAAATGAACGGTAAAGGCGCTTCTGGAAGGTTTCCGCCTCTCATAGAAACCGATTGGGTAACTGGCGATAAAGAACGCTTGATCAAAGTATTGCTGAACGGCATGGAAGGCAGTCTTAAAATCGATGATGAGGTCTATAACGGTGCAATGCCGCAACACAGTTTTCTTAAGGATAAGGAAATTGCCCAAGTACTAACGTACATACGCTCAAGCTTTGGCAATGAAGCTTCCGAGGTTATGGAAAATGAAGTACAAGAACTAAGAAAGGCCCAAGATGAAAGTGGTATACCCATCGAACCAATCAAGGTGAGTACGGAGTAGGCTAAAAATAAACAATCATGAAAAGAACGAAACAAAATTTCAACGTATTTATTGTAATATTTCTCTTGTGCACTCTGGTTACAAACGCACAGCAATTTGATCTTCTAATAAAGAACGGACACGTTATTGACGCTAAAAATGGTCTCGATAAAATGATGGATGTAGCTATCAAAGATGGTAAAATAGTCAAGGTCGAAACCGGAATACCTGTAAATGGGGCCATGACCGTAATCGATGCCAAGGGGCTTTATGTAACACCCGGCCTTATAGACATTCACACCCATAATTTTTATGGCACCCAACCGGACTCATATCTCAGTGATGGATTTTCGGCCTTGCCACCCGATGGATTTACCTTCGAACATGGGGTAACTACCGTGGTCGATGCGGGCGGTGCGGGTTGGCGCAATTTCCGTCTTTTTAAAGAACAGGTTATCGATAGGTCGAAGACCAGGGTCTTGGCTTTCTTGAATATCGTCGGCTCAGGAATGAAAGGAGGGGCAATCGAACAAAATATTGCCGATATGGATGGCAGGTTGACCGCCATTGTCGCCAAACGTTATCCCGATCTTGTGGTCGGTGTTAAACTGGCACATTTTATGGGCCATGATTGGACACCTACGGATCGTGCTGTGGAGGCTGGTACCTTGGCCGATATTCCTGTCATGATCGATTTTGGAGCTGCGGAACCCGAACTTTCTTTGGAAACACTTTTCATGGAGAAACTCCGGCCCGGTGATATCTTTACGCACATGTACGGGCAGACAGGTGGCAGGGGCCATGTAGTCAAAGATGGCAAGGTCAATGATTTTGTATTTAAGGCCCAAAAAAGGGGAATCATATTCGATGTCGGCCATGGTGGTGGCAGCTTTGTGTTTGAACAGGCCATAATTTCTATGCAACAAGGCTTTAAACCCAATACCATCAGTACCGATTTACATACCGGAAGCATGAACGGTGGTATGAAGGATGTCGTGAATGTAATGTCAAAGTTTCTAAATATGGGGATGTCGGTAGAGGATGTTGTAGAGCGTACTACCTGGGCTTCGGCCAAAGCGATTAAGCGAACAGATTTGGGGCATCTTGGCGTAGGAGCGGTTGCCGATGTAGCTATTTTAAATTTGCGTAAAGGCGATTTCGGATTTATAGATGTCGCGCGAAAAAAGATGAAGGGGAATCAAAAATTGGAATGCGAACTCACAGTTCGTGAGGGAAAAGTGGTTTATGATCTAAATGGATTGGCCTCTCCGGAATGGGACAAATAAGCCTTGCTTCTCATATCTTATAAATTCAATAGTAAATAACTAAAACACGATATAAAATGGAAAACAAAACAAGCAGAAGGGCATCCTTTAAAAAAATAGGAATGGGCATTGCGGCCTTATTCGGTGTGGGCGCGGCCAATGCCATGAACAAAAAATTAGATAACGATTCGATAAAAGCAAAAAAGCAAGTCGTGGGCGAAATTGTCACCGACCAAGATATTCCGCTTTTTTCAGGTGCTGTCAAACATGGCAACACGCTTTATATTGCCGGAAAAGGTGCGCATACCGAACCTTACGAAATCAAGGCGCATACCGAAATCGTTTTACAAGAATTACAAAAAGGCTTGGAAGCAAACGGCTCCTCGATGGAGCAGGTGTTGAAGGTAAATGTATACCTCGCCGATTTGGGCGATTATAAAGGAATGAACGAAGTATTCAGAGGGCGTTTTGGGAAGAACCCTCCAGTGAGAACCACTGTTGCTACATATGGTGGGGTACCAGGAAATTCGTTGGTTGAGATAGACTGCATAGCGGCAGTGGATTAAAAAATATTTAGAAAACGATAAACGGATTCCCGCCTTCGCGGGAATGAAAAAAAAATAATGGTATCATGAGCACAAGAAGAAAAGCATTAAAAACACTGTCCACTTTACCTTTGGTGGGAGGCATATTAGGTCCGAGTCTATTGACGGCCAAAGTAGCGGAAGAAATAGTAGCAAAGCCCTTGGCACGGGACTTTTTTAAAGAACTGGGCTTAAGAACCTTTATAAATGCGGCGGGCACATATACCTCGATGACCGGATCTTTGATGCATAAAGAGGTGACCAATGCGATTAGCTACGGGGCTACGGAATATGTGAATTTAGATGAACTTCATGACAAGGTAGGGGAGCGTATCGCTCAGTTGTTAGAGTGTGAATATGCTACAGTGTCTTCTGGCGCATTCGGCGCTATGACCATCGGTTTGGCGGGTATCATTTGCGGTATGGACGAGGAGAAGGTCAAACAGCTTCCCGATACTACAGGGTTAAAAAATGAGGTCATTGTACAAGAAAAACATGATATTGGGTATACTCATGCACTTATCAATACCGGATCCAAAATCGTTTCCGTCAAGTCGGCAAAGGACTTAGAAAAGGCCATTAACAAAAACACGGCCATGCTCTGGTTTTTGAATGCCAATACCGATGCAGGAGAAATTAAGCATGAAGAATTTATAGCCTTGGGCAAGAAGCATAACATACCCACTTTTATCGATTGTGCCGCTGATGTACCGCCCGTTGAGAACCTCTTTAAATTTACCAAATTGGGATTTGATCTCGTATGTTTTTCAGGAGGCAAGGGAATTCGTGGCCCTCAAAGTGCAGGCCTGCTTTTGGGAAAAAGAAAGTATATCGAAGCGGCCCGATTACACACTCCACCTAGGGGCACGACCATTGCAAGGGGCATGAAAGTCAATAAAGAAGAGGTCTTGGGCATGTTAGTGGCTCTGGAACTCTATCTCGCTAGGGATCATAAAAAGGAGTGGGAACTTTGGGAAAACCAGATTACACTGATCAGCGATAGTGCGAAATCGGTTCAAGGTGTGGAGACCGAAATTCATGTGCCCCCGCGTGCTAACCATGTGCCCAGTCTTAAAATCCGTTGGGACGAAAGCATCGTGAAAATATCAAAAGGCGATATGCGAAAACAATTGCGAGACGGTCATCCCTCTATCGAAACAGTTGGGAGCAAAGAGGAAGTGGGCATTACGACTTGGATGATGGAACCCGGACAAGAACGTATTGTGGCGAGAAGGGTCAAAGAAGTGCTTGAAAATGCGTAATATTATTGTAAGTAACATTTATCAAATGAGAACAATCCTATTTTCACTTGTCGTATTGACTTTTGTCTCCTGTAATCAAGTTGTGGAACAACAGCAAGAAACAATTGTGCAACCGGAAAAAAAAGAAGCCATTGACCCAAATTATAATCCAGAGGCAAAACTAAAAGAACTGGGTATCGAATTAAGCACTCCCTCATCTCCCGTGGCCAATTATGTCAATGCCGTACGTACCGGAAATCTGATTTTCTTGTCTGGCAAAGGCCCTTTAAAGGCGGATGGCCAAAATATCACTGGAAAAGTTGGAGCTGACTTGACCATTGAAGAAGGCTATGAGGCGGCTCGTGTTACTGGTATCAACCAGCTTTCCGTTTTAAAGGCAGAGCTGGGTAACCTCAATAAAGTAAAACGCATCGTGAAGGTCAAAGGTATGGTCAATTGTACTCCCGATTTTCCTGACCAACCTAAAGTGGTCAATGGCTATTCCGATTTGATGGTAGCGGTTTTCGGCGAGCGCGGTAAACATGCGCGTGCGGCGGTGGGCATGGGTTCTTTACCCGGCAATATTGCCATTGAGGTCGAAATGATCGTGGAGGTTACTGATTAAATAAAAGTAACAAAGATGAAAAAGGAAGCGTTTGCCAATTTACTTGTTAAGGGCATGCTGTTTTTCTTAGTCCTCTTATTTTTCTCTACCTGCAAAACCAAGGGGAACGAACCTGAATTCTTAATGCGCACGGCATTATTGGTCAATGAAGACCATACCTGGTATCAAGCATTTGTCTATTTTGGGGAAATCTTGGAAGAACGCTCTAAAGGAAGAATCAAAGTCGAACTATATCCTTCGGAACAATTGGCGAAGGAAATCGAAGCCATTCGTTTGATTCAGGCAGAAGTCATCGACATGACGACCACGGGTTCCACATTGACAAATTGGTTCGAAGTGGCCACATTTTGCGAACTCCCTTTTTTAATGCAAGATTCTTTAGATATGGCCCGGTACATCAAAGGCCCTATCGGCAAATTGATGGAGCAGGAAATGATCGAGAAAACAGGTCTACGAGCTTTAGGGCATTTTCAGCGTGGCCCTAGGCATTTGACTTCAAATCGACCGATACGTCATCCCGATGATCTAAAGGGCTTGATTATTCGGGTGCCAAATGTACCTTCTTTCGTATCGACTTGGAAGGCCCTTGGAGCAAAGCCAACACCCATGGCATTTTCAGAGGTATTCACGTCGTTGCAGCAGGGCACTATCGAGGCTCAGGAAAATCCGTTTGCGATGATTAACAATGCAGGCTTTGCCGAAGTGCAAAAATACCTTAACCTTACCGGACATGTATTGAGTTGGGTGTACCCTGTGGTCGGCGAAAAACAATTTCAAAAGCTTCCACCTGACCTTCAAGAAATTTTTTTGCAGGCAGGTAAGGATATGCAGAAATACGAGCACGCCCTTTTCCTAGAAAATGAAAAGAAGGTGCAAGAGTTATTAAAGGCCAAAGGCATGGAATTCATTGAAGTGGACAAGGACGCTTTTCAACAAAAATGTGAGAAGGCCATTTACGACAGCCTTTCCCCAGAAATGCAGAAAATCTATCACGAACTCAAAGCGGAAAAGGATGCTGCATAAAACCATTGGCCGTGTATTGAAATATGGCGCCCTTCTCAGCACTTGGGGTTTGATATTAACCGTATTACTTCAGATTTTTTGCCGTTTTACTCCGGTTGCCACTCCGTCGTGGACAGAGGAAGCGTCGCGTATTTTCTTTATCTATTCTATGTCTTTTGCCGCAGGTCTTGCTATGAAAAATGACTACTATGTTCATCTTGATATGTTCTACAATAAATTTCCACCAAGATTTCAACGCTTTTTAGTAAATGCTATACCTGTAATAACATTTTTCCTCTTTGGTATCATGGCGATTTACGCTATTCAGTTTATTATATTGGGTGTTCCCGAACAATCACCGAGTATGGGTTTCAATATGGGAATTGCGTTTTTTAGTATGTTCATTATGTCGGTCTCGATCTGTTATTATCTGTGGGTCAAAATCAGGAAGAATTATAAAAATTCCAGCCTATGATTTGGATTTTGGTTATCGTTTTCGTGGTCTGTTTGGTGCTCAGGTTTCCGATTGCTTTTTCGTTAGGCTTTGCCTGTTTGAGCTATTTATTGGTCAAAGGAACTCCCCTGATTATCGTGCCGATGAAAATGTATTCGGGCATCGATGTTTTTGTCTTGTTGAGCGTTCCTGGATTTATAATGGCAGGCAATCTTATGAACCAAGGCGGACTCACCGAAAAGATAATCACCTTTTGCAACCATTTGTTGGGCCACATTCGAGGCGGATTGTCATTGGTCAATATTGGTGCCTCTATGTTATTTGCAGGAATTTCAGGAACAGCTATTTCAGATACGGCCAGTATGGGGTCGATTATGATTCCGGCGATGAAAAAGGAAGGTTATGATACGGGATTCTCCTGCGCAGTCACTGCAGCTTCTTCTACTGTAGGCCCGATTATTCCGCCAAGTGTACCCATGATTATTGCGGCCACTTTAAGCGGGCTCTCCGTTGGGAAACTGTTTTTGGCCGGAGCACTTCCGGGATTATTGTTGGGCATCGGACTGTTGTTTACCGCCTATTTTATTTCTAAAAAGAAGAATTATCCAAAACATAAGCGAAGTAGTTTGGGTGAAGTGGCCCGTGGTTTTGTAGATACCTTTTGGTCTCTGTTAATGACCTTTATTATACTCTATGGTATCATCGGGGGTATTTTCACGCCCACGGAAGCTTCCATTATTGCGGTGGTATATGCTTTGATTATTGGGAAGTTTGTATACGGACGATTAAACTTCAAAAATATTCAGGTTGTTTTTTTAGATAGCATGAAGACCTCTGCTTCGTTGATGGTCTTGGTGGGTTTTGCCAACCTTTTCGGTTATATTTTGATAACCGAACAGATTCCGCAGACTATATCGAGTGAAATTCTAGGTTTCACGACCAATAAATATGTGGTGTTGTTGCTCATTAATTTGTTGTTGATTGTTGTAGGAACGTTTATGGAAACTATTGCCGCGCTTTTGATTCTGTTTCCAATTTTATTAAAAGTTGCCCTCGCGGTCGATGTCGACCCAATTCATTTTGCGGTAATTGCTGTTCTGAATTTGATTATCGGGCTGACAACACCTCCCGTTGGTGTATGCCTGTTTGTAGCCTCCAGTATCGGAAAAATATCGATAGGTGAAGTCAGTAAAGCCGGGCTACCGTTTTTATTGGTCAGTTTTCTGGTATTGATTTTGGTGACTTTATTTCCATGGTTTTCGTTGGCGTTGCCGAATTTGTTTATGGACTGATATACCGGTATTGATTTCTGTCTTGAAAAACCGGATAAGACCGATAGGCTTCTAAAAACATAGGTATTCAAACACCTCATAATGAAAATGATGAACGTGCCTCTTATCCTTTTAATTATATTTCTTTTCAATTTTAGCGATGACGGTAGTCCGCTTGAACCCGTTACCACGGAAGATCAAAACAACGCCTCTGAAGTGGTCGTATAGTATGCAGCCGATACTGCGGATTTTCCAAATCCCGACCGTGGATTTTATCGCTATTCGGAAACGAAGGCAAGTAATTATTTGTCGCTAGACGAGGAGGAGCTAAAAGGGTATCGCAATCCGACAACTTCTCAGCGGGCCAGTTATAGTACGGTAAGCACGTTGATTTTTCGCTATTTTGTGTTCGATACATTTTTGAACAGGCCTATTTCTCCAGAGTTTTTGGCCCTTTTAGAGGCAGACTTTGTCGCTGCGCGAAATGCAGGCGTAAAGCTGATATCTCGGTTTACGTATACCACAATATCTAATTCCGGGGATTGTCCGACCGGTTTTATTTGTCCGCCCTATGGGTGATGCCCCTAAAGATATTGTTTTCGGTCACATCGCACAATTGGGTCCGATTTTGACAAAAAATGCAGATGTAATCAATTGTGTCCAAATGGGGTTTATCGGTACTTGGGGAGAAAATTATTATACTGATTTCTTTGGTGATGCCCCTACCAATGCCAATCAAGGAAAGTTGCTAGATGAAAATTAGCAAGACCGTATCGAAGTATTGAAAGCGCTTCTGGATGCCACTCCAAAGGATATTATGATACAGGTAAGATACCCACAGATGAAACAAAGGTATGTGTACGGTATCGATGCCGGAACGGATTCCGCTCCGCTTACGGAAACGGAGGCTTTTTCGAAAACAGACAAGGCGCGTATCGGCATGCATAACGATTGTCTTTTTGCTAGTGCCGATGATTTTGGTACTTATGCGGATTATGGTAATACGGCTACACGTGATGCCATAGATATCGAAAACCTAAAGCCCTATTTTGCCGAAGACAGTAAGTATGTTATCATTGGTGGGGAGACCTGCAACGATGGTTTTAGTCCCCAGAACGATTGTGCTCCGACAGGTATGGCGGATACCGACTTAAGAGAAGTCCATTATACCTTCCTGAATGCCGATTACAACAATGAAGTGAATAACGATTGGGTAGAAGGTAGCTGTATGCAGGATATAAAAAATAATCTAGGTTATCGATTCGTGATGAAAAAGGGTACTTACCCATCTGAATTAGCGGCCAGGGAAACAATAAAACTAAGGTTAGAAATCGAGAACGTGGGGTACGCTTCACCTGTAAAGTCGAGAACCGTATGGTTAATACTTAAAAATAAGGTATCTGGTGAAATCATTATTTTTGATTTTGACACCGATATTCGAAAGTGGTTTTCACAAGTCTCACTTTCAGGTAGTTTTGTTGTTCCAGATACGCTACCAAAAGGTGATTATGAACTGTTTCTACATTTGGCCGATACCTATGAACGTATTTCCGAGCGCCCGGAATACAGTATTCGATTGGCCAATGACAATGTTTGGGAGGAGACTACGGGGTATAATAATTTACAGCATACCATGGTCATCAAATAAAAAGTTAATAAGCTAAAAACCCACATGCTCTCATTCTTCTTTTTTGTTGTTTATGAATTAAAATATGTAATCTTCTGAAACTTCTAATAAAAGTTGGTCTGTCAATATAGTTACCTACTTTTTTCTATTATTTTCATTAAATTACATTAAGCATTATTTATGGTTGCCAAAGTTTACTCGAAAGCATAGAACTTATATTTAGAATAGTAGATTCATTAAGGAATATCTCATTAAAGAGCGTGCGCTTTCTAGAACTACAATAAAAACCGAGTAATTTTTATTACCGAACCTACGACCCTATTTATTAGGATATTGAACCATGAATCGAGATGTAATACTTCTGGTGAAATTTCTCTAATCTAGAGAAGATAAAGGAATTACTAAAGTCAAATGAAGGATGAAAAAATATCCATCTAAAATCAGTTATGGTCTGCTATCAATTATTTTGATTGTATTGATAGGAAGTACAATACCATTGCTTTCTTCACCAGTGTGGACTGGTTTAATTATCAATCTCCTGCTTTTACTTTTTGTAGCACATATATTCTCCAACACCTATTACTTGATAGATGGAAAGTTTTTGCTCGTAAAATCGGGATTCATCATAAACAAGAAAATCGATATCAAAATGGTGAAAAGTATAAAGGAAACTAGCAGCCTAATAAGTGCCCCTGCATTGTCCTTCGATAGACTTGAGGTAAACTGGGGAAAATATACGGGTATTGTTATATCACCTAGAGAGAAGCTTGAATTTATCGAGCATATGACCAGTATTAACCCTCAAATCGAGGTCCTAATTAAAAAGTGACTATAAAGGTTTGAATAAACTATAAATCAAAATAAAAATATGTCCAAAATCAAGGTTGTTCTGTGTGTTTTTCTTTTTGCTGGAAGTACTTCTTATTCGCAAATCACATATGAACTAAAGGAAAATATATCCTATTATGACACGGCTTCCCAAACCTCCGATGTCTATCTAAAAGAACGGTGCAAGCTTGATGTCTATTACCCAAAAGATATTACGAATGTTTCCACAGTGGTTTGGTTTCATGGTGGTGGCTTAGAGAATGGTGAAAAACATATTCCCGAAGGGTTATTGGAAAAAGGAGTTGTGGTGGTTACGGTAAATTATAGAATGCATCCGAGAGTAAAACATCCTGTTTATATTGAAGATGCGGCTGCAGCAGTTGCTTGGACCTTTAAAAATATTGAAAAGTACAACGGAAACCCCAAAAAGGTTTTTTTGACGGGCCATTCCGCAGGAGGCTATCTTGCCAATATGGTCGGCCTTGATAAAAGTTATCTACAAAAACATGATATCGATGCTAACAATATTGCAGGCCTGATTCCTTTAAGTGGACATGCCATTACCCATTTCACTATCCGCCGAGAAATGGGCATCGAAGGTAAGCAGCCCATTATCGACAAATATGCACCGCTGTTTCATGTACGTAAAGATGCGCCTCCCATGTTATTGATTACAGGCAATCGTGAACTGGAACTTTTGGGCCGCTACGAAGAGGTCGCCTACATGTACCGGATGCTAAAAGTAGTCGAACACTCTGATGTCGAATTGATGGAGTTGGATGGCTACGGGCATAATATGGTATATCCCGCTATACCCTTGCTTTTGAATTTCGTCGAAGAGAAAACACGCCAGAACCAACCTTGATCATGTTCGACGTCTATATCAAAAATTGACTCTAACTTCCTTTTAAAGCATAAAATATATTTATATATAACTTAAAAAATATAAATAATAATATATGAAATAGATTTTCGAAATTTGTTGTCAACATTAAAAATAGAACGAACATGGCAAACAGCACGGTACTTCAAAAATCTAATTCAGGTAAGGTAAACAAGGCATTAAAGGTCGCGGTAGCAGAAGGTGACGGTATCGGACCTGAAATTATGGCGGCCACCTTAAAGATACTGAAAGTTGCAGGGGCCAATATTGAACCTGAGTTCATAGAACTCGGCGAGAAAGTGTACTTGTCGGGGAACAGTGCCGGTATCGAGCAAAAGTCATGGGATGTCATAGGTCGGAACAAACTGATTCTAAAGGCACCCGTAACGACACCTCAAGGTAAAGGGTATAAGAGTCTCAATGTCACCTTGAGAAAATCATTGGGCCTGTATTCCAATGTTCGTCCGGTCAACGCCCTTCATCCTTTTGTTAAAACACACTTTCCTGATATGGATGTGGTCATCATTCGCGAAAATGAAGAAGATCTATATGCCGGTATCGAGCACCAGCAAACACAAGATGTGGTGCAATGCCTTAAACTGATTACCAGACCCGGTTGTGAACGTATAGTACGCTATGCTTTTGAGTATGCGCAGGCTTACGGAAGAAAGAAGGTAACCTGTATGGTCAAGGACAACATTATGAAACTGACCGATGGACTCTTTCATCAGGTATTCAAGGAAATTGCGTTGGAATACCCTGAGATCAAAAACGAATCACAGATTATCGATATAGGTTCTGCAAAATTGGCGGCGCATCCGGAAGATTATGATGTCATCGTCACTTCTAATCTGTACGGAGATATCATTTCAGATATCGCAGCCGAAATAGCAGGTTCAGTAGGCATGGGAGGATCGGCCAATATTGGAACCAATGTGGCCATGTTCGAAGCCATACACGGTTCGGCTCCCGATATCGCAGGTCAGAAAATAGCAAACCCGTCGGGACTAATCAACGCTGCTGTGTTGATGTTGTCCCATGTGGGCCAGTTGGAAATTGCCGATAAGATCAAAAATGCTTGGTTGACCGCGCTTGAAGAGGGCTATCATACGGCGGATGTCTATCATGAAAGTATCAGCAAGAAAAAGGTCACCACCGACGAATTTGCCAATGAAGTCATCGCAAGACTTGGACAAAGCCCGAAAAAACTACCAATTAGCAAGCTTATAGAAGGTTCAGGTACCATAAACATGAAAGCGTACCATCGGCCCCAAGCCAAAAAAGTTTTGGTAGGCGTAGATGCATTTATTGATTGGCAAGGTTCGAATCCCCAGGAAATTGGCAACACCATATCCACAATCAATGCCTATAACCTGAAGTTGAAAATGATTACGAACCGTGGGGTCAAGGTATACCCAAAAGGTTTGAAAGAGACCTATTGCACCGATCATTGGCGTTGTAGGTTCGTAGCCATCGATGCCGAGATAAAAAGTGAAACACCGGTATACAAACCGGTAAACTACGAACAAGTGGTGGCGTTGCTTTCTAAGTTGCACAGCAAAGGCTTCGATGTCATCAAAACCGAGAACCTTTACGAATTCGATGGCAAAAGAGGTTTTTCATTAGGACAAGGAGAATAAAACTATGAAAGAGAATCGATAAAAAAAGTCTTGAAACTGGCGGAATATCCCCCGCAGCTTGGCCCCTGTGATCGCCGGTTTCTAGACTTTTTTTTATCGTCTAGATTTGTGCTTTGCTTTAAGCTTTTTGATAGGATGTGCCTGCATTTTGAACTTCCGAAATCGTTCTATTTCGAAATCTGATTTCCGTTAAAGCCTATTTCCTTGGCAAATGGCTTCAAGATATGAAGCCGTTAAGATACTTACTGTTCGACGCGTCAGAGCAATTTTTTCATGAAAATTTTGTGCAATGACCCAAATTTTCCAGTTATTTTGAACGGAAGTGATAGGATAATCCGGATAAAGCGTTTGTACCACGGAAGTCATAAACGGAAGCGTTATGTCTTGGCCGGAAGCCGGTACCTTATCGATTTCTGGATAATAGCGAAGTAACCCCATCTTCCATTAATATTCAGATACGACTCGGTTAGGATGGAACCAGGCCTGGTTCGCCCACTTATAGGGTACGCCATAACCCTTCAGAATTCCTGGTGCACCCATGCGCTGTATAGCTTGAAAAGCTAAGGTATCTACTTTTACATCGATATAGGGCATCAGATAGGCACCGCTTTTCAAAAGGGCATTTTGCACGTTTCTGATAGACACCAACAAGGGATTTTTGCCTTCCGAGATTGCCGTAGCGGCCAACGCTCCCGCAGCTTGGCCAATACCCAAAACAACTGGTTGTAAGCGCGTGGCTCCGGTTACGATGTTCGAAACACTGATGTTCTTTTCGGCTACAATAAAGTTCTCAATAGATTCCGGGATCAAGTCACCCCAAGGGAATAGTGTAACTCGGCACGCGAATGTTGATAAAAGCGATTTCAGGGGTCCCTTCTGGATTTTTATCGCGATGATGGTCGATGGGGTAGTCACCGAGTGCAATTCCGGTTTTGTAAAGGTTAAAGTGATAGGCCCTTTCCAGACGATCGACGGTCAGAAAAACCTTTCCTTTAATTCGTCTCCCTTCACGGTCATAGGGAATCATAGGGAAATTGTCCTCGGTCGGGAATTCTTCGGCGACCCGCAGGTTTTTAAAACCCAGTTCGTTTTGAATGTAGTAGACAAACCCTTTTGTAAAGGCCTTTGCTCCTCCGTAATGTTCGCGTAGTTTTTGCCGAAACTCGCCCCAGATACCAGATGGCATTTCGTGGTTACCGTCAATGGCGGAAACGCCTGCAGAGGTCAACATGCCGCCTAACGAGGGTGTTAGCCTCAATAATTTGTACTTTAGTTCCCATACGTGCGGCCTGTATGCCTGCGGATGTTCCGCCCGCACCACCATCTATAATCAAGATATCTACTTGGTTTTGGGCCTGCAGCACACAAAAGCCTAGGAAACAAAAGAGTACTGTGAAAAATTGTTTTCCCATACCTGTTTTACGAGATTAGCACTGAATTCATTCAAACGTATTCAGTGTCTTAATTTACAAAAAGGCATTGAATTTTGAGGGGCCTAAAAAAGCTTCATTATAAAAGCAGTTAAGGAAGAGAAAGTGTTTAGAGAGCCATTTTCGATAAACGTATATATATCATCGTATATCATCGTTTAAAACATCATCGAAGTAGCAACGACTTGATTTTGAGGGAAGTTCATCGAATATTTAGGAATCTATGACGGCTATTCTAGTATTTTAAGTAATTTGGGTGAAAATTCCTACTCATGCATAACTACATTGTTCTTTTTTCTTTTTTTGCTATTTGCTTTGCTATCGGTTGTTTACTGACCATTTTTCTTACGAATGACCGCTAGTATTCGATTCCTAAACTTTCTTATAATGACTATTGAGAGAAGAAGGTTTAGTGTCATACAGTTTGGTAAGCGACCACAAAAACCTTCTAATGTTTCTAATCCATCTGCTACCTTTCTTAGGTACTAGTTTTGCCAAAGTCAAAAACTTCTTTAATTCCATCCACTTCTAGTAACAACGAAACCATTTTTGTATTAACTTACTTTGGTTAAAAGTCAAGGTGATAGTATCTCGTTATTGTTCCAAATACATAAGGCTATATAGAAAGTGGTGTCCTCTTTAAAAGGGTAGTACAACTGTTTGCGTAAAAAGCAATGTATATTTTTTGAAATCACTATTTATATAAGTGAATCAATAGTGACAGTATGTTTGAATCGTGGCCGTAAGATTTGAAGTTCAACTTAAAAATAATTAAAAATGAAATCAACTAGAAGATCTTTTATTAAAAAGACTGCCGTTGCCAGTTCGGCTGTAATCGCTGCGCCGACTATAGTGTCGGCAAGTGTCTTTGGTGCCAACGACCGCATCAACGCTGCAGTTCTAGGTGTTAATGGCCGTGGTAAAAGCCATATCGAAAGTCTAATGGCACAGGATAACGTTCGCGTTCATACGTTATGTGATCCCGATATGAACCTTTTGAAAGAAAGGCAGCAAACCTTTAAAGAAACCTACGATAAAAAAGTAAGGTTAGAGCAGGATCTTCGCCGTGTTTTTGATGACAAAGATATCGATGTGGTCAGTATTGCATCGCCAAACCATTGGCATGCCCTTTCCGTGATATGGGCATGTCAGGCCGGTAAAGATGTCTATGTCGAAAAACCAGGTTCGCACAATATTTGGGAGGGCCGTAAAATGATCGAGGCTGCCGAAAAATATGACCGAATCGTACAGCATGGTGTACAGCTGCGAAGTTCCCCCGCGGTCAACGAAGCTATTCAACTGATGCGCGATGGCTATATTGGTCGTGTCTACATGGCACGTGGTTTGGTTTTTCGTTGGAGGCCGAGTATCGGCGATAAGGGCACTTCCCCAATTCCACCGGGCATCGATTACGATTTATGGACGGGCCCAGCTCAAAAGCGACCCTTCACCGAAAACTTGGTGCACTACAATTGGCACTGGCATTGGGATTATGGTAATGGCGATGTGGGCAACCAAGGTATTCATGAGACCGATCTTTGTATGTGGGGGCTCGATGTTGGCCTTCCCACAAAGATTACATCTATGGGCGGTAAATTCCTTTGGGACGATGCCAAAGAGGTTCCTGAGGTATTGACATCAGTGTATAACTACCCTGAGGAGAGGAAAATTATACAATTTGAGGTACGCCCCTGGTGTACGAACGAGGAGAGCGGGGCCACGGTCGGCAATATTTTTTACGGGGAAAAAGGTACCCTGGTCGTAGATGGGTATGACAAGTATAAAACGTATTTGGGCAAAGATAGAACCCCTGGCCAGTCGGGTAGCGATGGCGGAAAGGCCGCATCGGGTATGGACCGCGGTGCCGGAGGTACCACAGGTCATTTTGCCAACTTTATCGAAGCCGTGCGTAAACGCGATAAAACGATATTGAACGGCCCTATAGAAACTGCGCATCTCTCCTCAGGTTTGGCACATTTGGGTAACATTGCCTACCGAACGGAGCGTGTGCTCACTTTTGACCCGAAGAAGGAGAAGTTTGTCAACGACCCTGAAGCGGATAAAATGCTAAAACGCGATTATCGTGCAGGGTTTGAGGTACCCGAGAATGTATAGGTAAAACTGAACTTCAGTTGTGATACTGCAAAAGACACCAACTACAACAGTTGGTGTCTTTTTGTTAGTTAGAGAGGAAAAACGAGATGAATCTTCGGAATATTGTTTAAAGAAATATAACTAGATTAATCGCTTGAAATTTTATTAGGGAGATATGATCAATGATTCTATTCCTAGGTTGTCGCCAATAAAACACAAAATTTAATGCACAGAGAATTTGAATCAGAAAGATTATTGATAAGGCCAACTTTAGAGCAAGATGCTGAATTAATTTATCAATTAATGAATACTCCAAAGTTCATCAAATATGTTGGAGATAGAGAAATTAATTCAATTGAAGATGCTGAAAAATATATTCATATTAAAATGCTCCCACAATTAAATGCTCTTGGATATTCAAGTTATTCTTTAATTTCAAAGGCTGAGGGTGCAAAAATTGGCACATGCGGACTTTATGACAGAGATGGAGTAGATGGAATTGATATAGGATTTGGCCTTTTACCTCAATATGAGGGATTAGGGTATGCTTATGAGTCAGCATATAGATTAATAAAAGCTGCTTTTGAAGAATTTGAACTTGAGGAAATTAAAGCAATTACATCAAAAGAGAATATGTCTTCCCAACGACTTTTAGAAAAATTAGGGTTGGAAATGGTAGGTACAACAAAGCTACCAAATGAAGATGATGAAATATTACTTTACATGATAAAGAGGAAAACTGGCTACAACAAAAAATAAACGCCATTAGAGCGGACGTTTATTCGAAACGCCAAAATCACGAGATGAAAGAATAATTCATCGAAATAATTAAAAACCAATAGCTGGTTTGTTTTGAAGAAGACCGCAATGGGGACTATCAGGATTATGTGTTTGTGTTGAAAAACATTGAAGCAATTCCTAGTGAAAATAAAAATATAAGCCAGTAATTCGGGATTACATACAACTCTAGCGAGGGAATATTCATTGATTCGTGATGCATTTCCTTTTGGGGAAATTATCGGAAAATGGGCATTCCTTCCGATAATCTTAATTGAGTGGATTTTGGTTCTGCGCATACAACCGTTGTAAAACCTCTAGATATGTCAAAATTTTGCTTGCTTTACTTAAATGAGAAGTAAATTTCAGAAAACTTAAACTTTAAATTAAATAATTATGGTAAAATTAATCGTATTGTATGGTCATCCAGTAGATTCTGCTGCTTTTGAGGCTTACTATTCCGAAACACATCTTCCTATTGCATCTAAAATTCCAGGTGTAAGCCAAATTGAACTCACAAAGTTCATTGGAACACCGGATGGAGGCAACCCCTCACAGTATAGAATGGCCGAACTGTATTTTGATTCAATCGAAGAATTGCAAAAGCAAATGGCTTCTGCTGAAGGACAAGCTGCCGTAAGCGATATTCCTAAGTTCGCAACTGGTGGTGTTGACGTAATGATTGGAGATGTTCAAAGCTAACTCTGATTAGATTCAAGAATAAGACGCTCTCTAAACTATAGTTCCGATTAAAGGCAACCTTCTTATCGTGTCTTTGGTCCATCTATACGGAGAATTCGTAAAAAATATGAGAATCTTACTGCGCGCAAGAAATACTATGGGTACAGCGGGGTTCATGGTTACGTCAAAGGTTGGCGTGTAGAAGTAATTTTAAACCCAAGGATACGGCTCTTTACTACCGATCGTTCTAAAGAAAGTGTTTTTCCCTAAAAATCTTTACACTACGCATAGCATGAGTGTTAAAGCTAATTTTGAATATGAATAAATCAAAAATCTTATATGTAGTCATACTGTTACTATTTGGATGCATTGCATGTAAAGAACCAAAACTAACAGAAACAATTGAGGTATCGGAATTGACGATAGCTACGATACATAAGGCTTATCAAGAAGGGAACTATACTAGCCATCAATTGGTTAATGAGTATTTGCAGAGAATTAAAAATCAGGATAGTATCCTAAACTCAATTACAACAATAAATCCAAAGGCACTTGATATCGCCAAGGCACTTGATGAAGAATATCAGCAAAAAGGTACCCTGCGCCCGTTACACGGAATTCCAATCATCGTAAAGGATAACATTAATACCGAAGGACTTCCAACTACAGCAGGAGCGCTGGCCTTAAAGGATTTCATTCCTGATGAAGATGCTTTTATAATCAAAAAGCTTGTTGCCGCCGGTGCGATAGTCATAGCTAAATCAAATATGGCCGAATGGGCCTTTAGCCCAATGCATACTGAAAGTTCAATAGCAGGAACGACAAGAAACCCATATAATTTGGCCTATGTTCCTGCAGGCTCAAGTGGGGGAACTGCTGCTTCCATCGCTGCCAATTTTGGTACGATCGGACTTGGGACGGATACTGGAAATTCTATAAGAGGGCCTTCCTCTCATTGTGCCCTGGTAGGTTTCCGTACTACGCTGGGATTAGTGAGCAGAAGTGCCATTGTGCCGCTCTACTTGAGAAATGATGTGGTCGGCCCCATGGGCAGGACGGTAGAAGACGCTACTAAAGTGTTGGAAGTTATTGCAGGGTATGATTTAGAAGACCCCCTGACCAAAAACTCAGAAGGCAAAATACCCACCAACTATAGTCAGTTTCTCTTGAAAGATGGGCTTGTTGGTGCTAGAATAGGTGTGCTTAGGGAGCTAAGTGACGATAACCCACATCCAGAAATCAAATCTTTGTTTGAAAAGGCACTTTCCCATCTCGATTCATTGGGCGCCATAGTGATTGATTCTGTAGTTATTCCTGATTTCTCGGTATTAAGCCAGGATCAATGGTGTATGTCTTTCCGCGACGATGTTAAAACTTTCCTCGCCGACTATGTAAAAATTGATTCTTTAAAATCTATAGAGGACATCATTCGAGTAGGGACGAATTCTGATTTCGCTAGGTTGAGACTGGAAAGAAATGCAGCCAACAGAGGCAGATGGAAAAACCCAGAAATTCCATGCTTAGATGCCTACACGGATTCCAGGCGTATTGCGTTTCGTGAAGCCATTGAAAACATCATGGATTCCTTAGAATTAGATGCCATTGTGTATCCCTCTTGGAATCATCCACCGGCCAGGGTCGATTTCTTCGAGGAGGAATACAAAGGCGACAACAGTCAGATTATAAGCCCGCATACCGGTCAGCCTGCTTTCACGGTTCCAATGGGTTTTACAACTAAAAACTTACCGGCCGGATTGCAATTTTTGGGTAGGATGTATGATGAGCCAACATTAATTAGATTGTCTTACGCTTATGAACAAGGAACAAAACATAGAAAAACACCTGATTTTCGAAAGGCTAGAACAAAACAAAAAATGTATTAAAACAGCTGTTTATTAGGGCTATTAGGGGCGTGCAGCTACAAAACCGATTAATATACCTATGAGAAAATTTTATTTTATTTTACTTACTATTTTATTTTCATGCCATACAAATGATAAGAATAAGATTGTAAATCCTTCAGATTATTTGAATCATATAAAGACAGAACTTAAAGACGAATGGCCAAAAAACAGAACTATTAATTTAGTCTTTCATGGACATTCTGTTCCTGCAGGGTATTTCAAAACACCATTTGTTAACACTTTAGAATCATATCCTTTTCTAGTATTGAAAGAATTAAAAGCAATTTATCCGCATGCGGTGATTAACATAATAAATACTTCTATCGGCGGAGAGAATTCAATAAGCGGTGAGAAACGTTTTAAATCAGATGTATTGAATCATAAACCAGATGTGCTTTTTATCGACTATGCATTAAATGACAGAAGTATAGGACTTGATAAGTCTCAGGAAGCTTGGAGTCGTATGATAAGTAAAGCTCTAAAAGAGGATATTAAGATTATACTTTTAACACCTTCTCCCGACCAAAGAGTTAATATTCTTGAGCCTAATAATGAATTAGAGCAATATGCAGAACAGATTAAACGATTATCAAAAGAAAAAGGGATTGGTTTAATCGATAGCTATGAATTATTTAAGAACAAGGTGGTTTTGGGTGATGATATCTCCATCTATATGTCACAAGTGAATCATCCAAATAAAAAAGGACATCAATTAATTACTAATGAAATTATCAAGTATTTTGAATAGCATGTGCCCTAACAACCTGTCCTATGAAAAGCCCTGTATGCTAACCGTCACTGGTAAGTATTAGAAAAATTGTAAATTTATTGGAATGGGATTCGCTATTTTAAAGAATATAATTGACTGACTAATCGATAAAATGCCATGGCCAGTTCATATTTAAACAATCAAACTGAAATCTATTTCTTGCATGGAACTAGTATCAATAGTACAGTTTGGAATCAATCAGTAGTACAATCAATCGGGGAATTATTTGGATATAACCCTAATCGGGGGGGATACTTGAAATTAGTTGATTGGAGTGGGGCAAATAATACAAAAGCGAGAAAGGATACTTGTGAAGGATTGTTAAAGGAAATAGATCATCGAAAGAATAAGTTAAAAAACACACCTCGAAAAATCACCCTTGTGGGCCATAGTCATGGAGGGTCAATAGTTCTCCATGCCAGCAAAGAAATTAGGGATATCCTAGGCCCAGAATCACAGATTAATATCTTGAGTTTAAATACACCAAATGTTATTGTAAGACTGATGAGGTTACTCCCCGAGGAGGTTATAATAAAACAGGAGTG